>CAZACC010000145.1:0-4513 GCA_964483545.1 uncultured Lachnospiraceae bacterium
TTTTATTATCCATGACCGGATGTTCGCCCTGATTGATCCGGTGTGCATTCACAACAATGTCGCTTGTACTCGCCTGTCGAAATATTTTCTTGAGCATAACCACTGGAAATACACCTGATTCAATCACATCCTTCAGTACCGCTCCTGGTCCGACTGACGGTAGCTGGTTGATATCACCTACCATGATCAGCCGTGTTCCGACAGAAATTGCTTTCAACAATGCTGAAAACAGAGAGATATCCACCATTGACATCTCATCAATAATAATAGCATCTGCTTCAAGGGGATTACTTTCATTTCGTTCAAATGCAAGTGAGCTTTCTTGATCTGCCCCACCATTGATCTCCAACAGGCGGTGTATGGTTCTCGCTTCATAACCTGTCGTTTCTGTCATTCGTTTTGCCGCTCTGCCTGTCGGTGCTGCTAGTAAAATATCCATTCCCTCTGCAGCAAAGTACTTAATAATCATATTGATCGTCGTGGTCTTACCCGTGCCTGGACCTCCGGTGATCACAAATACACCGTTTTTTACAGCTCCCACAACAGCATCTCTCTGAAGTCCCTCAAGCGATATTTCCGACCTTTCCTCCAGTCTTGTGAGTTTCTGGTCTATATCATTTTCCTTTTCATCTGATGCCACATTCAAGTCATGGAGCATCTTTGCACAATTTAGTTCCAAGTAGTAAAAATTCATAGAAAAAACCGCTGTCAAATCACCGGTCTGTTTGAGTACTACCTTTTTATCCATCATCAAATTGATGAGCTGGTTCTCTATATATTCCTGTTTAATCTGCAAAATCGTCTCTGCACGTCGAAGCAGTTCGTCTTTCAGAAGATAAGTATGTCCTTCTCCTGCTGCGAGTAATAATGTATACAATATACCGCTTCTGATTCGATAATCCGAATCTGTATGAATTCCAACCTTGCCCGCAATTTCGTCTGCAATTTTAAAACCTACTCCTTGAATATCCTCGGCTAGCTGGTACGGATTCTCATTTATGGTTCGGTATGTATCCATTCCATACTTTTCGTAAATCTTAACAGCCAATGCATTTGATATTCCATATTGCTGTAAAAAAATCATTGCTTTGCGAATATCCTGTTTTTCGATCGCCTGCATTGCTATTTCTCTTGCTTTTTTTTCACTGATCCCTTTCACTTCTGAAAGTCGTTCGGGTTCCTCCTCGATGATACGAAAGGTATCCTCTCCAAACTTTTTGACAATCCTGCCTGCCAGCGCAGCCCCCAGACCTTTGATGGCACCTGATCCCAGATATCTTTCTATGGACTGACTATCTTCAGGAACCTTAATTTCATACTTGCTGATGGAAAACTGTTCTCCATATACCTGGTGACTGACATATTCTCCGACTGCTTCTATAAACTCGCCCTCGTCAATCATGCGCAAAGAACCAACACAGGTAATCTCCTCACCCTCTGCTGCTACCTCCATGACCGTATAGCCGTTATCGGCATTTCGATAAATGATATGTTCCACAAAACCGGCTATAACTTCCATACTAGGCTCCAATATGCAACGTGTATTCCTTGTTCTATAAATCGTAATTGCGTTTCATCTGTTCATACAACATCTGTGCTATACCGTAATCACCTTGATCTGAAGCATCTTTAGCATATTGTTGGTACATGTTGTCTTCAAAGTAATCTGCCATGGTCATGGATGTGTCTTCTTCAGCGGGTAATACTGTATCCTTCATGCCTTTAAAAATTTGTTCGAGGAAATATGCCTCAAATTCTTTGCATACACTCATCAGTTCATCGTCTGTCGCACTGGTCATGTCTTTGTCCAGTGTCTGATTGATCCCTGTTTTTTTTGCATTTGAAGCAGTTGTATCAGTTAAATATTGATTATACAAAGTATTGATATCCATTGAGTATCCTCCTTATCGTCTAAGTTGGTTTGCTTGACTCATCATTTCGTCTGCCGCCTGGATTGCTTTTGAATTCATTTCGTACGCTCGCTGCGCAACAATCAGATTAACCATTTCATCTGCTACCTGAACATTTGAGCCCTCCAAGTATCCCTGACGAATCTCACTCTTGGTCACCGCTGCGTTGGTTGCCTCGTTGAGAGCTACTCCGGATGCAGGTGTGACTGCAAACATACTGTCTCCAGTCTTATCTAGACCTGCTGGGTTCTGAAATTGATACAAACCTACCTGCAGTGCGCCTACCTGTACGAGGTTGTTCTGCGCATTCGGGTACATGATCCTTCCTTCATTATCAATCTCCACCTTATTTGCCGTATAATTTGCTGGCAGCACAATATTTGCCCCCGTTGTACTCTTGACAGCATGTCCCTCTGAATCTGTGAGTGTCATGATATTGCCATTCCCAATTGCCCAATGAAAATTACCGTTTCTCGTATAATAAACATTTCCATCCTCTCCCTGCACTGCAAAAAAGCCTTTACCATTAATAGCAAGTGCAGTAGGACTTTCCGAAGCAAGCAAAGATCCCTGTGTGAACTGAGATGTAATTGCAGCATTACGAACCCCAAGTCCGACCTGTGCGCCAACTGGCTTCTGATCTCCATTTGCCGTCGTAGTTTTGGTCTGAATGGTTTGATAAAGTAAAGATTTAAACTCATTTGTCTCGGTTTTATAACCTGTTGTATTGACATTTGCCAGATTATTTGCAATTGTATCTACGTTATTTTGCTGTGCGATCATACCTGTCGCTGCAGACCATAATGCTCTTACCATTTACGTCACCTCACTTAAATTTTACCAACCTGATTCACTGCAACCTCCAAGGTGGAATCCATTGCCTGTACAATCTTCTGATTTGTCTCATAAGCTCTAGTCACACTGATCATCTCTACCATTTCAGAAACCACCTGTACATTTGATGCCTCCAGATATCCTGAACGAACAGTTGCATCAGAAGCAATCTCCGTTGCACCCTCTACCGTCTGCAAATAATTCTCTCCATATTTTTCTAGATAGTTGTAATCTTCGAAATCAGATACCTGTATCGTTGTCACTAAAGCGCCATTTTGATATATTCCGCCGTTTCGCTCGATTCTCGTTTCAATGAGCGGATCCAATGTAATGTGATTACCATTTGTATCCAGAAGAAAATCCCCGTTTTTATTAACCAGCTGACCTGCTGCTGTTAATGTGAAATTTCCATCTCTGGTATACATTGTCTTCGTCTCTCCAGCTTTTGAAGTAAACTCTACATTAAAAAACCCATCTCCCGCCAAAGCCAAATCAAAGGTATTATCTGTACCCTGAAATGCGCCTTGCGAATAATCGGTATAATTCTCACCGATCTTGACTCCCATATTCATATATCCTAATGCCTTGGGAATATTGGCTTCTGAAGTGTCCTTGATTCTATACGCAAGAACATCTGAAAACGCCTCTGAAGTAGCGCCTTCCTTCTTAAAGCCAGTCGTAGCCGAATTGGCCAGATTGTTCGTCAGGATATCCATCCTGTTCTGTTCATTGATCATACCCGTATAGGCCGTATACAGACCCTTTACCATATTTGTCACCTACTCTCACTAATTATGCACAATATGGTACTTCCATGTACCAGCCACGTGTTTTCTCATCAAGCACGTGGCAGTCAAAAAATCACAGACTTTTTGACCCCACCTATACACTGAATATCGACACAACCCTAATAAACCTTTAGGCTGTGTGATAATTATACTTTCTCTGGATACTTCTTATGCTTTATCAGCCCACATCAGACTTGTACCCTGCAAGGAACTCCACGAACTTACCAGTACCAATCGCAACTGCCGTCATGGGATCCTCAGCAGTCATCGTATTGATACCTGTTTTATATGCAATCAAATCTTCCAGTCCTCTTAACAGGCTGCCTCCCCCAGTTAATACAATACCTCTGTCAGCAATATCGGCTGCCAGTTCGGGCGGCGTTCTTTCAAGAACGCTGTGGATGGCTTCAACAATCTGTGACGTCGTCTCACGCAGTGCCTCTTCTGTCTCTTCCGAAGATACCTTAACCGTTCTTGGAAGACCAGTTACCAGATTACGACCTCTGACATCTAAATAATCCACTTCAGGTCTCTTAAATGCAGTACCAATCTTGATTTTCAGATCCTCTGCTGTTCTTTCACCTATCAAAAGATTGTGTTTCTTACGCATGTAACGTACAATTGCCTCATCAAAATCATCACCAGCAATTTTAATCGATGTACTGACTACAGTGCCGCCTAATGAAATGACTGCGATATCTGTTGTACCACCACCGATATCAACGATCATATTTCCGCATGGCTTACTGATATCAATGCCAGCTCCGATTGCTGCTGCAATCGGTTCCTCTATGATTGTCACTTCTCTGGCACCTGCCTGATAGGTAGCATCCTCAACCGCTTTCTTTTCAACCTCAGTAACACCACTTGGTACACAAACACTGATACGCGGCTTTCTGAAGGTCTTTTTACCAATTGCCTTTTGAATAAAATACTTCAGCATCTTCTCGGTTACGGTATAGTCAGAAATAACACCCTGTC
>CAZACC010000146.1:0-4498 GCA_964483545.1 uncultured Lachnospiraceae bacterium
GTCTGGTAATGACAGTATGATTGCAGATGCAGTCTGGTGACAGACAGTCAGCACAGACACCTGTCTCATGGCAAGGTGTCTTTTTGTTGAGTCTTTTTACATTCGGAACAGCTGCCATATTATGTACTCGGCTGATTCCACTATCAACGTCGCTGACGACCTTGTTCATGCCAGCCACAACCATGACGTGCTCTGGTCCGTGGATCAGACAGGCAACGCGGTTACCGGCTCCGTCTATATTGATCAGTTCACCATCCAGTGTGATGGCATTGGTACTCATAAAGAAGTAATCTGCCGAAACGATCTTGGCATAGGTTTCTTTCTTCTCAGCTGGAGTCTTTGGTGCCATCCGATCGATGAACTGATATTGTCCAGATGAAATAGCTTCCATGATTCCGATTTCCTGATTAGTGACAGAACCACCGTTTGTAACAGTGCTTCCTTCTGGTATCATGCTGAGAACATGCTCTACACAGGACTTTACATCGGGAAAGTAGTATCCCTCTATATTTCTTTTCTTCAGGTTTTTAATAATGGTTTTTGCTTGGGTTTCATAGGCTTCTTGTTTGGGTGACATGATCATGACCTCCTTATATGGTTAGTAATAAAATATCTGTTAATAAGAGTATACAACAGATATCATAGAATTTCATCCTCATTTAATGCAGAATGTGCAGGAATATGTAGGTGAATAGCCACAAATTGACTGTAAATTCAAACCAATTCGTTTTCATATTCATTTATAAATAGTTTATTTATAAATATTCTATAAAATGTGTTGACAATTGAAAAGAGATAGATTATAATAAATTTAACAGTTAGATATGCACTTTATATCAAGACTGATGAGTAATACATAGGTATTGAATTTAAGCAAAGGAGGTATAGTCCACCAAAAACTTAAAGAAATATCCCAAGTATTAATCGAGTTGAGTAGTATCAGGTTACGCAGTGCAAGATTTAAGGTACGAAAGAAGTAAATGAAGTACGAAAGATGAGGGTCAAAGTACAGAAGATGAATCTGTAATGAGTACTAAGGACGAAGTATCCCAGATGTATCGGGCGATGGACAAGTAGATATTTATGAAGGACTAATCGGCACCGAAGCATTGGTCAACCGAGAGGGCAGAAAAGAATATCACCTCCATGTGATGATCCAAAGTACAGAAGATGGAAAGGTCGGAAGTACAGTTCATGAGACTCGAAGTACGATTACTGAAGTGAGTAGTACCGTCTATCGAGAGTACATAGGAAAAAACAATGTATAATCATTGGGCGTACAGAAGACGGAAAAGTCGGAAGAGATCGAGGATACAATCGATGACCGAACGTCAAGGGTACGAATGAAAAGAGTCCGAGGTACATAAGAAGAAATCAAAGTACTGGGTAGAAGAATGGTAAGTAAGGTGTCAATTTAGAAATAAGAAGCATGACACAGGAAGGATTGCAGATAGATTGCAATGTAACCGCGATACGAAAGACGGAAAGAGTAGGTATAGTCCAATGGACGCGTTAGAAGAAGTACAACAGAAATGAGGATTCTGAGAGAAGATAAATTTCAGAATCCTCATTTTGCGTGTATCGTTATATTGACTTTTACAATTATTCTAGTAGAATGATGATAGAATTTGTATTTTAAAGTATATGGTGGAGAAATGGTAAGGAGTATACTGACGGATGAAAAAATGTGCAGCTTTCTTTTGTGCTTTGCTGATACTGGTCTGCGATCCACTGGGTATCCTGTGTCAGGATGTTGCGGCTAAGTCTAATATTGTAATCGTGATTGATCCAGGGCACGGTGGTCCAGGAACGACAGATGAGCAGGAGCTAGGTGCTAGATATAACGGAGTTCTGGAAAAGGATTTGACACTCATAACAGCAACTGCCATGAAAAATGAATTAGAACAGTATGGGAATGTGACGGTTTATTTAACGCGCAGTATAGACCAACCTATGACTCTGGAAGCGCGTTCTTTATTTGCGGCAAGTGTCGGGGCAGATGCGTTGATTAGTATTCATTATAATGCATCTGCTGAGCATAATTATTATGGGGCTGAGATATTTACATCAGCATTTGGACAACATTATGCAACAGGAAAGGGCATTGGATCCTGCATGCTTAAACAGCTGAGTGCATCGGGCGCAGCTGATAAGGGATGCAAGACACGCATCGGAAAAGCAGGAACGGATTATTATGGAATCATCCGTCATGGTGTCAATCATAATGTACCAACAATCATAGTGGAACATGGATATATTGATCATAACATAGACTGGAACAGGATTGGTCATGCATCTGCGTGGCAGCAACTCGGGATAGGGGATGCAACAGCTGTTGCACAGTATTATGGACTGCAGAAGGGACTGACCAAGGCAGATGTCTCTCCGACGGTTAACGTAGCGGTTCCATCGGGAACTATGATGCCGGATCTGACACCGCCTGCCAATGTAACGGTGAATATAGATGAAACAAATGCAGCAGATCAAACTGTCACCTATACAGTGACGGCTTCGGAGCCAGAGAGTAAGTTGATGTACTGTACCTATAGTACAGATGGTGGTCTGACCTATGCGCCGCTCTCATTGTGGGGCAGTCAGAAATCACATACAGAAACGGTCAGCGTACCTGCAGGAAACACAGTGAATATGCTAGTCAGAGTTTATAATAATTACGAGTTGGATACAATCAGTACCCCTGTTGCGGTGAAGATGGATGCTGGCAAATCGATTGCGGAGAAGACGGAAGATGTATCAGCGGCTGGACAGGACGTAGCGAGCAGCCAGAGTGGTATAGCCAACGGACAGACAGTAGATCAGAGCACAGTAGGCAGACAGACGGCAGTAAATCAGAGCAAGACCAATCAAGATACAGTGGGTTTAGGAGCAGCAGGTGGTCAGGATGGTACGACGAACTCAACAGCGGCGAGCAGCCAGAATGATGAATCTGAACTAGAAAGTGACTCAGCAGATACTTTATGGGGCGATCAGCTGGAGAGCGTCATGAATGAACAGGCAGCAGCCTCGCAGCCTACATCTGAGGCTGTGACAGGAAGCCTGATGCCGGCGTGGAAGATTAGTGTAATCGTAGTCGGAGCATTGCTGGTAGGCGTGATACTGACTACGATCGGGATCGTTTACACCCGAGAAAAACGGCATCGGAACAGACGGAAATAGATGGGTAACAAGACGAAAAAAAGACGGAAAAAAGATGGCAAAAAGATGAGAAAAGGCATTGACAAATCATTTTTCATATAGTATATTATAACTTGTCTTGACTGAGAGAACCATTCAGACAAGCAAATGCGATAGTAGTACAGTTGGTAGTACGCCACCTTGCCAAGGTGGAGGTCGCGAGTTCGAGTCTCGTCTATCGCTTAATCAAATAAACAATATTCATACGGTTCTGACAATTGTGTCAGAGCCGTATTTTGGTTCACGTATTTTGGTGCAGGCAACAAAGAGGTGGTAAGGGGGCTAAAAACATGGTATACTACTTAGAAGCAGAAAAGAATCAAAATTTGGAGAGTAAAGTAATCATGACAGACAGCATTATTTTTGACGTAGACGGAACGATTTGGGACTCTACTGGAGTTGTAGAGAAGGCTTGGAATGATGCAGCAAGCAAGGCAGGGATGCCAAACAGAAATATTACGGCGGATGAACTGAAATCTCTTTTCGGAAAACCGATGGACGAGATCATTGAGGCATTGTTTCCTGATGTATCACCTGAAAAGAGAGCAGAGTTTGCGCCGTTTTGTTTTGAAAATGAAGAGACCTATTTGAAGAGAGAGTCTGGAACAGTATACGAGGGTTTTCAGGAAATGCTTGACGAGCTTTCAAAGGAATATAGGCTTTTTATTGTTAGCAACTGCCAGAAAGGGTATATAGAGACTGTTTTTGAGGCAACTGGTTTTGGCAAATATTTTATAGATTATACATGCCCAGGAGATACAGGATTGCTGAAGGCAGACAACATCAGACTGATTATGGAGAGAAATGGTCTTGAAAAGACGGTTTATGTAGGTGATACGCAGATGGATGCCGATGCATGTAAAAAAGCGGAGGTGCCAATTGTATTTGCAGCATATGGGTTTGGGACGGTAGAGGAGCCTGATTACGTGATACAGTCACCAATGGAACTGGTTGACATCATGCATACAATCAAGACAAAAGAATTTAGCTTGTATTGAGATTGAATCAAACAATAAGAAAACGGGGGGTTTTTGAATGAAACTGACATTTGTAGGAGCGGCACATGAAGTAACTGGAAGCTGTCATTATCTCTATGCCTGTAAGAAGCATATTCTGATTGACTGTGGTATGGAACAGGGACAGAATCTTTATGAAAACATAGATATTCCTGTAGATGAGGCGTTGATTGATTATGTATTTCTGACCCATGCTCATATTGACCATTCAGGAATGATACCATGGTTGTATGCCAGAGGGTTCAGAGGACAGGTATTTGCAACAGATGCAACTGCTGATCTGTGCAGTA
>CAZACC010000147.1:0-4401 GCA_964483545.1 uncultured Lachnospiraceae bacterium
CCTCTGCTGACTCCGTTTTATTTGTCACATTTGACATTTCAGCCACATTGCTTACAAAGGCATCCAGCCGGTCACTCGGAATACGTGCTCTGATATTTGCATAGCCTGCATAAACAGATGCATATTCAGCATATCCACCGTACTCTGCTATCCTGTCGTTGACATTCTGAAGCATTTCCTTCATGTTCTCCGTCTCAGCACTGATATCCACATTTTTAATCAGCTTTCTATTGTCTGAAACCAAAACAGACTCGCCGCTGCCATCTTCCTCTGCCGCTGCCACTTCCTCTACTCCGTTTCTATTATATGGCTCAGATGTATAGACATCATCCGAAGCATATTGATACATCGGCTCTGCAGCTGGTGCCGCTTCCTCTGATAGATAGCCAGTGGAATACGCTGCCTTACTTCCACAGCCCCCCAGCAATATCATGACTGCCAGTACGCTCATTACAATCCCTTTTCTCATAAGCCTCTCCTTTTGGCATACGCCTAAAATAAATTCTCTGTGTTTGAAAATAGTGTTTTCTGTTCCTCTATCTTTTCTTCTCCTCCCAGGACACAAAGCATATCCTGCGAGAGCATTGCCTCCACATGACCGACAAGACTCTTGATCTTCTCTTCACTGACAGACAAAACTTCATCTCTTTCTCTTTGGATGTCCTCATAGGTTTCATGTGCCAAATAGGCTATCAGCGCCCTTCTCCCCTCTGCTGACGGGCTAAGCGGAAGGTCCAAATCACTGACTGCACCGATCACATACTTGGTCATTGTTCTCTCATCCGCCACAAAATGCTTCAGATACTCAACTGCGCCTTGATAAATCTCCAGCGTCTTTTCCAGATTCGGATCTCTGTATGATACGAAATAAGAATCTCCAACCTTAGAAAAAGAATTCATACAACCGTAGGCACCGCCCTTGACGCGCACGTTATTCCATAGATAATCATATCCCAGAATCACCTTCATAACCTTAAGTGCTCCCGTATATGACAATCCTGCTTTTTTATAGTTTCCTGCCACCGCCACATACTGTACCTTGGAGGATGTCTTAAACCCTTCATTTTTCTTTTCTGTGGCAATCACATAGTCTTCAGCCACAACCAGCTCTGTATATAACTGTTTCTTAAACGGCTCTATCTCACGTTCCAGTTTGGCATAACCCTCATCATTTGCTGTATAGTCTACCATCAGGTTTTCCGGTCTGAAAATATAGTTCATCAGCTTCTGTAGCTTAGTGATCAAATCTGTCTTCTCTTCCTCAAAATGACTTTCCAGACGATCAACCAATCGATAGAATTCCAGTCCACTCATCAAATCTGACAGCTTTGCAGTCTGAGAGCAGTAAGACAAAGCCCTCAGTGCCGCTGTAGAGTGACCTGATGAGGTCATGCTCATCTGAAGCCGGCTTTTCAGCATGGCAAGAATCTCATATAATCTCTTTTCATCCGTAAAATCTGATGTAAAAAGAATCTCATTGATCATTTGGAATGCAAAGTCCAGCTTGCCATAGAGTACCTTGGCACGAAGCTCAAATTTAAGCTGATAGGCGTCATCCTTCCTGGCATCTGCGTAGGATGTCACAACTGCACTGATACCGCCACTGTTCAAATTGATTTCATTAAACAAATCACCATAGCTATAGTGTTCTGTACTGATAAAGCCAAGTACACTCTTCAAGATCCCCATATAAGATATCAATTCATAAGGCACATGCTTCGCCTCAAACAGTAGATTCAGATATCCAATTCCGTTTGTAAACAGATTGTGCTGTAATACAAGCGTATCATCAATATGCTTTTCTAATAATATAAAAGGCTGAGCCTTCGTATCTATATCTTCTCTCTGCAGCAGTGGAATCGTCTCCAGCTCCTCTTTTGTGCTAGGCTCCTCCTGATAGCGAATCAGATTCTCCGTCTGCAGCACCATTTGTTTGATTTCATCTGCTGACAAACTTGCTTTGTATGCGGCCAACCGTTCTGCTTCCTTTTGATCCAGTTCCGCAGTCAATCCTCTTTTAGGCTCCACAATGACAATAGATCCATGTGTATTATCAATCAAATACTTTTGTACCAGCTCTTCAAAATACCCACTGTCTACCTTGCCCTTAATAAACGCAAATGTCTCTAACTCTTCAATGTGCATAAACGGCTTTGTCTCATCATATAGCCAGCTGTCATATGCCTGCAGTCCGTACATCAGCCCTTTTGGATAGGAACCATAATCAGCTTCTCTATATCGGAACTCATAATAATTAATGCCGGCTAGCAATGCCTTTTGATCCATACCATTCTTGACGATATCCTGCAGTACTTCACGAATGGTGTCAAGAAATGCATTCAAATCTGACCGATTCGCATTCTTGGCTATCACCGAAAAATACGGCTGATATACGCCATTCTCATAGGTGCTCATGATATCCTTACCAATTTTCCTATCCAGAAGTGCCTGCTTCAGTGGGGCTCCTGGTGCAGCCAAAAGTGCATACTCTATGATCTGAAAGGCCAGATAGAGTTCACGATTCAGACTTGTATCAATGACAAGATTATAGGATAAATAAGTATTATCCTCCAAAGGCTCCTCATTTGTGATCGAATACTCTTTTGTTTTTGTGACAATTTCTGAAAATCCCTTCTGCAGACCTATAGAAGAGTCGGTTTGAATTCTGTCAAAGCTGCTCAAATACTCCTGGTCTATCCAGCTCAGCTTCTCTTCCATGTTCAAATCACCATAGAGGTAAATGTAAGAGTTAGATGGATGATAATATGTCCTATGAAACTCCAAAAATTTCTCATAAGTCAGATTTGGAATGTCAGCAGGGTCTCCGCCAGACTCAAAGGAATATGCTGTATCTGGAAATAGTGTATTAAACACCTCTCTGTCCAGCATATCATCTGGTGAAGAAAAGGCTCCCTTCATTTCATTATATACAACACCATTGATTTCGATAGGTGCTTTCTCATCCTCTATTTCATAGTGCCAGCCCTCCTGTCGGAAGATCTCTTCTCTTTGATAGATATTCGGATAGAACACTGCATCCAAATAGACATGCATCAGATTTTGAAAGTCCTTGTCATTGCAGCTGGCTACCGGATATACCGTCTTGTCTGGAAAGGTCATTGCATTCAGAAATGTATTCAGAGAGCCCTTTGCGAGCTCTACGAACGGATCCTTTGCCGGAAAATTCTTCGAACCACACAGTACAGAATGCTCCAGAATATGTGGCAATCCAGTACTGTCATATGGTGGGGTTCTGAACCCGATGGAAAACACCTTATTACGATCATCATTTGACAACAACAGTACATTGGCTCCTGTTTTTCTATGACGCATCAGGTATCCTCTGGAATTGAGGTCCTGAACATCTCTTTCCTCTATCAGTTCATATGCTTCCATATTTGATAAACTCATTGCTATGCCTCTCTTTTCTGTATTGATTTTACTTTACATGTTTATGGCTAAATAGATGATCCTGGCAATACTCATAATTTCCATTGCACTTGGAACAAAACCTAAATTCAAGTGTGGGATCCTCCTCTTCCGTCCTGCCACAGATTGCACATTTATGCTTCGTCACGGTTCGCGCACGGTTCACCTGCTGGTGATATACCTTTTTCCGGTGGATTTCTTTTGGAGTAATCCGCTTCAAATTGCGTGTCGAAAGGAAAAACAGGATAAAATTCAGTAATGAAGCTACAATGGCCACTCTGATCTCTGCTCCGCCCGTAAGAAAGTTAAATGCAAGCATTGCAACATATACATAGGCCATCCATTTGATTTTGATCGGGATAATAAACCAGAACATAACCTGCATATCAGGATAATTGGCGGCAAATGCAAGGAATATAGACATATTGACATAATAGGTGGAAAACATCAAGCTGATGATCATTCCGTATCCATATGCATTGGCTGGATTCGGGTCCATTCCTGTTCGAACAAGGTACAATACAAATGCACCGATGACCGTAAACAGCATACCTGACAAAATATACACATTATACCGGAACGCTCCCCATGTCCTCTCCAGCGTTGTTCCGAGCGAATAATAGAAATATAGCATGATTACTAGAAATATAATATTATAACCACTGGGTGGAATTAGCATCCATGTAACGAGTCTCCAGATTTGTCCATGCAGGATCTCATATGGATTCAGACTGAGCCAGTTCGTGATAGGCTCTGAAAATATCTGCATCACATAGCCAATTGCATACCCTCCTATGATATAAAGAGAAAGATTATGGATGGCATATCGCCCGATTTTCTGCTCTAAACGATTTAAAAATTTATTCATGTAATACACCTCATCCTTAATTGACTTGCACCATTCTGGCGCATTTCGCCTCTTGGTATTGTACCATTGCAGAGAATAAATGTAAACATGACCATATTAAATTT
>CAZACC010000148.1:0-4383 GCA_964483545.1 uncultured Lachnospiraceae bacterium
TAACAGGAGTTGCATTTGCACCTTTTGATAATATATTAAATAGAATAAAAATTGCAATCAATGCGAGAAACATTCCATATTGCTTCAAATCAATATTATTTACTTTTTTTGTGTTCATCTCTATTTTCCTCCTCTACTTTCTATTGTGAGCCATGATGCAACTCATGATCTTTTCTTGTGAAACTTCTTCTTTTGATAACTCGCCTGCGATTTCACCTTCATTGATGACATAGATTCTGTCACAAATTCCGATCAGTTCAGGCATTTCTGAAGAAATAACGATGACTGCTTTTCCTGACTTGGCCAGTTCATTGATTGCACAATAAATCTCATACTTTGCTCCTACGTCAATACCACGTGTAGGCTCATCTAAAATCAGTACATCCGGTTGCGTCAGCATCCACTTGGCAAGTACCACCTTCTGCTGGTTACCGCCTGATAAAGAACCGATTGTCTGATTGATAGAGGTTGCTTTGACATTGATTCTCTTTTTATATTCTTCTGACTTAACAATTTCCTCATTGCTGTCAACAACACCCTTCTTTGAGAAGTAGGTCCGCAATGCTGCCATGGTCATATTATGCTTGATATCATCAATCAGGACTAGACCATATGTCTTTCTGTCCTCTGATGTATAAGATATCTTATGATCGATGGCATCCTTTACATTCTTGATATGTATCGGTTTTCCGTGCATCTTGATCTCACCGGATATCTTCTGTCCATACTCTCTTCCGAATATACTCATGGCAAACTCTGTACGCCCTGCCCCCATCAGTCCTGCCAGTCCAACTACCTCGCCCGCACGAACATTGATGGATATATCCTTGAGCATCTGTCTTTCAGCATCATCTGGATGAAATACATTCCAGTGATTCACTTCCATGATGACATCACCGATCGGACAGTCCTCTCCCTTTCTGCTTGGATACCGGTTCGTGAGTTCCCGGCCAACCATACCTTTGATGATACGATCCTCTGAAAAATCATCTACTCCCTTGACCAGAGTCTCTATCGTCTTGCCGTCTCGAATAACGGTAATTGCATCTGATACATAGCTTAGTTCGTTTAATTTATGTGATATAATGATACAAGTGATACCATGCTTTTTCAAATCCAGCATAATATCAAGTAGCTTCTTACTTTCTTCATCATTCAGTGCTGCTGTAGGCTCATCTAGAATCAGCAGTTCTACCTTTTTTGCCATAGCCTTGGCAATCTCGATCAGTTGCTGCTTTCCTACACCCAGTGAATTAATCGGTGCATTGATGTCTTCGTTCTCGAGACCTACTTTGGCCAGCACTTCTTTTGCTTTGCTTCTAGTTTCTGTCCAGTTAATGACACCCTTCATCTGTGTCTGCTCATTTCCTATGAATACATTTTCTGCAATCGATAGAAACGGGCTGAGCGCCAATTCCTGATGGATGATAACGATACCTTTTTCTTCGCTATCCTTGATCTTATGGAACTTACTGATTTCTCCGTTGTAAACAATATCCCCACTGTATTCCCCATACGGATATACACCGGAAAGAACATTCATCAGCGTAGATTTCCCTGCTCCGTTCTCCCCACAGAGCGCATGGATTTCACCACGGTTTACCTTGAATGTTACATCATCCAACGCTTTTACGCCCGAGAACTCTTTGGTAATGTGGTTCATTTCCAGAATAATATCAGACATCTACTCTCATCTCCTTCTCTTATTTCGTGTCAGTGTTTTTGTTTGAAAAAGCGGCGGCTAACGCCGCCGCCCCTTAGTACTTTAGATTTTCTGCTGCCGATTCTTATAATCCGATATCAGCTGCTGTGTGGATACCGCCATTTACAATTACTTCTTCCAGATTGCTTGCATCTACAGGTACAGGTGTGCAAAGGTATGAAGGAACTGTTTTTACGTTGTTGTTGTACTGCTCTGTATCGTTGATTTCAGGCTCTGTACCCTGCAGAACTGCCTGAACCATTGTTACACACTTAGAAGCCAATAAGCTTGTATCCTTGCAGATAGACATTGTCTGATGACCTGAAAGGATGTTCTTGCATGCCATTGTCTCAGCATCCTGACCTGTGATTAACGGCCAGTCTTCGCCTACTACATAGCCGGCACCTTCAAGAGCTGAACGAACGCCGTATGCAAGTCCGTCATAAGCTGTGATAGCGATATCAAGCTTCTTGTCTGCATAGTTAGCTGTTAAGATATTCTCACATCTCTGCTGAGCTGTTTCCTGTGACCAACGAAGTGTGTTGTTGCTTTCGAAATCAATCTGGCCTGACTCGCAAACAAGTACGCCGTTGTCAAAGTAAGGCTGAAGAACTTCCATAACACCATTGTAAAGGAATACTGCGTTGTTATCATCAGGTGAACCCATGAATAACTCTACTGTGTATGATTTGCCATCTGCTTCTGCAGTTGCAAGCTTCATGTTCTCTTCTACATACGTAGCAATTGCTGTACCAACACCCTTGTTATCAAATGTTGCGTAATAAGAAACTGCATCTGTATCCATTAAAAGACGATCGTAAGCAATAATCGGGATGCCTGCTTCTTTTGCCTGTGCCTCTACATTAACAAGTGCTGAAGAGTCAACTGCTGCGATTACAAGACAACTTACGTTCTTTGCGATCAGGTTCTCGATCTGTGATACCTGCGCCTGTACATCATCTTCTGCGTACTGAAGATCTACTGCATATCCAAGAGCCTCTAACTGCTCTTTCATATCTGCACCATCATTGATCCATCTCTCTGATGACTGTGTCGGCATTGCTACACCAACTGTCTTGCCATTTGCTTCTGCTTCGGGAGCTGCTTCCTCTGCTTCAGGTGCTGCTTCTTCTGCTGCAGGTGCTGCTGCATCTGCTGCAGGTGCTGCTGTTTCTGTCTTTGCACCACAGCCTGCAAGTAATGCAGATACCATAGCTACACTAAGTAATACACTGAGTAACTTCTTTTTCATTTCTGTATATCCTCCTTTAAACTTTGTGGAACATCTCAGTTCCAATATTATTGGGATGCATGTTCATAATATCCCTCACTACGATAGTTATCATAGCAATTTTATTTTACAAAATACATACAAATTTCTTCGCTCTACCATGAAAAAACTTCATTTTTGTATATAAAATCATAGGATTAAAACATAATATTATACAAACCATACAAAAAGACTCTGTGTCATTGCACAGAGTCTCTTGAGTGTATATCTATTATTATTCCTATCAATATGTTCTTGTACCTAGGTATTCCTTCACATTCTTTTGCGTAAATACATTCTCTTCTATCACATATGCCTTTTCAATCTCTTCTCCCTGTTCGATTTTTGAAATAACCTCTGCAATCTTATCTCCCTGTTCTGGGTTGCACTCTATATCTACATTGATCAGTCCCTGATCGACCATTTCTAGTGCTTCATGTGCCGCATCAAATGAAATCATTGTAATTTCTCCATTGACACCGACTGTCCGACCAGCCTCCTGTATTGCTTCGATTGCGCCAAATGTCATATCATCATTTTGAGATACAACAACATCTATATGATCATATTTTTTTAAAAGCAGCTGCATGACTTCTTTACCCTTAGCTGTAGTAAAATCACCATTTACCTGTTCCAGTATATTCCAGTTCTCATGCCGATCTGCAATCGTATTAAATCCAATGGTTCTGCCAATCTGGGAAGTTGCCCCAGGCGTTCCCTGTAGCACAACAATATTGATCTCTTCCTCGTCTGTTCGCTGGTGTGCCTGCATATACTCTTCCAGCCATCTGCCAGCTTTCTCGCCTTCCTCCTGCATATCCGTTCCTACCCATGTAGTATAGAGCGATTTATCCTCTATACTGACCATACGGTCTGCCAGTATGACTGGTATCCCTGCTTCTCTCGCTTCTAACAGTACAGTTTCCCATCCATCCTCTTTAACAGGAGAAAAAACGATATAATCTACGCGTTGGGATATAAAGCTACGGATTGCCTTGATCTGATTCTCCTGCTTTTGTCTTGCATTATTAAATACAAGAAAAAAACCATTCTCTTTCGTCAATGCTTTCTGTATTGATGCTGTATTTGCTGTCCTCCACAAAGACTCACTGCCCAGCTGTGAAAAGCCAACTACAATCAGATCACTGTCTATCTCAGCAGAAGAATCTTCTTCGACCACAGAGCTGAACATACTGCATCCTGTCAGGCAGAATAAGAAAAGTCCGATTAATAATACATTTATAATATGAACTTTATTGGTTCTGTTACTCTTCATGCTTCTCGCCTTCCTCTCCCATCGTCTCAAACAGCTCTGCAGGAATCACGATCTTAACACGAGTTCCCTCTCCCTTGGCGGACTCTATTGTCATACCATACTCTGCTCCGAAGTTCATCCGGATTCTTTCATTCA
>CAZACC010000149.1:0-4364 GCA_964483545.1 uncultured Lachnospiraceae bacterium
ATGTAGTGGAATTAAAGAACGGTGCCAGAAAAACTGTTCAGAAAAAGATGTTTCCAGGATATGTTCTAGTCAATATGATCATGAACGATGATACATGGTATGTGGTCAGAAATACAAGAGGCGTTACAGGCTTTGTAGGTCCGGGAAGTAAACCGGTACCACTTACGGATGCCGAGATGAAGCCACTGGGTATTAAGACTGAGAACGTATATATCAACTTCAAGGAAGGCGATACGGTATCAGTCATTGCTGGCGTTTGGAAGGATACAATCGGAGTTGTTCAGAGGATGGATATGGGTAAGCAGACCGCTACGATCAATGTCGAGCTCTTTGGGCGTGAGACACCGGTTGAGATTGGTTTCGATGAGATCAATCGTATGAATTAGTTTAAAGCAGACTTTGGTCTGATTTAGTATCTCAAGGGTATCTCGTCACACGAGAACTCTCCCTTGACTAAGTGGGAGGGAAATTGTTCCCGCCACCACCACATTTTATTTAGGAGGTGCCGTTATGGCAAAGAAAGTAGAAGGATATATTAAGCTGCAGATTCCTGCCGGCAAAGCAACACCGGCTCCACCGGTTGGTCCAGCACTTGGACAGCACGGCGTGAACATCGTGGATTTCACAAAGCAGTTTAATGCAAGAACAGCAGATAAGGGTGACGTACTCATCCCTGTTGTAATCACAGTATATGCAGACAGAAGTTTTAGCTTCGTTACCAAAACTCCGCCCGCAGCTGTTTTAATTAAGAAAGCATGCAACATCAAATCCGGTTCGGGTGTGCCGAACAAGACAAAGGTAGCAACATTATCTAAGGATAAGCTTCGTGAGATCGCAGAGACGAAGATGCCGGATCTGAATGCAGCAAGCGTAGAAGCAGCAATGAGCATGATCGCAGGAACAGCCCGTAGTATGGGCGTTACTGTAGAAGAGTAGGGGGTAGCTGAAGATGAAACATGGTAAAAAATATAATGAGGCTGCAAAATTAATTGATCGTGCTACACAGTATGAACCTGCAGAAGCGATTGCATTGGTTAAGAAGTCAGCTACAGCAAAGTTTGATGAAACAGTAGAGCTACACATAAGAACAGGCTGCGATGGAAGACATGCAGAGCAGCAGATCCGTGGAGCGGTTGTGTTACCTCACGGTACAGGTCGTGTTACCAGAGTCCTTGTATTTGCGAAGGGTGATAAAGTAGCAGAGGCAGAGGCAGCAGGAGCAGATTTCGTTGGAGGAGATGAGCTCATCCCGAAGATTCAGAATGAAGGTTGGCTGGAGTTCGACGTAGTAGTTGCTACACCTGACATGATGGGCGTTGTAGGACGTCTTGGTAAGGTGCTCGGACCCAAGGGTCTGATGCCAAACCCAAAGGCAGGTACAGTTACAATGGACGTTACCAAGGCTGTTAACGATATCAAAGCTGGTAAGATTGAGTACAGACTAGATAAGACCAACATTATCCATGCACCGCTTGGAAAGGTTTCTTTTTCGGAAGAGAAGCTGGCTGACAACTTCAATGCATTGATGGAAGCAATCGTAAAGGCAAAACCAAGCGCATTAAAGGGTCAGTACCTAAGAAGCATTTCGCTGGCAACAACAATGGGTCCTGGAGTGAAGATTTCAACAGCAAAATACTAAAATGAAAAAACGACATATTTTTATTGTAGCGTGCACCTTGTTCCTAACAGGGTGCACGTTTCAAAATCAGAAGAATACAGAAGTAACACCGACACCAGAGCCCCCAGTCATTGTTTACCAGACTGAGGACTATTCGAATACGCCCAAAGTTCCTGATCCAACATCGACACCAGAACCAGTCAGAGAGACAGTATATGATCCTGTTAACAAGATCTATACGAAGGAGACTGCAGATCAGGAGATAGTCACACTGGCATTTGGCGGTGACATCTGCTTTCATGATGATTTCTCCAATATGACGACACTCAAATCAAGGAAGAATGGCATCTATGACTGTATAACCGAGGAATTGATGGCGGAGATGCAGAAGGTGGATATTTTCATGGTCAATAATGAGTTCCCGTATAGTAACCGAGGAACGCCAACAGCGGAAAAGACCTACACATTTCGTGCAAAACCTGAGAATGTAAAGATTCTAACACAGATGGGTGTGGATGTCGTATCGCTTGCGAACAATCATGCATATGATTACGGCGCAGAGGCATTGGAAGATTCTGTGGATATTTTGAATGAAGAACAGATCCCGTTTGTGGGAGCGGGAAAGAATCTGGAAGAAGCCATGAAGCCGGTTTATTTTCTGGTTAATGATCAGAAGTTGGCCATCGTATCCGCAACGCAGATCGAGCGCCTGGACCATCCAGACACCAAAGAAGCGACGGAAACGACTCCAGGAGTGCTGAGGACGTTGAATCCAGAGAAATTCTTGAAAGTGATCGAGGAAGCGGAGCAAAACAGTGATTTCGTAATCGTCTATGTACATTGGGGGAGCGAGAACACGGATCTAGTAGAAGCCAGTCAGCGTGATTTAGCGGCGGCCTATGTAGATGCTGGCGCAGACCTGATCATTGGTGATCATTCACATTGTCTGCAGGGCATTGATTATATTGATGAGGTTCCTGTATTCTACAGCCTGGGAAACTTCTGGTTTAATTCCAAGACTCTAGATACATGTTTGATTAAGGTGACACTGGATTCAGAGCATAAGATTAAGGAACTGAATTTCCTGCCGTGTATCCAACAGGATTTTACGACAAGGATTGCTGATGTGTCAGATCGGAGTAGGATCCTTTCCTATATGCAGGGCATCTCGAACTATGCACTGATCGATCAGGATGGCAATGTAACAAAGTCAGGGACGGATCAAAATACACAGAACGGCCAGAATACATCGCCAGCCAAGAAGGTTGACATGCCAGACATGCTGGAATTGCCGAATTTGATGTTGACAGAATAGTTGCATGTGTGTTATTCTAACGAAGGTCGTTATCGACCATGCCGAAGACAGTAGGTGCCGCAGATATCAATTGCGGCGTAAGTATAGCAATATCGCCTACCGAGGAAGAAGAGTTATTCATGAAAATGATAGTATTCCCTCTTCCGTCATCGGAGGAGGGTTTTTTAATTGAAATTTTCCGAAAAATAAATAAGGAGGAAATGAAAATGGCTAAGGTAGAACTTAAAAAACCAGTTGTAGAAGAGATTTCTGAGCAGATTAAAGATGCGCAGACAGTTGTCTTGGTAGATTACCGCGGACTGACCGTTGCACAGGATACAGCTTTAAGAAAAGAACTTCGTACAGCAGGCATCAGCTACAAGGTTTACAAGAACACCATGATGAACTTCGCATTTAAGGGAACTGACTTCGAGTCACTGCTTCCACATCTGGAAGGACCGAATGCGATTGCCATCTCAAAAGATGATGCAACAGCACCTGCAAGAATTCTTGCAAAGTTTGCAAAGACAGCACCTGCACTGGAAGTCAGAGGCGGTGTGGTAGAAGGCATTTACTATGATGCAAGTGGAATGGAAGATATTGCAAAAATACCTTCAAGAGAAGAACTTCTCTCCAAGCTACTTGGCAGTATGCAGTCACCTATTACCAATTTTGCACGTGTCATGAACCAGCTGGCTGAAAAAGGCGGCGCTTCAGGAGAAGCTCCTGCAGCAGAATAATCAAAACAACAAACAAACATACCAAATGGAGGTAAATAAAAATGGCTAAATTAACATCAGCAGAAATAATTGATGCAATCAAAGAGTTAACAGTTCTTGAGTTAAATGACTTAGTAAAAGCTTGTGAGGAAGAGTTCGGTGTATCTGCAGCAGCAGGCGTTGTAGTTGCAGCAGCAGCTGGAGATGCAGGCGCAGCGGCAGAAGAGAAGACAGAGTTCGACGTAGAGTTGACAGAAGTTGGTCCTAACAAGGTTAAGGTAATCAAGGTTGTTCGTGAAGCTACAGGTCTTGGATTAAAGGAAGCAAAGGATCTTGTAGACGCAGCTCCTAAGATGGTTAAAGAAGCAGCATCTAAGGCTGAGTCTGAGGACATCAAGGCTAAGCTTGAAGCAGAAGGCGCAAAGGTTACTTTGAAGTAGTGAGATAAAACTGCATAGCAGTTTTGCTCGCAGTCGAAAACTGTTTTACGGCTTTATCGTAAAAAGTATGAGACTAACATATAACAAACCTCGAGTACAGGAAAGTGCTCGAGGTTTTGCTATGAAAAATAGCTATAAAAAATAATGATTGACTTAAAGAGAGAGTTTGTGTTATCATGGACAGTGCACTATTGTGGTGACATGGGCTTATTTACCATAGTATTGCGCTTGCAAGCATATCATATAAGAACGGGGTGAAACGTCAATGGAAAAAAACAGAATACGTCCGGTGA
>CAZACC010000150.1:0-4293 GCA_964483545.1 uncultured Lachnospiraceae bacterium
ATAACAGAGAAACCTATGACCGCTCTAAAATCGAAGCAGGAGTATTACGTGCATGTCACAAAAGACCTATATCGGCGGCACAGATCACGCAGTTGGTTGACGAAGTAGAAACAGATATTTTCAGCAGAGAGGAAAAGGAAGTATCCAGTGCTGTAATTGGAGAACTGGTGATGAACAAGCTGAAGGATCTGGAGGCGGTTGCATACGTCAGATTTGCTTCTGTTTACAGAGAGTTCAAGGACATTAATACCTTTATGGATGAGCTGAAGAAAGTATTGGAATAGAAAGATTGATTTTTTTTTCACAAAGTACTTGACGAATAGGTGGTGTATTGTATACAATATTACGGTATTATACGATACACCATTTTTATATTATTTTTCAGAAGAGGAGATAACACATGAAAAAGAGCATGAAACATGCTCTCGCGGTGATGATGTTACTCACACTGACTATTGCACTGAGCGGATGCTCAGGTGATAAGGCAAGTGATTCTTCACAGATTGTGGTAGGTATTCCACAGGACCTGGAAGACAGTCTTGACCCACACGTTGCAGTTGCGGCAGGAACTAAGGAAGTATTATTTAACATTTATGAGGGCCTTGTAAAGCCTGATTCAGATGGTAATTTAATCCCTGCAGTAGCGAGCGAATATGCAGTATCAGAGGATGAGAAGACATTTACATTCACCTTAAGAGAGGGCATCAAGTTCCACAATGGAAATCCCGTTACGGTAGAGGACGTGAAATACAGCATAGAAAAATGCGCCGATACCACAGACGGAGACCCACTGGTAGAGGCGTATTCTAATATTGAGCGTATTGAAACGCCTGATGAAAGGACAATTGAAATCGTACTAACGGAACCGAACAACGATTTTCTGTCTTACATGACAACAGCAATTTTGCCAGCCAATCAAACAAGCTCCGAAACGGAGCCAATCGGTACAGGACCATATATGTATGTATCACGTTCTCCACAGGAAAACTTTGTTGTGAGACGGTTTGACGATTACTGGGGTGCACCTGCATTTATTGAAAATGTAATTTTCAAGATATGTCCGAATGCAGATACGATTGTGATGGATCTGCGCGGTGGCTCCATCGATATGTATGCGAGGCTGACCTCGGCACAGGTTAATGAGCTGGACGATCAATTTGATATTTATGAAGGTACGATGAATCTGGTACAGGCACTTTATCTGAACAATGCAGTAAAGCCGTTTGATGATGTTAGGGTACGTCAAGCGATGTGCTATGCAGTGAACCAGCAGGAGATTTTTGACCTGACATTCGATGGTAAGGGAACGGAAATTGGAAGCTCGATGTATCCTGCGTTTGGCAAGTACTATATGCCAGAGCTTGCAGATGTATATAATCAGGATCTGGACAAAGCAAAAGAGCTGATGAAGGAAGCGGGGTATGAAAACGGTTTTTCCATGACCATCACAGTGCCAAGTAACTATCAGCCTCATATTGACACAGCACAGGTGCTTGTGGAACAATTAAAAGCGATCAAGATTGATGCAAGTATTGAATTGGTAGAGTGGAGCAGCTGGCTGTCAGATGTCTATGCAGATCGCAATTATGAGTCTACGGTAATCGGAGTGGATGCAGCCGAGCTGACGGCAAGAGCTTTGTTGGATCGCTTTGAATCAAAGGCTGGTAATAACTTTATCAACTTTCATAATCCAGAGTATGACAAGGTCTATGCAGAAGCTATCACCTGTCATGATTTAGAACAGCAGACAGAGCTTTATAAGCAGCTGGAGACAATTTTGACAGAGGATGCTGCGAACGTTTATATTCAGGATATGGCAGAGTTTGTAGCACTGAACAGCAAGTATGAGGGATATAAATTTTATCCGTTGTATGTGCAAGATATGAGCAAGATTAGATTCAAGGAAAATATGTAGAAGTAGGTCTTTCAAAAGAGGTGAAGAAGATGAGATACTTTGTAAAGAAGTCAGTTTCTTTTATACTAACTTTACTACTGGTCTCGCTTCTTGCCTTTTTTGCATTTCAGATTATTCCAGGAGATCCAGCAATTAAAATGCTGGGCACACAGGCCACACCTGAGAAGATTGCAGCATTGCAGGAACAGCTGGGACTAAACCGTCCAATGCCAGTGCGGTATCTGTCATGGCTTGGAGATTTCTTTTTTGGAGATATGGGCAATTCCTACAGTTATCATATGTCTGTCAGAAGTATGTTGGCAGGTAAACTTCCGATCACACTGACACTGACGTTTATGTCCTTTATTTTGATCGTAGCAGGTGCCGTGCCTTTAGGCATCTATACAGCAAAGCATAAAGACAAGCCAGTCACCAAGGCGATCAACGTTCTCAATCAGATTGCGATGTCGATTCCACCGTTTTTTATGGGTATTTTGTTCACGTATTTATTTGGAATTGTTCTTCGCTGGTTTACCCCAGGCGGTTTTGTGTCCTATCAATCCAATATAGGAGGCTTTATCGGGTATTTATTTTTCCCAGCAGTTGCCATAGCTGTTCCGAAGCTTGCCATGGCAACAAAAATGCTGCAGGGATCGTTATTATCAGAAATGCAGCTCGATTATGTTCGTACAGCCTACAGCAGAGGAAACAGGACTCATGGCGTACTGTATCATCATGTGTTGAAGAATGCGATGATACCAGTTGTTACCTTTCTGGGAATGACACTGGCTGATATTGTGGCAGGTTCCATTATAATAGAACAGGTATTTTCCATACCAGGTCTTGGCAGGCTGCTGATTACGTCCATTGCTAATCGTGATTATCCTGTTGTACAGGCTATTATTGTTTGTATTGCCGTTATTGTGATTATCATTAATTATGTAGTAGATATCATTTATCAGATTCTGGATCCAAGAGTAAGGGGACAGTAGATCGTGAAACAAAAAAAAAGAGACTATAGATTTTATATTGGAGCAATCCTGACGGCACTGATCGTGCTGTTGGTGGTTGTGGGGATTTTTTATACGCCCTATGACCCAGATGCCATGAATCCTGCGGATAAGTTTGCGAGGGTATCACCCCAGCATCTAATGGGATGTGATAATTTTGGACGTGATATCTTTAGCCGTATTCTAAAAGGCACAGGAACAACATTGTTGATTGCCTTGTGTACGATTGGTATAGGAGCAGGAATCGGAACTGTGCTTGGTGCTGTGACTGGCTATTATGGAGGTGTGGCAGATGAGATCCTAATGCGGTTTAACGATGCTGTTCTAGCATTTCCGAGTATTCTGGTGGCACTTGTTTTTATCAGCATCATGGGAAGCGGAAAGTATAATGTCATAATTGCATTGGGAATTGTCTTTATTCCGAGCTTTGCACGTATTGTGCGTGCGGAATTCATTCATTACAGAAATCTGGATTATGTACAGAGCGCAAAACTGATGGGAGCTAGTGCGTTTCGTATTATGTTTGTTCATATATTACCGAACACATGGCCTGTTTTATTATCATCGGTTATCATCGGTTTCAACAATGCTGTGCTGGCAGAAGCGAGTATGAGCTTTCTCGGAATCGGAGTACAGCCACCTGATGCAAGTCTGGGAAGAATGCTGTCAGAGTCGCAGGCATTTTTATTTTCGGCTCCGTGGTGTGCGTTGTTTCCAGGTCTGATGATTGTGCTTCTGATTCTTGGATTTGCATTATTATCTGAAGGCCTGAAAGGGAGGTCAGCATGTTAGAGGTTGTAGATCTGAATATTGAATTTTATGATCATCTGATACCAGAGACGGTTGTATACGATTTTGATCTGCACATGAATCCAGGCGATATCGTAGGTATTGTCGGAGAGTCTGGATCAGGTAAGACGATGAGTGCACTGGCTATTGCTGGATTATTATCACGTCATGATATGCAGAAAAAGGGACGGATCGTCTTTGACGGCACAGAGCTCTTGACCTGCAAACGCGCAAAACTGCGCAGTTTACAGGGAAATGAAATCAGCATGATCTTTCAGGAGCCTATGACATCCCTGAATCCTGTTAGGAAGATTGGCTGGCAGGTAGAGGAAAGTCTGCGCATTCATACAGGCATGACAAAGACTGAGCGATATGAAAAGGTGATTGAGGCACTGTCAGATGTTGAGCTTCCTGAGCCAGAGAAGATATACAATATGTATCCGCATGAGCTGTCAGGTGGTATGCGTCAGAGAGTGATGATTGCAGCTGCTGTTATCTGTCAGCCTAAGCTGATGATTGCTGATGAGCCAACAACGGCGTTGGACGTGACGGTACAGGCACAGATTATAGAGCTGTTGAAGCGTATTAATCAAAAGCAGA
>CAZACC010000151.1:0-4237 GCA_964483545.1 uncultured Lachnospiraceae bacterium
CGTCTCTTCGCATGTCTTTCCTTCGGCCACGGATCAGAGAAATTCAAATAAATCCTGCTAACCTCTTCCTTCACAAATACATCACAGATAAATTTCGCATCCATCCGAATAAATCTCACGTTAGCCAGCGGCTCTGATTCCATCTTCTGAATTGCTCGAAGCAAAACTGTCGAATACTTCTCTATTCCAATATAATTCACATCTGGATTCTGCTTCGCCAGGGTCAGGATAAACTGACCCTTTCCCATACCAATCTCTATTTCAATCGGGTGATCATTCCCAAAAACCTGTTTCCACGCTCCCTTATGCGCCGTCTCATTATGAATCACAAAATCACTCGCCGCTATCATCTCTCTGGAGCCCGTTACATTCTTCAAACGCATAATATAACTCACCTTTAATTTCATCAACTTAATTTACATCATTATTATAGTTGATTTATATCTATAAAACAATATGTTTCCGTATTGTATTTTCTACTCGGCAGATACCCTTTGTTTTTGGAACAAAATAGTGTATGATATGTATATGTCAACAATAAAAAATCATAACATTTTAAAACACAAATTCATATATACACTATGCATCCTGACACTTTCGCTCTACCATGCCACTCCCGTCTACGCCGTCCTCACCCCTTCGACTATCACCCAGGCCGAAGAAGCCGAGCTGCGTAAAACACTACCGATTGCCACCGACGATATCCTCGGCTGGCCAAAGGGTCCAAAGCTTGGTGCAGCCTCTGCTATTTTGATGGATGCAGATACTGGAGTTATCCTATATGAAAAAAATGCACATGAAAAACTTTATCCTGCAAGCACCACCAAGTTGTTGACCTCACTGATTGCATGTGAAAATACAACTATGGACGAAGTGGTGACCTTCTCCAAAGATGCCGTCTTTGGCATCGAACGTAATTCTAGTCACATCGGTATCGATGTTGGAGAACAACTGACGATGGAGCAGTGTCTCTACGGCATCCTGCTCGGCTCAGCCAATGAGGTCTCCTACGCTACCGCAGAGCATGTCGGCGGCGACCTGACTTCCTTTGTACAGATAGTGAATGACAGAGCTGCTGCCATTGGCTGTACCGAGACACACTTTTGCAATGCAAACGGTCTCCCTGATCCAGATCACTATACGACTGCCTATGATCTGGCTCTGATCGCCAGAGAATGTTATAAAAATGAAATTATCGCAAAGATATCTGGTACCACCAGATACACGATTCCACCAACCAATAAACAAATCGAAGAACGACCGCTAACCAACCACCATTTGCTGATGCCCGGACTTAAATATGAATACGAATATGTCATTGGAGGAAAAACAGGGTATACAGACGAAGCTCGCCAGACACTTGTGACCTGTGCAGAAAAAGATGGATTAAAACTGATTTGTATCATCATGAAAGAAGAAAGTCCAAATCAGTTTCTAGATACTATAGAGCTCTTTAATTATGGATTTGACAATTTTCAAATATTGAATATCGCCACCAATGAAACTGGCTATACGATGGATAGTGACAATTTCTTTAACACAAATATGGACATCCTCGGCAGTTCCAAACCTCTACTGACCATCAATACGTCTGGCAGCATTTTAATTCCAAAGTCAGCTGCCTTTACTGATGCTGTACCTGAAATACAATATATCACTCAAAACCCTCACTCCGCAGCGATCCTATCCTACTATTTTGGAGATGCCTATGTAGGCTCCACCTCTATTGACTTTGTTACTGGACAGACTGTAGAATTTGAATTTTCGAAGATTATTAATGATTCAAACACAAAAATTCCGACACCAGTCGAAAAAGAGAATAAGATCATTTTTGTCAATGTCAGACTGATTATAATCATAATATTAGTCATTGTCGGTGTCATATTGATTATGTTTTTAGTTCATGCCATACTAAACAATGTATACTTCTCAAAAAAGAAAAGAAGGAAACGAAGACGCAGGATTCCTTCCCGTTATGACAATCTGAAGTTTTAACCATAATAACCGATAACACCTACTTCATTTCACAAAAAAAGGAAATGACTCAAATCATTTCCTTTTTTTGTTGTCTTTTCTCAGAACGCTGCTGCCGTAATTTGTCTTGTTTTTCCTGTATTAACAATGCGTCTTCTGGTGAAACTAATTTTAGTGTTTTTATAACGTAGATATTACCATCATCTGCCCGCTTCATGCGAGCTTTTCCTTTGAGATATCCATGCTTCTTGCAATAGGACAGACTATAATAGTGTTTTCCGTTTACAGAGAACCATTTGATTTTCTTTTTTGTCCTCCTGCCACATACATAGCATCTGGTATTGGATACCTCTTTATCTGCAATGGCTTTTGTTTTATTCTCGAACTCTCGTGATATATATTTTGAATATGTAGGGAAGGTTTTATGAACCTCCTCCCATTTATTCCTCGGTATCATAAATACGTCATAGGATACATATCTTTCTACTTCTTTATTGCTGATCTGTGCGTAGACCTTCGCAGTATAGTATGCATCACTGAATGCCCTATGAAATGGGATATCCTTTTCTATCTTTAGGTAATCAACTGCATATTCCAATGCACGTCGGTTTTTACGATCCTCATATACAAAAGAGAAAAATTTCTGTATATCATAATACAGCAACGGTCCCTTTGATATTTCATCCATTCCATAATAACACAGATTTCTCTGCAGCTCTGTCAGATCCAGTGTTCCCCAAGTACAAAAGATATAATTTCGTCCGCACCAGTCCAGAAATTCCCTAGCAACCTCAGTAAATGGTTTCCCCTTATCCAGCTCTTCCTTATCAATATGGATAATCTTCGTCGTCATATAGTGAATCGTCTGATAGATCTGTGGCTTTACCAACTGATTGAATTCACCGATGATCTCTTTCTTATCATTTAACTTGACTGCACCAATTTCCACGATTTCAAAAGGCAATCCATAGCCCTTGTCTCTCTTATCAGAAGATTGGTTCCACTCCAAGTCAAACACGATATAGTTCATATGTTTATCCTCTGGATTTCCGTCTTATAATGACTGAATAAAATCTAGTGTCGCCTGTTTCAGATCTGCTTCACTGCCTGCATTCATGATGAAATGATCTGCCATAGCGATAGGACCTCCCTTTTCCAGATTTTCAATTTCTGCAATGTCTCTGGCCTCTGCCTGTTCATTTGTCAGAGGTCTGACCTCACGTGTTGTCAATCTCAGATATCTGTCCTTTTTATTTGTAATAACTGCAAGTACGATGAAATCACTGTCAAGATTCTTTTTTAAATAAGTATATTCTGACCAGGAATACAAACCATCTAATACCGTATTTCTTTTTTTCACATCTTCATGGATGATGGGCAATAGCTTCTTTGCATAGGCATCTGGACCATATTCCCTTCGAAGACCCTCACGAACCATCTTTTCATTTTCAGGAGTCACCTCCATATCCTTCTCGGCCAATGTATCCATTGTAATCTTACCGAAATATTCCATTTTCCAGCCTTGCTCAACAAACGTTTTAGTAACAACTGATTTTCCAGAACCACACATTCCAACGATTGCAACGATCTTATTCTGCATATAACTTCCTCCAATATGATAAATTACCAGCAAATCCTTTAGTAATATTTCCCCACATGTATTTGCCTTATTATACTTTATCTAAAAGCATTATGTCAAACGGGAGAATTGTTTTGTAAATTGTGAATTGACTGTTTTTTGAGCAGATCAGCGAATTATAGGATTTCCATGACTTCACAAAGGCTCAAAAAGTGAGAGGGAAATAAAAAGCCAGAGAACTTTGATTTTTACAAGGCTCTCTGACATTGAAATCAGACGTTCCCGAGGCGACTTGAACGCCCGACCTACCGCTTAGGAGGCGGTTGCTCTATCCAACTGAGCTACGGAAACATTTTTTTATGAGGGAAAATTGATCTTCCCCTGCAGCCACACAGAACCCTTGAATCTCCTGCCGATCTTAGGCTCACCAAGTATATCCTGCTTATTAATGGCTATATCAAATAGTAGTTCATTACAGTTTAAGGTGATTACATAGACCTCTTCTCCTGTAAGACTGTTTTCAACCAATTCAAAATCTTCTATCTCACCTAATATAGAGTATAAATCACATTCTACACCATATGGCATGAAATAGGAATCCACTAAACTAAAAATATCTTCTTTTAATATTTTTCTGGAAATCGTAGTATATGTATCAATGTCTTCAAGTGTCAGACTTTCTAT
>CAZACC010000152.1:0-4236 GCA_964483545.1 uncultured Lachnospiraceae bacterium
TATTTCTTATAGCAAATACGGCAGCCTGTGTTCTATCCACAACTTCAATTTTTCTGAAGATATTGGATAAGTGATTCTTTACAGTTCTTTCACTAATCTTCAATTTGCATGCAATGTTTCTATTTGATAAACCTTGTGCTGTCAACATCAATACACCAATTTCTCTTTTCGACAACAAATCTATTTTTTCTTTATCAATATCTCTCTTTACTAACCTTGAATTTAAAGAAGGAATCATGTCTGGCTGAATATAAGAATCGCCTTTATATACGATATGAATTGCTTCTCTCAATTCATCAAATCCAGAATCCTTTAATATATATCCATTTACTCCAATATCTGTAGCTTTTACTAAATACTCTGTTTCATTATGTATTGTTAGTATTAAAGTTTTAAATTTCTTTCTTTTTCTCTGAATTTCTTGCAATACTTCTAATCCATTTTTCTTAGGCATATTTATGTCTAGTAATAACACATCCGTATCAATTTCATTTATAAGAGACAAACATTCGTCTCCATCCTTTGCCTGTCCAACAATTACGATCTCCTTATCAAACTCTAATAGTTGAATAATACCCTGTCGAATCAATGTATGGTCATCAGCAATAATCACTTTTATAGACATCTTATGCTCCTTTTTCTATAATCGGAACAGATACATAAATAGTGGTTCCCTTTTTTTCTTCTGATAATAAATCAAAACTTCCCTTTAGTATTTTTGTTCTTTCTTTCATGATAGAAATTCCAAACCCATTCTTTCCATCTAAATCTACAAGGTTTTCTGATCCCTTTGACTGTATCCCGATTCCATTATCTTTTACCATAATTAATATATTATGATTATGTATCTTACAATCAATTTGAAGATTACTCGCTTTGGAATACTTGATCGCATTATTGCTTGCTTCCTGAATGATTCTGATTACAGAAATAAGTAAAATATCATTGATCTGATGATAGTCTCCTTCTATATGATATTCCAATTTCATATCCGTTGATTCTTGAAAAACATCCATCATATGTTCAATGGCACCTACAAATCCAAGGTCATCAAATGACATTGGTCTTAAATTAAATATCGTCGTTCTCATATCATTAATAATATCTTTGATTCCTTTATGTATAGATTCCAATTCAAGCTTTGCCCTTGTTGGATCTTTATCAATATATTTCATACACAGTTCGCTCTTATGTACCATATGTGTCAAATTCTGAACTGTAGTATCATGTAAATCTCTGGATATTCTTTGCTTCTCCATTTCCTGCATCAAAATCATAGAAGTATTATTCATATTATAATTCTTTAGTTTTTGAACCTTCTCTTCACAATACTTTAATCTGAATAATACCTTTTCTTTCTCTTCTGAATTCTGCTTCAATTCAACCTTTAATTGCTCAATTTTGGCAGTATTATTAACCTTAACACTTCTTGGAGAAAAGAAACTAAAATCCGTATCATTATTTTCCATTTCTTTAATATACTGCTTTGTATCAATTTCCTTTTTTGTGTAATCCTCATGCATTGTTTTTAAACGAATCGTTTCCTCGACAAATTCGTTATAAAGATCATCCACGATATTTGATAATTCATCTTTCAAAATACTATCTTTCATATTTACCCTATAAAAATCAGTTAATAAATTTACTAAATTATATCATACACTACTTCTCTGAAATAGAAAAGCATCATTATTAATAAATTACTTTTTACTCAAAGGCTCCTTCGTCGGTAGCCCAGCTTTTCTGGGATATTTCTCATTAATTGCATCAATTTTTTTAATACAGATAATATTTCTTCCATATTTTGTATTTGGTAATAAAAATGATATTTCCCTTTCTAAACTCCCACCACATTCATTTATGGAAAATTTAGCTTCTTCAATTTCCATCTCAATATTCTCTGATTTATATGAAATAAAAAACCCATTTTTCTTTAAAAATGGTAAGCAGTACTCACATAATGATGAAAGATTTGCGACTGCTCTAGAAACACAGATATCATACTGTTCTCTATGATTTATCATTCTAGCAATATCTTCCGCTCTTCCATGTATAGAATGAATACCCTCTAATCCTAACTCCTCTGTTACATGATTTAAAAAATTGACTCTCTTATTCAAAGAATCTACCAATGTAATCTTGATATCTGGATAGACAATCTTCAATGGTATTCCAGGAAATCCAGCTCCTGTCCCAAGATCGATGATTTTCTGGTGATCTATTTTGATTGCTTTTACAATGGAAAGACTATCAACAAAATGTTTATCAATCACCTCTTGAAAATCGGTAATGGTTGTCAGATTCATAAAAGAATTCCATTCTATCAATATCTCATAAAATTGAAGAAACTGATTTTTTTGTTTCTGATTCAACTCTATTTGAAATTCACTTAATGCTAGATCAAAACGATCCAAATTATCATTCATCTTATTACCCGTTCTTGTGATTGTATTTACCATATTGTTCCATATAAACTAATAATACAGATATATCTGCAGGAGAAACTCCTGATATTCTGGATGCCTGTCCGATTGATACTGGCTGATATGAAATCAGCTTTTGTCTCGCTTCGATTCTTAAGCTCTTCACATCATTATAATCTATATCCTTTGGTATCTTCCTTTTTTCTAATTTATTAAAATGTGTTACTTGACTTTGTTGTCTTTTTATATAACCTTCGTATTTAATATTTATATTAATCTGTTCGATCACATCTTCTGACAATGGCTTTCTATTCGGATCTAAAGCTTCCAATAACTCATATGACAGTTCAGGTCTTTTAATCAACTCTGCAAGATTCGTACCCGTTTTTAATAATGTACTCTGATATTCCTCTAGAAATTCCTGTACTCCCTTAGATGCTCCGATTGTAACATTGTTCAATCTTTGGATTTCTTCCTCTATATTTTTTTCTTTTAAACATAGATTCTGATATTGTTCCTCATTAATCAATCCTATTTCATAACCTTTTTTGCGAAGTCTCAGATCTGCATTGTCCTGTCTTAGCAATAGTCTATACTCAGCTCTGCTTGTCATCATACGATAAGGCTCATGGTTTTCTTTCGTTACCAGATCATCAATCAAAACTCCAATATAAGCTTCTGAACGATCTAACGTAATACAGTCTCTTCCAAGTATTCTTAATGCTGCATTGATTCCTGCTATCAAACCTTGTGCTGCTGCTTCTTCATATCCAGAGCTTCCGTTAAATTGTCCACCACTGAATAAATTTTTAATATTTTTAAACTCCAATGTAGGATCTAACTGACGTGGATTGATACAGTCATACTCTATCGCATAAGCATTTCTTACAATTCTGCAGTTTTCCAGTCCAGGAACAGTTCTGTACATCTGTAGCTGCACATCCTCTGGTAATGAACTTGACATACCACCCACATACATCTCATTTGTATGAATTCCTTCTGGTTCAAGAAATACCTGATGTCTCTCTTTATCCGCAAACTTTACAACCTTATCTTCTATTGAAGGACAATATCTGGGACCTGTTCCCTCTATCACTCCTGCATAAATTGGTGAACGATCCAGATTGTTTCTGATAATTTCGTGTGTATTTTCATTTGTATAGGTCAACCAGCAGGAGACCTGATCCTTTTGTATTGATTCAGAATCTGTTGAAAATGAAAATGGAACAACCCTTGAATCTCCAAACTGTTCTTTCATTTTTGAAAAATCAATACTTTTGCGATCCATTCTTGCAGGTGTCCCGGTCTTAAACCGAAATAATTCTATACCCAATTTTAATAACGAATTTGAAAGACTGTTAGCTGCCTGCAGTCCGTTAGGACCTGTATTTGTAATGGCTTCACCACATAAACATCTGGCTTTCAGATAGGTACCAGTACATAATATAACTGCCTTTGCTTCATAGGTAGTTCCAGTATATGATTTGACTCCTTTGATAACCTGATTTTCTGCAAACAATTCCACTACCTCTGCTTGCTTGATTGTCAAGTTTTCCTGTTCCTCTAATACTTTTCGCATACTTCTTGTATAGTCTGATTTATCTGCTTGCGCACGTAATGAATGAACGGCAGGTCCCTTTGATAAGTTCAGCATTTTTGACTGGATAAATGTCTGATCAATAATCTTTCCCATCTCACCGCCCAAAGCATCTATTTCACGTACCAAATGTCCCTTTGAACTTCCACCTATATTCGGGTTACATGGCATCAATGCAATACTGTCAACACTGACTGTAAATATAATCGTATTCAA
>CAZACC010000153.1:0-4178 GCA_964483545.1 uncultured Lachnospiraceae bacterium
AGCCGTATAAACACTGGCTTTATTTATCCAGACTCTTCATCGTCGGGAACAACAACACATCCCTAATCGCTGGTGAGTCAGTCATCAGCATACACATACGGTCAATTCCGAATCCAATTCCGCCTGTGGGTGGCATGCCGATCTCGAGTGCATTTAAGAAGTCCTCATCTGTGGTGTTAGCTTCCTCATCACCTGCTGCCAGTGCTGCTTCCTGTGCCTTGAAACGCTCTCTCTGGTCAAGTGGATCATTTAATTCGGAGTAGGCATTAGCCATCTCCCAGCCATTCATGAAGAATTCGAATCGCTCTGTGTAATCCGGATTGCTCGGCTTTCTCTTCGTCAGTGGTGAAATCTCTACCGGATGATCCATTAGGAAGGTCGGCTGGATCAGATGCTCCTCGGCAAATTCCTCAAAGAATAAGCTCAGGATGTCACCCTTCTGATGTCTTGCTTCATACTCTATATGATGCTCCTTAGCGATTGCTCTTGCTTCCTCTAAGGTGTGAATCTCATTGAAATCAACATTGGCATACTTCTTCACAGCATCTACCATAGTGATTCTCTCAAATGGCTTGCCAAGATCCATCTCGATTCCGTTGTAAGTAATGGTCGTCTTGCCAAGAACAGTCTGTGCCACATGGCGATACAGATTCTCAGTCAGATCCATCATGCCATTATAATCTGTATATGCCTGATACAGCTCCATCAGAGTGAACTCGGGATTATGTCTGGTATCCAAACCCTCATTACGAAATACTCGTCCGATTTCATACACTCTCTCCAAGCCGCCTACAATCAGTCTCTTCAGATACAGCTCCAATGAAATACGAAGTCTCAAATCCTCATCCAATGCATTGAAATGTGTTTCGAACGGTCTTGCGGATGCACCACCAGCATTGGATACAAGCATCGGAGTCTCGACCTCCATGAAGCCCTGTGAGTCCAGATAGCTGCGGATTGTGGAAATAATCTTAGAACGTTTTACAAATGTATCCTTGACCTCATTGTTCATGATCAAATCTACATATCTCTGGCGATAACGAATATCTGTATTGGTCAGTCCGTGATATTTCTCAGGAAGAATCTGGAGACTCTTGGATAGAAGAACAACCTTCGAAGCATGAATGGAGATTTCCTCCGTCTTCGTTTTGAAGACTTCACCTGCTATTCCGATGATATCGCCAACATCAAACTTTTTAAAATCCGCATATACCTCTTCGCCGATGGAATCTCTTGCAACATAAGACTGGATATTCCCCTGCAAATCCTGTATATTGCAGAAAGAAGCCTTACCCATAACACGCTTTGCCATCACACGGCCTGCGATAGATACCTGTTTGCCGTTCAATTCATCAAAATTGTCCTTTATCTCCGTGCTATGATGTGTCACATCATATTTCATGATCTGGAAGGGATCCTTGCCGTCTGCCTGCAGCTGTGCCAGTTTATCACGACGTACCTTTAGGAGCTGCTTAATATCTGGCTCCTGCTCGTTCTGTTGACCCTTTTGTTGATTCTCGTTCTGTTGTGCACCCACTCTATTTCCTCCGTATATCCAATTAATTCGCTTTCTGTATCTCCAGCACTTTATACTTCAATACACCGACCTGAGTCTCCACCTTGATCGTATCACCCTTTTTTGCACCAATGAGTGCTCTGCCCACAGGAGATTCGTTTGAAATCCTGCCTTTCAGAGAATTGGCCTCTGCTGAACCAACAATCTTAAAATCCATCTCTTCCTTTAATTCCTTATCCAAAATCTTAATCTTGGAGCCGACACCAATCTTGCTGACATCTACTTCATCCTCCAAAACCACCTCTGCATTTTTCAGGATTGCTTCAATATCCTCGATACGTGCCTCAACATCACGCTGCTCGTCTTTTGCTGCATCATACTCTGCATTCTCGGATAAATCGCCCTGAGCTCTGGCTTCCTTGAGCTTTTCAGCTACTTCTTTTCTTTTGACTACCTTGAGGTCATGCAGTTCATCCTCCAGTTTTTGAAGTCCTTCATACGTTAATAAATTCTTCTTTACATCCATAATATACAGTACCCTGCCTCTCTATCGTTTTATCGGCTTTTTCAGCCCAAAGTCTGCTTTGCAATGATGGTATTATACTCCATTTACTTAATTAGTGTCAAGGTTTCATATATTCCATTTTATTCCATGTTCATCAGAATCTGCTTCAAATCATCCATTGTCTCTATGTCATTCAGACTACGTCGCAGTCTGGCTGAGTGAGGATAGCCTGCTGTATACCATGCCGCATGCTTTCGCATTTCCCGCATACCTGTATAGGTGCCTTTATATTCTAACAGTAGTTCTGCATGCCGTAAGAGCATAGCTTTGATCTCTAGCAATCCTGGAGCTTCCGGAATCTCACCTCGATCAAGATAAGCATTCATCCTGCTAAAGATCCATGGGTTTCCCTGTGCCGCACGACCGATCATCAGTCCGTCACAGCCTGTCTCTTCTAGCATTTTCTTTGCACTCTCTGGAGATGTAATATCACCATTTCCAATTACAGGTATGGAAACAGCTTCCTTTACCAGACGGATAATCTCCCAGTCTGCCTCTCCTGTATAGTACTGCTCTCTCGTCCTACCGTGTACCGCTACCGCTGCCGCTCCGCTTTCCTGTGCGATTCTGGCAAGCTCCACTGCATTCACATGTGCCTCATCAAAGCCCTTACGAATCTTCACGGTTACAGGCTTCTGGATGGCACGCACTGTCTTTTCAATGATTTTACCTGCCAGTACAGGATCCTTCATCAGTGCAGACCCCTCTCCATTATTGACTACCTTTGGAACAGGACATCCCATGTTGATGTCCAGTATAGCAAACGGTCGTTCCTCGATTCTCTTGGCCATCTCACTGATAATGTCAGGATCATTTCCGAACAGCTGTAGGGACGAAGGTTGCTCCTCGTCATGTATCGTCAGCAGCTCTATTGTATTCTTATTATTGAAATAAATAGCCTTTGCACTGACCATCTCCATACAGAGAAGTCCCGCTCCCTGTTCTTTACAAAGCAGACGAAATGGCAGGTCAGTTACGCCTGCCATTGGTGCCAATATCACCTGATTCTCCAATTCAACATTTCCGATCCTCAGTTTCATTTCTGGTTCCTCAGATAAATCAGCCGCAGACCCTTTAGAGTCAATGTAATATCATATTTGTCAATCAAGTCTGTCTCACTGGCTATAATACGACCAAGCCCACCAGTTGCAATTACCTTTAGCTGATCATATCCCGTTTCTTTTTTTACACATTGAATAATATACTCCGTCTGTCCAATCTGTCCGTACACCAGTCCTGCCTGCATACTGGAGATGGTATCCTGTGCCAGGATTGATTTGGGTTTTAGAATTTCCACCTCTGGCAGTTTGGCTGTATCCTCCCACAGTGCCTTTGCGGAAATTCTGATGCCTGGTGCCGTGATTCCAGCTGTAAACCTGCCATCCTCCGTCACGAGGTCATATGTCGTTGCCGTTCCGAAATCAATAACCAGTACTGGACCGCCGTATATCTCATAAGCTGCCACTGCATCAACGATACGATCTGCTCCGATTTCCCTCGGATTGGGTGTATCGATCTTGATGCCTGTCTTTGTCCCTGGTCCGATGATTAGCGGTGTCTGTTTCAAATACCTTTTGATTGCATTGACAAGCGAATGCATCGTATTTGGTACAACACTTGCTATGACAATACCCTTTATTTCTTCAATATTTACACCCTGGCGTTCTATCAAATCTGATATGACCATGCCATACTCATCCGAAGTTCTCTGCAATGCAGATACAATACGAAAAGTTGATATTAGTTTATTTTCTCGATATAGTCCAAATGTAATATTAGTGTTCCCCACATCAATGACTAGCAACATCTGTCCATCCTCCAATCACACTTTCTATTCCTCCAACAGCTCATCCAGATTCTCATGTAATACAACTACTCTATAATACAATGAAAGTGATTCCAGTAGCTCCTGTTTCTTTCTTTGGATTTCTTTCACCAGCAGTCCACTGCCAACTTCATCATATAAATAGTCCTCAGGTACTGCAGAAATCTCGAACTGTAGCTCTCCATCTTCATCAAATACCATGGTGAAAACGCCACCAACTTCCTCTGTAAAAAGTACGCTGATGATATGTACCTCCTCCTGAATTGACTCAG
>CAZACC010000154.1:0-4151 GCA_964483545.1 uncultured Lachnospiraceae bacterium
GAGAGGATTATGAGCGTTTGGAGTTTTTAGGTGATGCCGTACTGGAACTGTCAGTGAGTGAATATTTATTTATGCATCATCCAAGTATGTACGAAGGAAATATGACCAAGCTGCGTGCAAGTCTGGTTTGTGAGCCAACGCTGGCAATATGTGCCAGAGAAATAGAACTGGAAAAGTATATCATGCTTGGTAAGGGCGAGGAGCAGACAGGAGGCAGAAGCCGTGATTCCATCGTATCAGATGTATTTGAATCATTGATTGCCGCTATTTACCTAGATAGTTCCTATGAAGAGGCAAAAGAGTTTGTATGCAGAAGACTGCTTGCGGATATAGAAAACAGGATCTTATTCTGCGATAGCAAGAGTATTTTACAGGAAATGATGCAGCAGCAAGGAAAAGATTTGATCTATGAAGTAGTGGAGACCTCAGGACCAGCACATGATAGGATGTATCGTGTACAGGCACACATCAATGGAAAAAAGGTCGGAGAAGGAACTGGTAAAAGTAAAAAGGGAGCTGAACAAGAAGCCGCTTATCAGGTATTAATTACACAAAAAGACAAGTAGGGAACAGAATGTATTTAAAAAGTATCGAAGTGCATGGATTTAAATCCTTTGCAAATAAGATTAAATTTCAATTTCATAACGGAATCACAGGCATCGTCGGACCAAACGGCAGCGGAAAGAGTAATGTTGCAGACGCAGTCAGATGGGTGTTGGGTGAACAACGTGTTAAACAGCTGCGTGGAGCTAGTATGCAGGATGTTATTTTCTCTGGAACAGAAACGAGAAAGCCAATGGGCTATGCCTACGTAGCCATTACACTGGACAATTCGGATCATGCTCTGGCCATCGATTTTGAGGAAGTAACTGTGTCGCGTCGTGTATACAGATCAGGAGAGAGCGAGTATCTGATCAATGGTGCTACGTGTCGTCTAAAAGATGTTTACGAGCTTTTTTATGACACTGGTGTCGGAAAAGAAGGGTATTCTATCATCGGACAGGGTCAGATTGATAAGATATTATCTGGCAAACCAGAAGAACGACGTGAATTATTTGATGAAGCAGCAGGTATCGTAAAGTATAAGCGTCGTAAGGATACAGCGGTCAAGAAGCTTGAGGAAGAAAAAAATAATCTGATTCGTGTGAATGATATTTTAGCTGAGTTGGAAAAGCAGGTAGAGCCTCTGGAGAAGCAGTCTGAGGTGGCAAAAGAATACCTGAAGATGAAGGAAGAACTCAAAGTATTAGATGTGAATATGTTCCTTTTGGAAGCAGAGAAAAATAAAAATCAGCTGCGATCAGTAGATGAGAAATTGAAGATTGCCGGCAGTGACCTAAATGAAGCTAAGGAGCAATACGAAAATACAAGAAAAGAATACGAACAGATAGAAGCACAGATAGAAGCACTGGATTTTACCATTGAGGAAAAGAGAGCGCTGCTGTCTAATACGAGTATGTTAAAAAGTAAGTTGGAGGGTGAGATTAATGTCCTAAAGGAGCAAATCCATTCTTCAGAGGCGAATGATGAAATGAAGCGTGAACGTGTCAAGACGATTCGTGCTGATATTGAAATCAAGGAAAAAGAAAAGAATGCAATCGGTACAAACAAATCAGCTTTGGATGAAGAGCTGATAGAACTGCTCAAGGTCAGAGATGAAGCTAAGGGATCTTTGAACATTGCACAGAATAAGATAGCAGAGTTGAGCAACGGTATTGAGAGTGGTACGAGTGAAATCATCAATGTTTTGAATGAACGTTCCACGATTAAGACAAAGTTGGGGCGCTATGATACAATGCTGGAGCAGATCAATATTCGTAAGGCTGAACTGCAGTCACGTTTGTTGCATGCAAAGAGTGATGGGGCAGAGCAGGAAACCGTTATTAAGGCTCTCTACGATGAACTTGGTCAGATTAGCCAAGAGATTATGAAGTTGGATGAACAGGCTGAGATTGATGAAGAAAAGCTTGCCCAGATGAAACAGGATCTAATCGATCAGGACAAACAGCTCGGTGAAGCACAGATTATTTATCACAAAGAGAAATCAAAGCTGGATGCATTAAAGAATATGTCTGAGCGTTACGATGGATATGGAAACAGTATACGCCGTGTTATGGAACAGAAAGAGACAAAAAAGGGTATTATTGGCGTTGTTGCAGACATTATTAAAGTAGATAAAAAGTATGAGACTGCCATTGAAACGGCACTGGGAGGCAATATCCAGAATATTGTAACCAATGATGAATCAATTGCTAAGGATATGATTACATTCTTAAAGGAGAATAAACTTGGACGTGCAACATTTCTGCCGCTGACCAGTGTTAAGGACAGGGGTGAATTTAATAAACTAGAAGCACTGAAGGAAGAGGGGGTTATTGGTATTGCCTCTGATCTTGTAAAAACTGATCAAAAATATCAGGATGTGATCGGACAACTGCTTGGTGCCATTCTGGTGGTTGACCATATCGAAAATGCCATCAAGCTGTCAAGAAAATATCATTATTTGCTACGTATCGTAACGACAGAGGGAGAATATCTGACTCCTGGCGGTGCCATGGCTGGAGGTGCCTTTAAGAATAACAGTAACCTGCTTGGACGTAAACGTGAAATCGAAGAACTTGAGAAGAAGGTCAAGGGTTGCTTGGAAAAAATTGAGTCAATCATGACTGGTATCGAGAATACAAAGGAAGAAAGAAATATACTGCGTGGGAAGCTAGAGAAATTAAAGGAAGACCAGCAGGAGAAGTATATTGCGCAAAACACTGCACAAATGAATGTGAATCAGGCCTTGGAAAAGCAAGAGGAAACAACTAAGGGCTATGCATCATTGGAACAGGAAAAGAAAGAAATAGAGACACAGGTTACAGACATCAGAGAAAGCAAGGATACTATACAGGAGGATCTGAAAAACTCTGAAATCCGTGAGAAGGAACTAGAAGCAAAGATACAGGAATACGGCAAGAGTCTGGAGCTGGAACGTAATGATGAGAATTTTAAAGTATTGAAAGCAAGCGAACTGGATTTGGAGGTTGCTGGACTGACTCAGAAACAGGAGTTTGCACAACAGAATATAGAACGTATTATAAATGAGATGACTCGTCTGAATCAGGAAATCACTTCTATCGAGGAAGAACTGTCACATACAGTGGAAGAAGTGCAGAGAAAACAGGATCATATTCTGGAGATTCAGAAGACAATAGAGGCAAGTATAACATCAGCAGATGATAACGAAATTGCTATGAAGCAGGCAATTGAAGACAAGGATTCATTAAATACGAAGCAGAAGAATTTCTTCAAGTCTAGAGAAGAATTGTCTGAAAAAATAGCTTTCCTAGATAAGGAAGTATATCGTCTGACATCTCAGAAAGAACGATTGGAAGAAGCTACTGAGACACAGATCAACTATATGTGGGATGAGTATGAAATCACATTTTCATCGGCTATGGAGCTGCGCGATGGGGCTTTGACTGAGCTTCATTCTATCAAACGTGATATTTTATCATTAAAAGACAAGATCCGTAAGCTTGGCGATGTCAATGTCAATGCAATAGAAGATTATAAAAATCTGATGGAGCGCTACAGCTTCCTGAAAATGCAGAGGGATGATCTGGTAGAGGCACAGGCCACTTTGGAAAGTATCATTGAAGAGTTAGACACTGCTATGAGAAAGCAGTTTGAGGAAAAATTCTCTCAGATTGGAAGAGAGTTCGATAAGGTATTCAAGGAGTTGTTCGGTGGTGGAAAAGGAACCCTTGAGTTAGTAGACGATGAGGATATCCTAGAGGCAGGCATCAAAATTATTGCACAGCCGCCTGGAAAGAAGCTGCAGAATATGATGCAGTTATCTGGAGGGGAAAAATCACTGACAGCGATTGCTTTATTGTTTGCAATACAGAATCTGAAGCCATCACCGTTTTGTTTGCTGGATGAAATTGAAGCAGCACTGGATGAAAGCAATGTCACAAGGTTCGCTAACTATTTGCATAAGCTGACAAAACACACGCAGTTCATTGTCATTACACATAGACGCGGAACGATGGAGAAGGCAGACCGACTGTATGGAATCACAATGCAGGAAAAGGGTGTATCGGTTCTTGTATCAGTCAATCTGATCGACAAGGATCTGGATGATTAGAATAGGAAGAATGAAA
>CAZACC010000155.1:0-4121 GCA_964483545.1 uncultured Lachnospiraceae bacterium
ATAAAAGACCTATTTACGAGCAAGTCATAGAACGCCTGCAGAACCTGATTGTTCGAGGTGTGTTAGTACCAGATACAAAGCTGCCTTCAGTCCGTAATTTGGCAATTGAGTTGTCCATCAATCCCAACACAATCCAACGCGCCTATACAGAGCTTGAACGGACAGGATTTATCTACACAGTGAAGGGTAAAGGAAATTATGTGGCAGAAGACCAGATCTGGAGAGGAACAGAAAAGAAAAATGTTATGAATGATTTGGAAAAGTCAGTGCAGCAGGTGATTGCTTTGGGAGTATCTGAGGAGGAAACGAAGAAATTCATTGAGGAGGCATATAGAAAGGGGAGAGAGGCATGATAGAAGTAATCGGATTAAGTAAGAATTATAATGACATACAAGCTGTTGATAACATCACGGCGACCATCCAAGAAGGAAGTGTATTCGGTCTAGTAGGAACAAATGGCGCAGGCAAGAGTACATTTTTACGAATGTTATGTGGTGTGTTGAAGCCTGCAAAGGGACAGATTCTAGTTGATGGTGAGGATATTTATGAGAATGAAGATGCTAAGAAAAAAGTATTTTATATCTCAGATGATCAGTATTATTTTGCAAACGGAACTCCTTATGATATGAAGAAATATTATGAGAAGGTGTATGAGAATTTTGATAACGATGAGTTCTTCACGCTCATGATCAAGTTTGGTTTGCAGGGAAATCGTAAGATTAATACATTTTCAAAGGGAATGAAGAAACAGCTCGCAGTGATTCTCGGTATATGCGCTAAGACAAAATACTTGTTGTGTGATGAGACATTTGACGGTCTTGACCCTGTGATGCGTCAGGCGGTTAAGAGTATCTTCATTGCAGAGATGGAAGACAGAGGAATGACACCAGTCATCGCTTCCCATAACTTAAGAGAGTTAGAGGATATTTGTGATCACGTAGGACTTCTGCACAAGGGTGGTATTCTCTTATCCAAAGACCTAGAGGAGATGAAACTGTCGCTACATAAGATTCAGTGTGTCTTTACAGACGAAGAGGGTAAGAAGCAGCTTCTGGAGGCAGTTAAGCCAATCAAGACAGAACAGAGAGGCTCTCTGTATACATTAACGATCAGAGGTACAAGAGAAGAACTGGAAAAAAATTTATCATCAGTAGAAACAGTTTTTTCAGAAATCATACCCTTATCATTAGAAGAAATATTTATCAGTGAAACGGAGGTGGTCGGCTATGACATCAAGAGCCTTATTTTATAATCTAATGAGAGAAGATCTGAAAAAGAAGAGCTGGATTATAGTTGTAGCATTGATTATATTTATTTTTATCAATCCAGTACATGCCTTGATGGTAATAGAGGGTATGTATCAGAATACCTATCTGACACAGGAAATATTAGTGAAATCTATACAGTACTATTTAAGTGCAGGCTATTTTGGCAATACTGTATTACCTGCTATATTGGCGATTGTGCTCGGAATTATAGGATTTTCTTATCTGTTTTCTAAGAAAAAGGTAGATTTATACCACAGCATACCAGTCAGGAGAAATAAATTATTTTTTTCTTCTTATCTGAATGGTATTCTGATTTACATAGGTGTCTATCTTGTGACACAGCTGCTTACCATTATGACCATTGCAATGCAGGGTTTGATGACAGCAGATGGATGGAAGATAGCAGGAATGACATTTTTGGGAACAACGATTCATTTTCTGTTTTTCTACCATGTGACGATTATCGCTGTGATGCTAACAGGAAATATGCTTGTGTGTGTAGCAGCAGTTATGACACTATTGTTTTATGGGCCCATGATCTGTCAGTTGATTGATGGATTCTTCTCACATTATTTTGTAACCTATTATGCAGATTATACGGGAGGAAATTCGTGGCTGATTATGCCGTTTGTCTCCCCAGTCTCTTCACTCATCTACTATTCTACAGTATCAGATGGTGAAAAAGGAAATATCGGACTGGGTCTTCTGGCAGCTTTTTTGATTGCAGCAGTATTACTTGTGGTAGCAGTACTGTTGTACAGGAAACGCCCATCAGAGGTAGCAGGGAGAGCACTTACCTACAAGATTTCTGAGCCTATTATCAGAATTCTTGTGGTGATTCCTGTTGCAATGCTCGGGGGCCTCTATATTCAGAATATGTCTAATGGTTCGAGCGGTCTTTGGTTCTGGTTTGGACTATTGTTTGTTGGTATCATCTGTCATGTAGCAATGGAGATTGTTTATCGTTTTGACTTTAATGAAGGATTTAATCATATACTTCAGCTTGCAGCAAGCCTTGCAGTGGCATCGTTGATGGCTTTGTGTATCCAGTATGACTGGATGGGATACGATTGTTATATTCCAAGTGAGAATCAGATTGCAAGCGCAGCAGTATCTTTCCAGAGTATTGACCGTGATACCAATGGGTATGAGGTCACCATAAATGCGAATGGCGAAGCGTCACTGAAGTATGTGGACAAAAATACAGATGTATTGAATAAAATGTATTTGACGAATATTCAGGATGTTTTAGCACTGGCACAGGCAGGTGTTGAACAGCTGGATTATAGCGGTAGTAACCAGAATCATGTGATTCCGATAGCTGTAAGGGAGAGGATTTTCGGCACATATAATGCTAATAGTTATACGAGTGATGAAAAAAATCAGTATACAATACGGTATCGTTTGAAGAATGGAAAAGAGATCACCAGAAATTATAGTACAACAATTGATTCAGTATTTGACGTGATGGCAAAGATCTATGCACAGAAAGAGTATAAGGATGCAGTATTTTCTCTTCTGAATGTGAAAGACAGTGGAATTATAACATCTGTAAGTGGCTATAATGTATGGGGAGATAAGGTTCTGTCAGCAACAGGTACTGACATGAAAGAACTACTGGATATCTATACAAGCGAGCTTCAGAATCTGACTTTGGACACGGTTAAGAAAGAGCTTCCGCTTATGCGTCTGGACAGTATGTTCAAGTCAGACGGATATGAGGACAGTATCTATGGATACTATATATATCCTTCCTTTATGAAGACAATTTCAAAAATCAAGGAGCTTGGCGTGAAGGAAGAGGAGTACAAGGCAGAGATTATTCCTGAGGACATTGATAGCATAACAGTGAATGATTATGGGTTTTTGGCAGCGCTGGATGGCGAAGAGAATGTAAATTATAATGCAAGTATTACCTATACAACCGACAACGGAAGTGATGATCAGGCAAAGATTAAGGAACTGTGTGAGCATCTGGTACTGGGCAACTTCCTATGGTCGAACAGTATTCTACATCCAGTCGAACAGAGCATTGATTTTAGTTTGGAGTTGCACAAAACAACAGGTAAGGAGCAAAGTGGATATGCAAATCTACGGCGCGGAGAGATACCGATATTTCTGGAAAAGGAACTACGGGAGAATGCAGTATATTATTAAATCATTTGAGAAGAGGGATTGTACTATTGTACAGTCCCTCTTCTTTCAAAAGAAACGTTCTAGTGATTCTCTGTCTTGATAAATCTGGAGAGTCTGCTGGTTAATAGGAACGCTATAGCAATTTTGATCAGGTCAGGGATGATAAAGGGAATGACACACCAGCCCAGTACGGTTGTCAGAGCGATTGCTCCAGTATTATGTGCATAGACAATCATAAACCACAGGGTTCCAAATGTATAGCACACAATCAGACCAGCCAGCATGGAAATGATCATGGCGATTTTCCCTCTGCCAATGAGCTTCTCCAGCCCCCACATTAGTAGAGCAGAAAATAGAAAACCGATGATATAGCCGCCGGTATTGCCAAGAATAACGCCTAAACCGCCTTTAAATCCAGAGAAGACAGGAATGCCGATTGCTCCTAACAGGATATAGATGAGGACGGAAATGGTTCCTTTCTTACCGCCCAGAGTGCTGACTGCAAGAAAGACACCCATGGTCTGTAGTGTAAAAGGGATGATAGATGGGATGGTAATCCAGGAGCAGATAGCGATCAGTATAGCAAAGATGCTGATGTATACCATGTCGTAGGTTGATGTTCTTCGTTTCGTGTTTGCATTTGTGTTCATATGTTTTTTCTACCTCCGTATAATTTCTTAGTTGACAATAGCAAATGCTTACCGAAATGTCAACCAA
>CAZACC010000156.1:0-4114 GCA_964483545.1 uncultured Lachnospiraceae bacterium
CGCGGCTGTCCATTGACATCTTCTGCATGATCTTCTGGGCTTCCTTTGCCGCTGCAACTGCTTCATCCATTGTATCGAAAAGTCCCAACTGTTTGTCATTGCCTGCCCTAGTATTCATACTGGAAATGACTTTTTTTACAATGGCTTTTAATTCTTGTTCTGATACATTGACTGACACACTATGACCTCCTTTATGATCTTCTGTGGCTCTTACTGATTTAACTGAGCCATAACCTTTTTCGTGATTTCATTCACCAGCGCTTCATTACTGCTAGGTGCTGCTGTACTCGCACAAGAGCCTCCACAGTTATGGCAGCTTGGCCTACCTGCCTGCTGATTCGGACATAGATTAGCAGGATGTTTGCCTGTCATACCAAATTGTCTTCTGATTTCGTATAATTTCTGAACCTGCTCCTCTGATAACTCCTGAGGTCCACCAAGGTGTTCTGAAATGTAGAGCAGCTGAGCATAGAATTCCAGTGATTCCATCTTCATATAGGCAGCAAGGAGTGAGTCTGAGTAGGAAAGTGCTCCATGGTTCTCAAGTAATACTGCATCAAAGTACTGCAGATATTCTGATACTGCATCTGGTATTTCCTCTGTAGAAGGTGTACCGTACTTAGCGATTGGTACACATCCAAGAGCAATAACTGCTTCTGGCATGATTGGCTGTGTTAGCGGTCTGCCTGCGATAGCAAATCCAGTTGCATACATCGGATGTGCATGAACGACTGACTTAACATCTGGTCTTTCCTTATACACTCTCATGTGCATCTTGATCTCACTGGAAGGCTTAAAGCCTGCATTTGCCTGCAGCACCTTTCCAGTTTCATCTACCTTGCAGATGTATTCTGGTGTCATAAAGCCCTTGCTGACACCTGTCGGTGTGCATAAGAATTCATGGTCCGAAATCTTAACAGAAATATTACCGTCATTGGCTGCTACCATGCCACGGTCATAAATTCTCTTTCCGATTTCGCAGATCTGTTTTTTGATTTGAAATTCATTTTCCATTTTCTTTTCTCCTCCTGGTTTTTTCTTCCATGTGATATTCCGATTGCTTTATTTACGAACCGCTTTCACGGTAATATCTGTTTCTTCTGCTGGCTCTTCATTTAAATACTCCAACAGCTCCTCGATTCCCTTTCCTGTGTAGGAACTGATTTCAAAAATCTTTTCACAACCAGCCAGCTCCAGCCACAGCCTTGCCTGCGGCAGATTGGCATCTGGTTCATCTACCTTCGTAATGATGCCGATCACATCTCGATTTGCCATACATGCAATATTGGGACTGAATAATGAAAACGCTTCATTAGCCTGTACGGTCAGTCCAATGATATCTGCCTCGTAAGAATATACCGCCAATGCTGCGGAAAGTCTGCGTCCCTGCGCATATTCTCCTGGTGTATCGATGATGAAGTCTGAGAAGTCCACTGCCTGTGTCTTTTCATACTGCAGCGGACGCTTTTCCAGTGCCTGCTTCAGAGTTGTTTTTCCAGCTTCACTCCGGCCGATCAGTATCACCCTTCTCATGTCTTTGTAATTTCACAGACTGTGAACTGCAGCTTTTCTTCACAATAATCTATCAGTGCTCTGATGGATGCATCCACCTGAGAAATCGTTCCTGTAATGATCAGTGTTCCACTGAAACGATCTAGAAACCCAAGATCTGCTCCCGATGCCTTGATGGCGATATCTCCTGCAATGATTGCTGTTTCCGAAGGACACAGGGTAATGATTCCAATTGCTGCACCATTATAATCTACAGAAGGGTTTAAACCCAGCTTCTTGTATAAAATCGGTTCTGGACTTGCTATAATATGAGCCAAGGTGATCTGCTTGCCCGGCACCGTTTCCTGTATGATTCTCATACGATCTTCACTGTATACTCTGTCTTCATTCATGTTTATCCTCCGATCTGCCCTGTCAGTCCTCGTTTTGTGACTTCCTCAAGCAGCCGCATCATCTGCTCTTCTCCCGGCGGTACGATCTCTTTCATTAAATAATCCCTTGACAGTCTGTTATATTTATCTGTTCCAAGCCTGTGATAGGGGAGCAGATGCATCCTCGTCACGTCCGGCAGTTCCTTTGCAAAATCCGCTATTGCGCCGATCTCAGCGGGTGTATCATTAAAAGTCGGTACCACTGGTACCCTGATGGTCAGATTCGCTCCAGATCTAGCGATCTTCATCGCATTCTCCAAAACCCTTGCATTGCCTTTTCCGATAAACTCTTTATGCTTTGCAGAATTCATATGCTTGATATCCATCAGTACATAATCCGTCTCAGAAACTACTCTTTTCACGATATCATATGACACTGCCGCCGTTGTTTCAATTGCCGTTGTCATACCTCGCTCATGACATCCGTGCAGTAAAGCCTCTGCAAAATCTGGCTGACACATACATTCTCCGCCTGAAAGCGTGATTCCACCGGAGCTTCTCCTGTAAAATGCCCTGTCCTTTTCGATCTCATCCAGTACCTCCGATACGATCACATCACGTCCGTAGGTTTTTGGTTTTCCATCTATCATTACCTGGTGGATTTCAAACTCCTGTGATTCTGGATTGCAGCACCAACGACATCTGAACATACATCCCTTCAGGAACACGATTGTCCGGATACCTGGGCCGTCGTGAATGGAGTACTTTTGTATATCAAATATTCTGCCTTTTTGCTGTAAGTAGTCATTGTTCATATTAGAATCCCTTTTGCTCAGTCCTGTTGATGATATCATCCTGCAATGACCTTGATAGTCCTGTGAATAATGCGCTGTAACCAGCTACGCGGACTACTAATGTTTTATAGTTCTCCGGATGTGCTTGTGCATCCAGCAAAGTATCGCGATCGACAACATTAAACTGGATATGGCTTCCCTTCTGGTCAAAATAGCCCTGGATAAATGCCACGAATTTTTCCAGCCCTTCTCTACCTGATAACGCACTCGGATGGAACTTCTGGTTCAACAATGTGCCATTTGACGCTATACCGTGATCCAGTTTCGCAACTGAATTGACTGCTGCGGTCGGTCCATGTATATCTCTGCCTGCTGTCGGTGAAACACCGTCTGCGATTGGCTCCCCAGCAAATCTTCCGTCTGGAGTGGCACCCGTCTGTGCTCCCAGTGGTACATTTGCAGATACTGGATACAGCCCTGCCTGAAACTGTCCGCCTCTCGGGTTTCCGTAATGCTCAAGCGGTCTAGTGTATGTATAGGCCACGTCTCTGGCAAACTCATCCACCACTGCATTGTCATTTCCGAATTTAGGAGTCTGATCAATCAGCTTCAGCAGTTCATCATAGAATTTCTTCTTTTCTGGAGATACCGTATGATTAGTGATCATCTCAGCGATCTCGGATACTTCCTTCTCTGTAATCTGCTTGCCTTCTTTGAGCAGTGCATTTACAACTGATTTGGTGACTTGCTCTGCCTGACTCTCTGATAGGCCTCTTCCGTAATTATCTCTCAGAGCCTCTCTGTACTGTGCCAGAGTCAGTCTCTTTTCTTCAAATACAAGCTGTTTAACTGCGTACAGGGAATCCGCCATATTCGCAATACCAAAGCCCTGTGGTCCGGTAAAGTTGTATACTGCGCCGCCCTCCTGTACCGACTTACCTCTCTTCACACAATCCTCAACCATGGAAGAAAGGAACGGCAGCGGGCATCTCTCCATATGTGCCTGATCAATGGCATTGTCTGCATTCACCAGCATTTCGATACAGTAAATCATCTGTTTTTTATAGGCATCATAAAATTCATCAAATGTCTTCATAGTAGTGATATCCTGTGTCGGAAGCCCCAGCAGTTCACCCTGATCCATACCGCTTTCAAAGACAAGCTCCAACGGTCTGCACATATTGAAAAATGCTGCATCGTGCCAACCATCTGTCTTTCCCATGATCTGTGGCTCCACACAGCCGATGATGCAGTAATTGCGTGCTTCAGCCAGAGTCAGTCCACGGTTCAAAAGGGAAGGGATAATCACTTCATCATTATAATAAGCTGGAACACCAAGTCCAGTTCTTGTCAGCTTAGCTGCCTTTACCAAAAACTTGTATGGTGATTTGTTCCACACACGTACAGATAATGAAGGCTGTGGCAGCATAACATGCA
>CAZACC010000157.1:0-4080 GCA_964483545.1 uncultured Lachnospiraceae bacterium
ATGTCACCCGACAACCATTTTCAGGATTTGAAGAGAATTATAGCTGCAACGATGGGAAATGCACATCGTGTCAATGTGATTATGCCCTTTTTATATGAAAGCAGACAACATAAAAGATTTGCCAGAGAATCTCTGGACTGCGCTCTTGCTTTGAAGGAGCTGGCACAAATGGGTGTTGATAATATCATTACATTTGATGCACATGACCCAAGCGTACAAAACTCAGTTCCATTATGTGGGTTTGATAATTTCACGCCACCCTATCAGTTTATCCGTTCTTTGATTCATTATGAAAAAGACCTGATTGTAGATCAGGATCATCTGGTCGTGATCAGCCCCGATGAGGGCGCTTTGGATAGAGCCGTTTATTTTGCAAATGTTCTCGGAGTTAATACCGGTATGTTTTATAAGCGCCGCGATTACTCTACGATCGTAAATGGAAAAAATCCTATTGTTGCACATGAGTTCCTTGGCGATGATATAGATGGAAAAGATGTCATCATTATAGATGATATGATTTCCTCTGGTGACAGTATGATTGATACCTCCAGACAGTTGAAGGCCATGAACGCAAAACGTGTCTTCATCTGTTGCACATTCGGACTGTTTACGTCTGGACTGGAGGCTTTCGATGAAGCCTATGAAAAATGCTATTTTGACAGAATTATTACGACCAATTTAAATTATCACATTCCTGAACTGAATAATCGTCCGTATCACGTAGAAGCAAATATGAGCAAATTTCTTGCTTCCATCATTGACTTCATGAATCATGATGCATCTATGAGTCATGTACTGACCACAACAGAGAAAATACATAGCATACTGGCCAAATACAATGCACGCGAAGAACTTGACTACTAGGCTTATGTTATCGACAAAATCAGCAAGCAACCTCTATCGGTGTTGATAAGGAAATGCATTTTGATACCAGCTTATGTTCTCTCCTAAAATTGTAATCACATCAAAGCGGCATGATGTAGCTTCTGAAAAATGATGACATACCCTGTAGTAATCAGCCACCTTGCAGATGGTCATTTGCTTGGATACGGTAACTGCGCTGGCTGGATCTCCTACCCTGCTTGTTTTGCGATATTTAACTTCTATAAACAGGTATGTATCTTGATCATAGCCAATAATATCGATCTCTCCGAACCTGTTTCTAAAGTTTCTTTCCAGTATTCTGACTCCTTTGCTTTGTAGAAAGAGCACAGCCATGTCCTCATACTGTGCCCCGATTGTCCTTTTATTCATATACATGATTCCTTCGACTGGCTGTTGCTTTTCATTGATATCCTGTCAAGGCTTCACCTTGCTCTTGATTTTTTCCATACTATCGACAAAGACTAGTATCTCGGCTACCACTTCATACAATTCGGGCGGTATCATTTCTCCAATTTCCAGCTTTGATAATGTATTAGCTAGTTTCGAGTCCTCATGAATCGGAACATCTGACTCCTGTGCCTTTTCGATAATCCTTTCCGCAATATGTCCTACGCCAGTAGCTATAACCTTGGGAGCCTCATCTCCGGGATCATACTGCAGTGCAATTGCCTGTTTCACTTTATTTTTTTCTTTTTTTTCTTCCAGCATATACATTTCCTCTCTATGCTCTTACATCAAAGGAAAACTTCATGGGCGCTCCCGTATGTATGGAAGCTTCACCATTCTTTTTCAGAAATTCGTCTACAATTCTCTGGTCCTGTTCATCCTTTTCTTTCATTGTCACTGTTGTTTTCATACTGTATCCTTTTTTTGTCAGACGTTCATTCAAAATATGAATATTGGTCTCTATGAAATCAAGCATTTCTTCCTTTTGCATATAGAAATGTGTACTGACTTTGTTTTGCTGCATAGCGACCTGAATATCCATCGTTCCTAGATGTTCCATCTCCAGATGAAGCAATGCACTGACATTTCCATCCTTCGCAGCAAGGTTTTTTTTATTGGTATAGACATACAGATCTCCGTTCGCATTCTCATTCGCCATTTTAAGAGGCAGCTGTACATACGTCAGCATCTGATTCATCTGATTCATAAAGTTCAGATTATTCTGCATGTTTTCGGCGCTCTTAGAAAGCTCAGGAGTTGTTTTGGATATATTCTGCAACATCTGTGTGATTTTTTGTGACTGCTCAGACATACGCTCATAGAGTTCTGCTACCCTGCCCTCTCTTGCCACATCTTCCGGCTTTAGGAGCAGCTGCTGTGATAATATACTTTTCAGCAAAGTCTGATATTCTTTTCCCTGTAGTAGTTGTCTAATCTGTTCACTTTGTTGTACATCTGGCTGCTCTAGCGTAGTTTTGATAAATTCCATCAGCTGTCTGTCAGACATTTCTCCTGAGAGTATCTGTGGTTTCATTTCCAGTTTCATGCCCATCTGCTCCAGTTGGTTGGCAAGGACTTCTCTTTGCTCTGGGTTGAGTTCCTGCAGTGTATTGGACATTCTATCTGCTCTTGATGCCGCCGTATCCTGATGCAGTTCCTGCAATGAATCCTGTGTATTGTTTGGGATTTCTGCTGCGTTTCTGTTGGTGTCCTCTAGCTGCTCATCTGGCATGGAGCTCAGAATCATATTCAGCAATTCTTTACTGAAGCCAGCAGCATCCGTCATATTTCCTTCTGTCACCAGCTTGCTCGCCAGTTCAGGCAGTCCATCTGTCAATGTATTGATATCGTTCAAAATCTGATGTTCCAGATTTTTATAGTTTTCAAACTGTGTCACGTTGATCTCTGTAATTGGCAGCCCCAGTTTTGTCATTTGTACAATTGTCTGAGGAGATACATTTTGATTGGCATTTACCTGACGAAACATAGTCTGCAAGGCATTTTTATTGATTGGCATACCTTCCTCCATCATGGAAGAAGTCATCATAACTGTTTTCTCATTGATCTGCAGTCCTGCCGCATCCAATGCTTTTAATACAGATGGATCCGTACTGTTCAGATTTGTATACAGTGGACGAAGAGATATCTGATGATTGCTGTTTGATTTCACTTCAAAGTAAACATTCTGCCCGAGTACAAGACTAATATCTCCATCCAGTCTGGCTGACATGGTCTGGTGATTCCCCAGCAACAGTAATATATCTTTACCATTCATTTCAACTACCTCACCAGAAAACACCTGTCCGGTCATATAGCCTTGAGTTCCGATACCATTCACTTCTGTGGCAGATGAAGCCACAGCAGTTGCTGCAGCTGACTGTAATGCCTGCTGAGTGATATTCATATTGGGCTGTGTATTTCCAGATAGACTGAGATTCATTGACATGCTCCTATCGTCGATCGTTCTTCACTAGATAAAATGACCAATAAAAGATCTCCTGTGGATCGGTGTCGCTCCGATACTGCGCAGTGCTTCAATGTGTGCAGCTGCTCCATAACCTTTGTTTCCTGCAAATCCATATCCTGGATACTGTTGATCATACTCAACCATAAGCCGGTCTCTTGTCACCTTTGCAATAATACTCGCTGCGGCGATAGACACACTTTTTGCATCTCCCTTGATGATAGGAATCTGACGATGCTCAACCTTTGGTATGGTAACTGCATCATTTAATAATATATCGGGTATGATGGACAGATTCTGAATAGCCTGACGCATTGCCTCATAGGTTGCTTGCAAAATATTGATTTCATCAATTCTCTCAGGCTCAATGATGCCTATTCCTGTAGACAACGCTCGTCTCATAATCACATCATACAATTCTTCCCTTTTCTTTTCAGATAATTGCTTAGAATCATTGAGATACAGTATGTCACAGTCTTTCGGAAGGATTACAGCGCCTGCTACGACTGGTCCTGCCAACGGTCCTCTTCCTACTTCATCGATGCCGCATATATACTCACATCCCTCAGCATGATACTTTCGCTCAAATTCCTGTAGTCTCCATGTCCTTTTTTTCTCAGCCTCCAGCTGTTCCAGCTGTTTTTCAGCTTTCAGCCGCAGTGATACAACGCCGCTTCGTTCATCGTCTCTGTATCTCTCTATTAATTCAGGCAGCATGGATAACTGTGCCGCCTGAAATTCCTCTTTGATCTGTCCTATTTTCTTTACTACCATATCTTTGCCTC
>CAZACC010000158.1:0-4076 GCA_964483545.1 uncultured Lachnospiraceae bacterium
ACCCGGGTTCCTGCCAGCTTATCTCCTTTGTGCACAGTTGTATTGCCATGTCTGGTCGCAATCATCATCTCACCGACCATATTGATGGCACACAGACGCTCACTATCCACCTTGAACAAACCATCGCAGTCTGCAATCAACTCAATCTTGCCTTCCTTGATCTCACCAGCATGCATATGATTACCTACGCAGATTTCATACAAAATCAAAGCCGCCTCATCCTCATGAAGCATGTCTTCTCTCTTTTCCCATACATACAAATGCTCCTTTCCGACAGACAGGAGCACAGGAATATCCTCTTTTTGAACGACATGTCCTTTCCGAAATACGGCATCCTTCGTCACACCTCTGATGATCTGCGTGATATCATGACATAGTACATGCCCGACAGCATCCTCTGTTTTAATCAGCTTCATACTCTGATTCCCTTCTCCCGCTTGATATAGCAGCCTGTATTCGGTCTCATGACCTTGCCTTTTTCCGCTACTGGCATACCTCTTAGGAACACTCTCTCTGCCATCCCCCTGACCTTGATTCCTTCATAAGGGTTATAATCGGTCTTATACAGCTGTCCTTCGACCGTGATCGTGCTTCGGTAATCAGGATTCCAGATGACGAGATCTGCATCCGACCCCTCTGCAATACAGCCCTTACGCGGATACATACCATAGAGCTTTGCTGGGTTTTCTGACAATAACCTGCACATCTTTGACACTGTCATTCTGTCCTCCAGAACTCCATAGGTATAAATCAGCTGTGGTCTGTTGCCCACTCCAGGCATACCGTTTGGTATTTTTGTGAAATCCTTGATTCCCATCTTTTTTTGTGCCATGGTAAAGGAACAATGATCTGTCGATATCGTATCAATCTGCCCGTCTTTGATGGCCTGCCAGAGACATTCCTTATCCTGTCTGCTCCTAAGGGGCGGCGAGCATACATACTTTGCACCCTCGAAATCTTCCAGCTGGTATCTGCTCTCATCCAAAATCAAGTACTGCGGACATGTTTCTGTATACACCTTCTGCCCTCTATCTCTCGCCCGACAAACCTCCTCATAGCCTTCCTCCGAGGAAAGATGGACAATCATAACTGGTACATCAACCACTCTTGCAATTGTCAACAGGCGATGAATCGCCTCAGCCTCAGCACAGGCAGGACGTGATTTTGGATGTGCTGCCGGCGAATAATCCCCTGCAGATTTTTGTTCTCCAGCCAGTCTATTGATGATATCATTGTTCTCACAATGTACGCCTACAATACCGCCCAGTGCTTTCATTTTCTTCAAGATATCATAAATCACACCGTCACTGACTCTAATATCATAAGTCATATACAGCTTGAAGGATGTCACCCCACTTGCAAACATCTCTTTCAGTTCTTCCGAGGTATACTCACTCCAGTCGGAGATAGCCATATGAAATGCATAATCTGATGAACATACACCATCGGCTTTCTTGTGCCATGTAGCCAACGCCTCTGATAATGTTTCCTTCTTATACTGAGTAGCAAAATCAATGATACAGGTTGTTCCTCCTGCTATAGCTGCCTTTGTTCCTGATGCAAAGTCATCCGCTGTAACTGTGTCTGAAACCTCTAGATCAAAATGAGTATGCGTGTCAATAAAACCTGGGAAAATCATCTTGCCTGACGCATCAATACGTCTTGCTGTCATGTCAGCCAGACTCTCACCTATCTTCTCAATCTTGCCATTATCAATTAAAATATCAGCTTTCCTGCTGCCGCTACCGGCTATAATCTGCCCTCCGGTTATCAAATATCTGTCTGCCATTTCCATCCCTCGTTTAGAATAAATATCTATATTTGCGATACACTGTCTCTATGAGATTCATAATCTGAGAATCTACATAGCTTTCACTATCAAAGCCTTCTATCGTATGGTTCCGTTCGCCCAACCGCAGTTTAAAGATCTGTTTATTCGGATCTAACAGTACAAATCCCTGATTTTGGCTATGATCGAAATCAGCCTCCGCTGCAAATAGAGTCAGCTTCTCTAAATAAGGGTCACTTTCGTATGGACAAAATGTACTGCAATTGCCACATTCATTACATCTCTGGTCAATGTGTAGAATCTGCGCTTTTTCTTTACCCGGAATACGAATGGATACGTTGGCTCGATTCGGACAGACCTCCACACATGCTTCGCAAACAGCAAAGCAGGACAGACATCTCTCGTACTCGGCTTTCGCCCTTTGTTCCATTGTTGTTGTATTTACAGCTTCATCTATAGAATCACAGATGACTCCACGCTTCTCATAAATATCACGTAAATCCTTCTCCTCGTTGACGTCTCTTGCCATTCTCTCTGACAGGATTGCTTCAGATACTTTGGTGGCATCTGCGATTGCCTCAACTACCGATGCTGGGCCGCCTCGTCCGTCCCCGATAATATAAACGCCCGAAACGGAACTCTGCAGGGTTTCAGCATCTACTGCTGGATTTCCTCCGTACGTCATCATAATACTGTTTGATTTGTAAAAGCCATCGTCAATGTGTTCTCCCACTGCACCAATCACAACATCTGCCAGTATCTCTATGACCTCTTCTGTCTCAACTGGACTCCGACGACCAGATGCGTCTGGCTCTCCAAGCTTGATTCGATGACAGGTCAGTGTTCTATTTTCAAAGCTGACAGGAGTCAACAGTTCCATGAACTCCACGCCTTCTTCTATCGCAAGCAGCAGTTCCTCCTCATCCGCTGGCATATATCTCTTTGTCCTGCGATAGATCAGGGTCACCTTTTCCACTCCATCTACGCGAATTGCTGCACGTGCCGTATCCATGGCTGTATTCCCACCTCCAACGACTACGACCTGACTGCCAATATCCATATTGCCTTCAGTACTCTTGAAATCCTCCAAAAATGTAACCGCACTGATTGCAGAACCTGACTTTAGTGACAGGATGCCCTCCTTGCTTGCACCGATTGCTACGATGATCTTTTTAAATCCCTTTTCCTTTAGTTCATCAATTGAGTGAACTGGAGAATTTACCTTAATATGTACACCCAGCCTTTCAATAAAGGTGATATCCTTCATCACATCCTCTGAGGCAATCCTAAACTCAGGGATCACGTGTCTGACCACGCCACCCGGAGCCTCTTTCTTTTCAAAAATCGTCACATCCATACCTGCACGAGCCAGAAAATAAGCTGCTGATATACCTGCCGGTCCTGCACCGATGATAGCCACTCTGCCTTTGTCCTTGGTTCCTTCAGCATGTCCTTCCAGCACTGTATCATAGCCACCACGTGCTGCACGAAGCTTCATTTTCCGGATATGTACTGGCTCCTCATAAAAGTTTCTGGTACATTTACTCATACATCTGTGTGCACAGATCGTACCCGTTATATAAGGAAGCGGATTTTTTTCCATAATCACATACAATGCCTTGGCATATTCGCCACGTGATACCAGTTCCATGTAGGCAGTGATATCCTGATGGATCGGACATCCTTCTCTGCAGGGTGCTATAAAGCAGTCAATCAGTGGAACCTTACGGTCTATCTTGTGTGAAGCCTGTAGCTTGACAGGTTTTCTGTGATTTCTATCCCGTCTTGCTTTCTTCGCCAGTGCCTTGATTTTCTCTACATCAATATTGCGATCTTCCAGATAGTCTTCATTTCCTTCACTGAGCAAATCAGCAATCTGTGTCAGCCTTTGGTATCCGCCAGGCTTTAATAGTGTCGTCGCCATAGTGATCGGCCAGATGCCTGTCTCGAATATCTTCTTAATATTATGATAATCGGCGCCTCCTGAATAGGATATCCGCAGCTTTCCTTTGAATTCCTCCGACAATTTAGCCGCCAGCGCTACTGAAAGTGGATACAGGGCACGTCCTGACATATACATTTCCTGTCCTGGCAATTCCTCTGCCTTGATATCAACTGGGAATGTATTAGTGAGCTTGACTCCAAATTCCAGTTTCTCTTTCTCCGCAAGCTCCATCAGTCGACTCAGCATCGGTACTGCATCGGCGTATTGCAGATCATCCTGGAAATGAAACTCACCAAACGATACATAATCATATCCCATATCATCCAGTGTACGTCTGGCAAA
>CAZACC010000159.1:0-4001 GCA_964483545.1 uncultured Lachnospiraceae bacterium
TTTGTTTAAGATATACTGCTATATGTTAAAATTCATTGCAGCTTTGATTAGTGTTGATTCTTTTATTTTAATAGATTGCAATTTCTTTCAGTATCTCATCCAGAGATAGTCCAAATCCTCCGAGAATTACCTCATTTCCCTTTAAAGACGAATACTCCATCTTCACACCAAGAATTAAGTTCTTATTAATCATGTCTCTCAACTTTGATTTGAAATCATAATCTATCTCAACAATCTTTCCATCAATGATAATCAGTTCAATATCCAGAAGTGTACAAATGTTTGTTAAAATAAGGCATAACTTTTGTGTCACGTAATCCATGATTTCTAATAAATCTTTATCCTCATGATGTAATGCTTTATTAATTCCCTCTAGATTCAAGGTCTTTTTATCCCCTGTCAAAAACTGTTCTATCCTGTTATCCTCATTGATATTTCTATTTTTCATTATTTGGTTCATAATTGCTCTGACGGATATTTCATTTTCCAGAATATCAGCGGAATTTATACCTGTTTTTGAATATCCTATCTCACCGGAGGAGAAGCGGCTCCCTTCATAAAGATGTCCATTCAGAATAATTCCTGCGCCTACACCCATGTCTACACTGATATAGACGAAATTCTTACATCCTTTTCCGGTTCCATATCGCATCTCTCCGATAGCCGCCATGTTAATATCATTTTTTATAATAATGCGGCAGGAGGGATATGCTTTCACGATCAATTCTTCTATATATTTGACATTTCCAAGATTAAACCACATCGGAGGCATATTTACCTGCCCTGTCTGCTGATTGATAGAACCTGGCATTCCAATAGCGATTGATAAAAGTCTATCCTGCTCTATATGATTTTGCTCCATCAGCTGATTGATTACTTCTATCGCCTTTAAAAATAGTTCATGTCCATTTGTATACTCATGTATGGGTATTTCTTCTCTTCCTATCACGGTAAGGGCCAAATTTGAAAGAGCGAGCTTTAAGCATTCACCCTTTAAGTCTATACTGACAATGTATCCCATATCGTAATTAAAGCTAATCAGCATCGGACGCCTTCCGCCTTTCGAACCTCCTTCTCCAATTTCCAGAACAATATTCTGGTCAATAAGCTGAGAGATATTTTTATAAATACTCGGTGCGCTTAAGTGAAAAACTTCTGCAAGTTTTGACCTCGAGGTAGTACCATATTCAAATAAATATTGAGCCAGAATTTTTTGATTATTTTCTCTTATTGATTTTGGATTTCCTATTGCATCTTTCATTTGGACGTCTCCTCATGTAAGTACTTACTTATTTGACTTTATTAAATAAGTCATGACTACATTCTATTATCCAGAAACATTTTTGTCAATATGCACAAGACTATTAAATACTTATTATATTTTTTGGGCAAATTATTTAAAAAGTTTTATGTTGCACGAATGTACGATCACATTGATTATTATGACGAAAATGAAAATATTCTTGTTTCTACCAATAAAAAAGCAGCCGTGTTTTCAGTTACGAAGAACACAGCTGCCTAAAATAAAGGTCTTAATCTTTTTATAAATCAGTGTCATCAATGAAAATTGTATTCCGTTACAATGCTTTCTCTTCCACTTTTTTGATCATTATAATATTCATAAAAGGAAATTCCTAAAAAGCTTCCGGTTATATTAATTACATTTTGAAATCCCTTGTTTTGAAGTGCCATCACTGCATTGTAACTGCGCTGGCCGGTTCTGCAGTGTAAATATACGGGTTTATCTTTTGGAATTTCATCGATTCGATCTCTGAGCTCACTCAAAGGAATATTGGTGGCTCCTTTGATATGTCCTCTCTCAAATTCATAGCGCTCTCGTACGTCAATAATGATACTATGATTTTCAACAAGAGCTCTGGCTTGATCAACATTCACCTGCTTAAAATCACCGTTTAACAGATTGGAGCCTACGTATCCCGCATAATTCACAATATCCTTTGCAGTTGCAAACGGAGGTGCATAGCCAAATTCCAGATCCTTTAAATCTTCCACAGTTCCACCAAACTTGATTGCAGTCGCAACAGTGTCAATGCGCTTTGTCACATCCCCTTTTCCGATTGCCTGTGCACCCAGGATCTTTCCGGTCGGCACTTCAAACAATAATTTAAAGTGCATTGGTGCCGCATCTGGCATCAGTCCTACCTTGTCCGATAAGATCACACGGACAATATCGTACTCTATTTTTAAGGAAAGTGCCTGAATTAAGGACTCATTCAATCCAGTAGACGCACCATGATATTCAAATACTTTAATCGCAGATGATCCGATATATCCTTTGTTCTCCACACGCCTATGGTTGATATGATCCGCAACCGCTCTTGCCTGCTTTAAAGCAGGACCCGCCAATGACAATTTTGTCATGGCATGAGTCAATGCATGATAAACCTCGACAGCATCGCCAATCGCATAAATATTTGGATCACTTGTCAGATAGTTTTTATCTACTTTAATCGCACCGGTTTCTCCGATTTTAAGACCTGCTTCCTTTGCGAGATAGGTTTCAGGCAATACACCAATTGCCATGACAACAGCGTCTGCATCTATTGCTTTTCCCGATTCTAAAATCACTTGGTTCTCTTTGAAACCCTCTACCTTTTCTCCGACAATCAAGTTCACTTTATGATCCATCAGCACTTTATGAAATATTTGAACCATATCATAATCAAACGGTCTGAGTATCTGATTAGCTGCTTCTACCAGAGATACATTGTAGCCTGCTTCACATAAATTCTCGGCAACCTCAATTCCAATAAATCCTCCACCGATTACTGTAATATCCTTTTTGTCCATTTGTTTTACAAATCGATTCAGTTTATCAATATCGGTCACATTCCGCACTGTGAATACGTTTACATGTTCAATTCCTGGAAACTTTGGCACAATCGGAGATGCTCCTGGTGATAGAATCAATTGATCATAGTTTTCCTTATACTCTTCGTTAGAATGAAGGTTTCTGACCGTTACCGTTTTCTGCTCCCGGTCGATTGAGATGACTTCACTATGAATACGTGCCTCAATATTGTATTGCTTTAAAAAAAGCTCTGGACTCATTAAAACCAAATCCTCTGCCTCCTGAATCATCCCACTCAGGTGATAAGGAAGTGAACAATTAGAAAAAGAAACATGAGCACCTCTTTCAAACATAATAATCTGATTTTCTTCACTGTGTCTTCTAAGCCTTGCCGCCGCTGATGCCCCACCAGCCACTCCACCAACAATTAAAATCTTTCTTGCCATCAAAGTACCCTCCTGTGTCATTTATTATTTTTTCTTTGTTCCTACGTAGGAACCCATGCCGCCAGCCACATTAATCACTTGGAAGCCTTGCTTTGTAAGTGCCCTCACAGCCCCACCGCTTCTCATGCCGGACTGACACAAAAGATAGTATGTCTTATCTTTTGTCAGGTATTTCTCAGGACTTGATAACAAAGTACCCATCGGTATATTTTTAGAGGTCTTTAAACTCCCACTTTTATACTCATACGGTTCTCTGATGTCGATCAGTTCCACCTTACCAATTAGGTTGTCCATATCATTTACATGTACTACGTTACCATTATCTTTCTTTAAGAAATTAAACATTGTAGTCTCTCCTTTTTTGCAATTTAATCTGTATTGTTATTTTTTTAACTTATCTTTCTTCTTCATTATATAGGATTTTTGAATCCAATCTGTGACCTTGTCACACAATACAAACCAACTGCAACTCAGTATTGACTAGCCACCACAAATAATATATAATACGATTTGTGGTGCAAAAAGTGCACATAATATCGGGGTGTGGCTCAGTTTGGTTAGAGCGCCGTCTTAGGGAGGCGGAGGCCGCTAGTTCGAATCTAGTCACTCCGAGTTGAGAATATTAGTGTTTATGCGGTTTAGGCAATATTGCCTGAAGCGCATTTTATTTTGTAGCAATGTTTCTAGCAGTATTTTGCCAAATATCAATGAGGCGCTTCTTGCTCACGGCATACAGCCATACA
>CAZACC010000160.1:0-3916 GCA_964483545.1 uncultured Lachnospiraceae bacterium
CCCTGTACGAATCCAATCACATCGCACGCCAGTGTATCATACGGATACCTTCTCTGATAATCGTTTTCCAGCCAGATCCCCTTCACATCTGGGTACTCTGTTGTGTTTGCCAGGATGCCCATCAGGGAACTGACGCTATCATAAGGCTGTTTCTTTGCCACGATACGATATTGAGAAGTAGGATTGCTAGTCATATAATTCCTGATTTCTTCTTCTGTATACTCAAACTTTGCACCTGACTGCAGCAGTGTCCTAAGTGATGTTTCCAGATACTTTCCCTCCTCTGCCGTCATAGCTTTTGTATCAATGACGATATTATATACTTTTTCGCTGACTGCTATTTTTGACCCTTTACGATCTACGATATCGCCACGCTTGGCTGGCAATGTAATACTGTCATATTTCTGTTGTGACAAAACCTGTTTTTTGTACTTTTCACCATCGTTTCTGTTAATCTTCATCAAGCGGATATTCAAAGCAATAAAAGCCAATAGTACTAATATGAATAGTACTACCAGCTTCTTTTGCATTTTTATTGAAAACTTCTGCTGTTGTTGTTCCCCTTCTCGTTCCCTGCGTTTCAACGAAATAATCTCCTACTCATCTATTTCGATATATTGTCTCACATAATTACCCTCTTCACTGTTATATGTGACAATCTGATCTTCCTTTGCGTACTGCATGCCCAATTCATCCATTGCCTGCTTCTTAATTGTTTCGATTCCGACAGAGCCCTTAATCCTGCTCTCAGTTTCATCATTTTCTGTTTTGAGTTCATTGTAGCGGCTCTCCAGAACAGCAATATTTTTAACTCTATTTGTAATATCGGACTGCAGCTGCAAATACTGAATACAAAAATAGCCTGTGATAATCATAGCCAGCGTAAGGAACAAGATATACCCTGGATTCATATTGGCTGCTATATCCCGATTCTTTCTAGTAGTATTGCTTAGTCTTTTGGGCGCTTTGGTTCTCTCTCCGGCAGGTATATATTCTGGCTGTATCTTTCTGACTGTATTTCCATCAACATAAGTGTCTCTTCTGTATGAAGTTTGTCTTCCTTGACGTCTTGCTGCCATACTGCAACCTCCCCTTTGTTTCTATGTCTTCATAAAAGAGACTGACTGGTCATTCCGTTCAAATACCCTCAGTTTTGCACTCTTTGATCGTCTGTTTTCTTCCATTTCCACTCCACTCGGAAGAATCGGCTTTCTGGTGACCACTCGTCCTTTTGATACATTGCCGCATGCGCATACTGGAAAATCAGGTGGACACGTGCATGGATTTTCATTCTTTTTGAAAATCGTCTTGACGATCCTGTCTTCCAGAGAATGAAACGTAATAATGCAGATTCTCCCTCCTGGATTTAACAGTGTAATCATATCATCTAGTGTGTCCCGTAATACATCCAATTCCTGATTGAGTTCAATGCGAATCGCCTGAAATGTTTTTTTTGCTGGATGTCCCATCGCCTTTTGAATCTTCATCGGTATCGCTGCCTTAATAACCTCCACCAGTTCCCCTGTCGATGTGATTTCTTTTTGCTCTCTGGCTTTTATGATGTGCTTTGCGATATTCTTGGCGAACTGGTCTTCTCCATAATCTCGAATGATACGGTAAAGTTCCCTCTCGGAGTACCCATTGACGATGTCCTTTGCCGTCATTTCATTTCTTCTGTCCATTCTCATATCAAGAGGTGCATCTTCCTTATAACTAAAGCCTCTCTCCACGGTGTCTAGTTGATATGAGGATACTCCAAGATCCAGTACAATCCCGTCCACTCTGTCGATTCCAATATGGTGCAGCTCTTCTCTGATGTTGCAGTAATTACTTCTGATGTAATTGATGTTCCTTGTCGTTTCAAATTCCTTCAGACGACCTTCTGCGGCTTGAAGCGCCGCGTCGTCTTGATCTATCCCTATGAATCTCCCCAGATTCGATAGCCTTTGCAAGACTTCGTAGGCATGTCCGCCGCCGCCTAATGTCCCATCGACATAGGTCCCTTCGGGACGGATTGCCAGATTCTCGATTGTCTCGCCTAACAATACAGATTTGTGTTCAAAGCTCATAGTCCATACCTCTTTCCCCAAATTGGTCTTTCCTATATTCCGAGCCCCAAATCTGCCATTCTCTCTGCGATGCCATCCATATCCTCGTATACAGCCTCGCCTAAGTAACGTTCTTTGCTCCACACTTCGATCCTGCTTCCGACGCCGGCAAGCACGGTATCCTTATCGAGTCCTGCGAATTCCCTTAAATTCGCCGGAAGAAGGATACGGCCCTGCTTGTCTACTTCGACAGTTGCCGCTCCTGCTAAGAAGAATCTGACAAACTGTCTTGCGTCTTTGCTGGTAAGCGGTAATCCCTTGAGTGTCTCCTCGAAAGCCTGCCATTCTTCGTTATCATACACAAAAAGGCATCCGTCCAAACCCTTCGTAACAACAAATTCGTCCCCTAGCTGTTCTCTGAACTTTGACGGGATAATGAGTCTGCCCTTAGCATCGATTGTGTGATTGTATTCACCCATAAACATAACGAAGCACCTTCTCATTTCTTCCTTGGTCTTTTCTGGCACCACTTTCTACCACTTAACACCACTTTTCACCACTTATGAATAAATATTAACCCTTTTTCGATTAAAAAGCAACCCCTTTTTTGAATTTAATATAATAAAAAACGCCCGAAAATCGGGCGTTTCAAGCGTTTTTACAGCTGTTTGATACAAGATATAGTACTAACTGCTGTTAATATTTAATTATCGATCAATATGTAGGTGTACAATCATACATTGAAACGAAACAGGATGACATCTCCATCCTTTACTACATAGTCCTTGCCTTCTAATCCGACTAGTCCCTTTTCCTTGGCTGCGGACAAAGAGCCGCATTCCAGCAGATCTTTATAATTCACTACCTCGGCACGGATAAATCCACGTTCAAAATCCGTATGGATCTTGCCAGCTGCCTGTGGTGCTTTCATACCGTTTTGAATCGTCCAAGCACGAGTCTCATCCTCACCCGAGGTCAAAAATGACAACAGACCCAAAAGCTGATAGCTTGCCTTGATCATCTTCTCAAGCCCTGACTCCTTAAGTCCCAAATCCTCCAAAAACATTGCCTTTTCTTCATCATCCAGCTCCGCAATCTCCTGTTCAATCTGAGCACAGATTACAAATACTTCACTGCTCGTCTCAGCTGCATACTTACGCACTGCCGTCACATGTGCATTTGATGCGCCGTCATCTACTAGATCGCCCTCTTTCACATTTGCTGCAAAAATAACAGGCTTTGCCGTCAACAGATGATAGGACGAAACCAGTGTCTCTTCGTCTTCATCTACAGGTTCATATGTAATCGCCAGTTTGCCGTCTTCCAAATGTGCAATCAAACGCTTCAGCAGCTCTACCTCTGCTGCCATCTTCTTATCATTCAGTGCTGCTCTACCAGACTTTGCCACACGTCGTTCCAGTATCTCTATATCAGAAAAAATCAGTTCCAGATTAATGGTTTCAATATCACGAACCGGATCCACACTGCCGTCTACATGTACCACGTTCGGATCTTCGAAGCATCTGACTACATGTACGATAGCATCCACTTCACGGATATTGGACAGAAACTGATTTCCAAGTCCCTCTCCCTTTGATGCTCCTTTCACAAGTCCTGCTATATCCACAAACTCTATCACTGCCGGTGTAACCTTCTTTGACTGATACAAATCTCCCAGCAACTTCAGGCGTTCATCCGGTACGGTTACGATTCCTACATTCGGGTCGATCGTACAAAAAGGGTAATTGGCTGATTCTGCTCCCGCCTTTGTCATAGAATTAAATAAAGTACTTTTTCCTACATTCGGCAGTCCAACAATACCTAATTTCATTTCTTCACTTACCTATTCAAAAAGCCTTGATTTAACT
>CAZACC010000161.1:0-3871 GCA_964483545.1 uncultured Lachnospiraceae bacterium
ATCTTCGGGTCAACGAATACATTACAGTTTCTGATGAAGGGTATATCAAACTCACCAAATCTGGCAAGGAACTTGCCGAAACAATCTACGAACGTCATACTATTCTTTCCACGATGCTCATCCGCCTTGGTGTTGATCCTGAAATAGCAATGGCTGATGCCTGCAAAATGGAGCATGACATCAGCCCTGAAAGCTTTGACGCAATTAAAAACCATATTGAAGACATTCTGGAGAACGAATCATAATTTCAGTTCTGTACGCTATCATTGGTTTACTCTTCTATATGCTCTCGCCCCTGTGCTATGATGCTTCGCACATGGTCATCTGCCAATGAATAGAAAATAGATTTCCCCTCTCTGCGGTTCTTGACGAGTTTGTTCTGCTTCAGTATCTTCAACTGATGCGAAATTGCTGACTGGGTCATATTTAACACCTGTGCAAGATCACAGACACAGACCTCTGCTTCAAATAGTACAAATAGAATCCTGATTCTCGTGGAATCCCCGAATACCTTGAATAATTCTGCCAGATCATATAACTCTGTCTCCTCTGGCATCGTCTCATTCACAATCTTCACAAGCTCCTCATGAACTTCTTCCTGTTCACAACATTCTATTCTTTCTGCTACCATAATGATTTCTTCCTTTCCTCGATTCTCAGCACAAATCAATATAATCTATGCTTTGATCTTACGTTTGGTTTCCTTATAGTTTTTTCACCATCAGTGCTCTGATTGCATTTAACACAGCAATTACCATCACTCCAACATCTGCGAAGATTGCCACCCACATATTTGCAATTCCGAGTGCCCCTAATGCCAGGCAAGCCACTTTGATTCCAATTGCAAAGTATATATTCTCATAGACAATCCGCATACATTTCTTCGCAATTCTAATTGCCTTGGCAATCTTCAGTGGGTCATCATCCATCAACACTACATCTGCTGCTTCAATGGCAGCATCTGAGCCAAGCGCACCCATTGCGATTCCGATATCTGCTCTGGATAGAACTGGGGCATCATTGATTCCGTCTCCGACAAATGCCAGCTTCTCCTTCTCGCCCTTTTGTAGCAGCAGCTCCTCTACCTTAGAAACCTTGTCTCCTGGAAGCAGCTCACTGTATACTTCATCCATAGAAAGCTCCGCTGCCACCTGCTCCCCAACACTCTTCCTATCTCCAGTTAACATAATGCTTTTCTTGATTCCATTTCTCCTCAAAGCTGCAATTGCCTCTTTTGAAGTTGTTTTAATCTTATCCGAAATGACAATGTGTCCCGCATAAGCTCTATCAACCGCAATATGCACAATGGTTCCGACATGGTGACAGCTGATATATTCCACACCGATTCTATCCATCAGCTTTGCATTTCCAGCAGCCACTGTTCTTCCGTCTACCTTGGCAATCACACCATGACCACTGATTTCCTGCACATCCTCTATTCGACTCTGGTCAATGACCTTTCCATAGGCCTTTTGTAGGCTCTTGCTGATTGGATGAGTAGAATAACTCTCAGCCAATGCAGCATATTCCAGAATCTTTGTTTCCTCTTCCTTTGTATGATGGATGCCAGTGACCTCAAAGACACCCTCTGTTAAAGTGCCTGTTTTATCAAATACGACCACATCCGTCTGTGATAAAACCTCCAGATAGTTAGATCCCTTAATAAGTATGCCTTCTCTGCTTGCACCACCGATTCCTGCGAAAAAACTAAGTGGAATACTGATGACCAGTGCACACGGACAGCTGATGACTAAGAAGGTCAATGCTCTGTATATCCAATCACCCCACTGGGGATTAAGTCCCAGAAACAGCAATCTGACGATCGGTGGCAGAACCGCAAGGGCAAGGGCACTGTAACATACAACTGGTGTGTAAACTCTTGCAAATTTTGATATGAATTTCTCTGATTTGGACTTTTTGGAGCTTGCATTCTCTACCATATCCAGAATCTTGGATGCCGTAGACTCTCCAAATTCCTTTGTGGTACGAATATGGAGCACACCACTTTCATTGATACATCCGCTAATCACTTCCATACCTACAGCTACAACTCTGGGAAGACTCTCTCCAGTGAGTGCGCTTGTATTGAGTGTAGAACTCCCTTCCGTAATCACGCCGTCAATTGGAATCTTCTCGCCAGGCTGTACAATGAGGATGCTTCCCATGGGTACCTCATTCGGATCTACCTTTTTCAATTGACCATCTTGGTCTATATTTGCATAATCTGGACGGATGTCCATTAAATCACTGATATTACGTCTGCTTCTACCGACTGCATAGCTTTGAAACAGCTCACCAATCTGGTAGAATAACATAACTGCAGTGCCTTCTTTATAGTCTCCTAATGCAATTGCACCCACAGTTGCAATTGCCATCAGAAAATTTTCATCAAATACTTGCTTATTCAGGATTCCCTTGATGGCTTTCTTCAGAATATCATACCCAATCACAAAATAAGGGAGCAGATACAATACTAACCTCGAATATCCCTCTACGGAAATATTTTCTAAAATAAGTAGCAGAACTGCTGCTATGATAATTCTGAAAAAAACCTTTTTCTGCTTTTTACTCATTTCATCTACCCACTTTCCTTACCTACATATACTTCCTATAGATCAATCTCACAATCATCCTCAACCTTCTTGCAGTTCTTCAGCACATTCTTCATCACTGCTGCTGGGTCACTGCCTTCCTCAAACTCCACATTCATCTTCAATGCCATAAAATTCACATTACATTCCTTGACGCCTGCAGTATTCTGAGCCGCCTCTTCCATTTTATTTGCGCAGTTTGCACAGTCTACATCGATTTTGTATGATTTCTTCATGATTTGATTCTCCTATTCTCATTCATATGTTCATTTGTTCATATGTTTGACTTTATTATAGCACTCTTTTCCACCCTGTCAAGCAGAATTGAGTGCCATTTTGAGTTATTTTGAGTTATTTTGAGTTATGTGCGTCTTGTTTTGTTTTATCCAAGTGCCACGTCTAGCGCCATCATTAGGATAAAACCAACTGCAAAAAAGATGGCTCCTGTATTGGAGTGTTTGCCCTCTGACATTTCTGGAACAAGTTCTTCTACTACAACATACATCATAGCTCCAGCAGCAAAGCTCAGCAGATATGGTAGAAGTGGCACAACCAGTCCAGCTGCAAGAATCGTTAACAGAGCGCCAATCGGCTCAACAATGCCGGATAACAGACCGCGCAGGAATGCCTTTCCTTTGCTCATACCTTCCGCCCGCAAAGGCATGGAGATAATGGCTCCCTCTGGGAAATTTTGAATGGCAATACCAATTGAAAGTGCCAGTGCTCCCATCCATGTGATTCCTGTATTGCCTGACAACCATCCAGCATAGACCACACCGACTGCCATTCCCTCTGGAATATTATGAAGCGTTACTGCAAGAACCAACATTGTTGTTCGCTTTAGGTTATTCTCTGGTCCCTCTGCATCATTACTGTTAACGTGCAGATGAGGAATGATATGATCCAGTAATAGCAGAAAAGCAATTCCCAGTGCAAACCCAATCGCTGCCGGTACAAATGCAAGCTTCCCCATCGACGCTGACTGCTGCATAGATGGAATCAGTAAGCTCCATACAGATGCTGCCACCATAACGCCTGCTGCAAATCCACTGAGTGCCCGCTGTAATGTCTGACTCATTTCCTTCTTCATGAAAATCACGCACATTGATCCGAGTGTTGTTCCCAAAAAAGGAATCAACAATCCCTGCATTATCTCTACCATCTTCACTCCTCCGATTCTCCATTAGATAAACTCTTTTTTAATTATAGCAAACTAAGTGTAGGTTTTCTATATCTGTCTCTGAATTTTTCAATTTTTAAAATAATTTTGAAATAATTGT
>CAZACC010000162.1:0-3819 GCA_964483545.1 uncultured Lachnospiraceae bacterium
AATACGTCATGCTGAAGACTTTTTCAATGACTGACATCGGACGAAAAAGAAAACTAAATCAAGATTTTGTGTATTCATGTGAAACTCCGATTGGAAATCTTCCCAATCTGTTTGTGGTAGCAGATGGTATGGGAGGACATAATGCTGGGGATTTTGCATCTAAGCATACAGTAGAGGTTATTGTACAGACAATTTCAGATGCAGCTGAGGCTGAACCAGTGAGAGTCATCAAGCAGGCTATACAGAATGCAAATAGCTCTATCAGACGTAAATCCGAAGAGGAAGAAGCACTGCGTGGTATGGGGACGACCGTTGTAGTGGCAACGATTATAGGTGAATGCCTGTATGTGGCCAATGTCGGAGATAGTCGGCTGTATATTATGGATCATGAGATCAGACAGATCACCAGAGATCATTCATTGGTGGAGGAAATGGTCAGAATCGGAGAGATAGACAGGGAGTCTGCAAGGACACATCCTGATAAGAATATTATTACAAGGGCAATCGGTGCGGCAGAAGAGATTGAAATAGATTTCTTTGAAATTGACCTAAAAAAGGAAGATACGATATTAATGTGTACCGATGGCCTGACAAATATGCTGGAGGACAGTGACATCCGCAAGATAATGAAGGGTCAGCGTGATGTTGCAGGAAAGGCGGAGGAATTAATCAAGGGGGCAAACAATAATGGTGGCAAGGATAATATCGGAGTGATCATTATAGAACCGTTTGCGGATGAGGTGAGCGTATGTTAAGACCAGGGACAATCATCAGTGACAGATATGAAATTATCGATATCATCGGTACCGGTGGTATGTCAGATGTATATAAGGCAAAGGATCATAAGCTGAACAGATTTGTAGCCGTAAAGGTGTTGAAAGCAGAGTTCTCAGCAAATAAGAACTTTGTCAGCAAATTCAGGGTGGAGGCACAGTCTGCGGCAGGACTGATGCATCCGAATATCGTAAATGTGTATGACGTTGGAGAAGAGGACGGCATCCACTATTTTGTGATGGAGCTCGTTGAGGGCATCACACTGAAAAACTATATTGAAAAGAAGCTGAGGCTGTCAGTCAAGGAAGCCATCAGTATTGCAATACAGGTATCTATGGGTATTGAGGCTGCGCATAATAACGGAATCATCCATAGAGATATCAAGCCTCAGAATATTATTATATCCAAAGAAGGAAAGGTTAAGGTAGCGGACTTTGGTATTGCCAGAGCTGCAACCAGTGATACCATTACATCCCATGCAATGGGGTCAGTGCATTATACATCGCCGGAACAGGCAAGAGGCGGTTACAGTGATGCAAAGAGTGATATTTATTCACTTGGTATTACGATGTTTGAAATGCTGACAGGGCGAGTTCCGTTTGACGGAGAGACGACTGTATCCATTGCTATTCAGCATATCCAAAATGAAATTCCGTCACCAAGAGACTATGTGGCAGAGATTCCAGTCAGTGTCGAGCAGATTATTTTTAAATGTACACAGAAAAACCCAGATCGCAGATATGCTAGTGTAGCTGAATTGATACAGGATTTAAAGCGTTCTCTGATTAGTCCGGATGAGGATTTTGTAAAGATGATTCCTATGCCTGGAAGCGAGGGCACAAAGGCAATCTCGGATGGTGACAGGATGGCCATCAAGCAGCAGTCTTATGAAAATTACGGTGGTTATGAACAGCAGCAACAGCCAATGATGATGCAGGAACCCACCACAGGAAATGCCAGACAGAGAATAGAGCCGGACTACTATGAAGATGAGCCGGTACAGGAATATATCCCGAGAGAAAGCAGAAGAAGCTATGCTGAAGAGGAAGAGAACAGAGGCAAACAAAAGGCTCCTTCTAAGAAAAATTCTGTCAATCATAAAAAGAGTGCGCCTCCGAAGAGGACGAATACAAAACGTGACTATTACGAAGAAGATGAGGAAGATGAAGATTATGAGGATGATGTAGATCCGAAAATGGAAAAGGTGATGACGGTTCTAACGATCATTACAGCGATTATCATCGGAGTAGTAGCTCTATTTCTTGTAGGTAAGGTTCTGGGTCTCTTTAATGCGACACCATCTGATTCGGAGACGGAAATAGAAACAGAGGCTGCAGAAGAGGTTACGATGCCAAATATTATCGGAATCTCATTAACAGAGGCAAAGAATACATTGAATGGTCTGGGGCTTGCAGTTGCAGAGACATACGAGGCATCTGATAAATATGGTCAAGACATTGTCATGACACAGGATGTAGCAGCAGATAGCAAGGTAGCCAAGAATACAACGATCAATCTGGTAGTCAGCTCTGGCATAAACGGAGTGATGGTTCCGTCGGTGGTTGGTAAGACAGAGGCTGAAGCAAAGGTTGCTCTGGAAGCAGAGGGCTTTATCATGGTCAAGGAAACAGCAGAGAGCGATTCTGTTGCAAAGGGCAGTGTTATCACACAGAATCCACAGAGTGGGACAAGTGCAGCTTCTGGCAGTACAGTAACGGTTACAATCTGCTCAGGAACGGCATTATCAGAAATCAAAGTGCCCAATCTGCTAGGACTGGATGAGACAGCTGCGAAGGCAGCGTTGACAGCGGCAGGATTGAAATGGACTACAATCGGTGAAGAAAATAGTGATACAGTTACAGCGGGACTTGTAGTGAGCCAGAGCTATGCTGCAGATATGACAGTGGCAGAGGGGACCAGTGTAGACTTTGTACTCAGTTTGGGACCAGTAGGTTACAGTTGTAACTATAGTGTTGGTGCACCTGGTGACTATAGTGCTGGATCAGAAGCAATCGTTGTACTGACGAATCATCTTGGAGTAGAGATTGCACGCTATACGACCAGCAGCTTTCCATTTGCGCTGAATCACAGTGGCATCGTGGGCAGTGAGTCTGGAGCGATTACAGTGACTTATCTGAAAACTGACGGGCAATGGGCGAATTCGGCATCGGTAGCAGTTACGTTTACAAAGGAATAGTGTATGACCGGAAAAATCACAAAGGGAATTGCTGGATTTTATTATGTATATGTTTCAGATTATGGAATGTATGAATGCAAGGCGAAAGGAATATTCAGATATGACCAGATGAAGCCCTTGGTAGGTGATATCGCAGAAATAGAAGTATTAGATGAAACGCAAAGGACAGGAACTATAGTAGGCTTGAAAGAACGTAAAAACGCCTTGCTTCGTCCGACAGTGGCCAATGTGGATTGTGCACTGTTAATCTTTGCTATGGTAAGGCCAGAGCCAAATTTGAATTTGCTGGATCGGCTGATACTACGTTACAAGATGCAGGAGCTTCCCGTATTGGTTTGTCTTAACAAAATGGATTTGTCATCCAACGAGGAGTTGGAGGCTATGCGTGAGATTTATGCAAACTGTGGCTATGAAATCTTATTTACAAGTGCTCATGAGAAGACGGGCATTGCTGAACTGATGCAGAAAATCTCTCATAAGACCGTGGCGGTATCTGGACCATCAGGAGTAGGGAAATCCTCCTTGATTAATCTGATACAGGGAACGGTCAGGATGCAGACTGGAGCAATTAGTGAAAAGGTGGAACGTGGAAAGCATACAACTAGGCATGCAGAACTCATTCCTGTTAATGAGGATACATTTATCATAGATACACCAGGATTCAGCAGTCTGGAAGCACCAGAACTGCTAAAAGAGGAACTGGCAGGGTATTATGCCGAGTTTGCTGCATATGAACCAGACTGTAGATTTGGTGGATGTGCACATATCAATGAACCAGACTGTGCGGTTAAGCATGCAGTTGAGACTGGCATGATCAGTAGAATCAGATATGAGAACTATATGCAGAT
>CAZACC010000163.1:0-3729 GCA_964483545.1 uncultured Lachnospiraceae bacterium
CAACAGCAAGACCATTCTCATAATATTCTGTTGCTACCTCTCCTGATGGATTGGTGCAGAATGTCCGAACCTTATCATCAAAAGTAGGGGTGTGATAGATCAGCTTCGCCTCATACAAGTTCTCATTCAAGAATTGCATGACTTCATCACGCACCTCTACGCGCACTCCAACGTCTACTGTTCCAACCTGTGTCTCTATATCATTCTCGCCGCAGATATGACTGAACCAGTCTGCACCTTCGCGTCCTACAGCTATTACGATCTCATCTGCCATGAATGTTTCGTCATGATCGGTCACGACACCCTTTGCCACACCGTCTTCTATGATGATCCGCTTCACCATCGTATTGAAACGAAGTATGACTCCTACTTCCTCCAAATGCTCCTGCAGCTTCGCATAAATCTTATATCCCTCTTCTGTACCCAAATGACGGATTGGACACTCCACTAGCTTCAAATTTGCCGTAATAGCCTTTCTTCTGATCTCACGTATCTCAGCTGCCTTATCCAGTCCATAAACTCTCTGATCTGCGCCGAACTGCAGATAGATCTTATCAGATTCATGTATCAGCTCTGTTGCCTTTTCATAGCCGAGTATCTCAGGCAAAGTGCCTCCCACATCTGGAGATAATGACAGCTTTCCATCTGAAAAAGCACCTGCTCCTGCAAATCCTGTTGTAATCGAGCATGGCTTGCAGCCTACACATACCTTTGTATAACGCTTCGGACATTTTCTAAGTTCGATAGAACGTCCCTTTTCAATCATCAGCACCCTTAATTCAGGATTTTTATCCATCAATTCGTAAGCACAGAATATTCCTGACGGTCCAGCGCCGACTATAATCACATCGTACTTTTGTTCCATACTTTTATCACTCCTTCATCCAATCTTTTATTAGTATATCATGAATGACCCACAAAAGAAAAGACGCCTGATTCCCTTTTGGTAAAAATAACTTTTTTACATAAGTCCTTTTCATTTCCATGAAATAGTATTACAATAGTAACATCATAGATTCAATGAAAGGAGTACAAAATGGCAAAAAAAATTGGCAAATTTCTTTTATTCACAACAATCGCCGGCGCTGCTGCTGCAGGTATGTATCTCTATTTGAAGCAAAAAAACGATGACTCTTCTAAAGATCTTAATGATGACTTTGATGATGATGTCTCCGATTTCTTCGATGATAATAAGAAAACATCTTCAGAACGCGAGTATGTATCCCTAGACAGGGGTACCGTAGCGGAGACTAGTGTTTCAGATACCGAAGCTTCAGCCAAGTCTGAGGACGCTCCGGAAACATCTTCCAAGAATGAAGAGGCGGACGATACAGAAGATTAATGGATCTTTAACAAAGGGATGTGACATTTGTCACATCCCTTTTTCATTGCAATCAATGTTTTCTTTCTTCTAATATCTGCTGTTTCAAATCTCTTGCCTTGTCCTTCATCCTTGCATTGGCATTCGGAGACAATAGGATTCCTGAAATTAGCTTAGCTGCCACATCATATTTTTGGAACTTAATCGCAGTGACGGAAATCAGATAGTCCACCGTAGTTTCATCCATACCACACATCGGAAATGATTCTGTTTGTCTTGCCGCCAAAAATCCCTCCAATGCACTTTTGAGCAGTTCCATCTCATCTTCCTGACACTGATGCACCTGTTCATCATATGTGGAATCTGTCACATCGAGCTCTTCCTGCTTGCCTCGTACTAGCCATGCCATTTTCAGGCAGATATATGCTTTCTCACTCGCCTTACCACGTTTCACAATCGCATTCGCAAGTGCCAGCTTATAACGTTCAATTGCATCGTCATAAGAATACACTGCATGCTCTGGCAGTGCTTTAAATCCCTTTGAAATATTCTCCTTGATCAGCTTCGCCTGCGGCGTTGTCAGCACCTTGAAATATCTCGCCAGCGCAGCGTATCCACAATGTGAGCATAATATAATATCGTACTTCAAAGAATCCACCTTATCGTACTTTGGACGCAAATCCGAATCGATTCCTAGCAGTTTTGCCTTTCCGACCTTCACGGTTTTTGTCTTAAAATCTGTATCACATACTGGACAGGTATAACTCTTATCAAAGAGAAAATCAACTTCCTCGGGTTCCTTATGTTCAGCACTGCCCTTGCTATCTTCTTTTTTATGTGTCTCATATAGATCAGCATTTTCCAAATTTCCTAGACCAAACTGATCCAATCCTGACAAAATTCCCATTATAGAACCTCCTTAAGTAATATCATGGTAATCTAAATGAACTCTTCAATGAAACGATCCGGTTAAATACAAGCGCCTCCGGTCTGGAATCCTTTGCATCAAGGCAGAAATATCCCTGTCTTACAAACTGATAGCTGTCATACGCCTGCGCATGGTCGAAGCTCGGCTCTAAATAACAATCATTTAATATCTTTAGAGAATCTGGATTCAAATTCAGACTGCCATCTTCATTATATACACCCTTTTCCTCATCAATAATATTTTCATACAGTCTGATTTCAGCCTTTACTGCATATGGAGCTGGAACCCAGTGAATCGTTCCCTTCACCTTACGCTCTGCAAAACCAGTACCGCATTTGGTAGCAGGATCATAGGTACAATGAACCTCTGTTACCTTGCCTGTCTCATCCTTAATATAGCTTTCGCACTTTACAAAATATGCATGCATCAGACGAACCTCATTGCCAGGAAATAGTCTAAAATACTTCTTGGGCGGTTCCTCCATAAAGTCCTCTCTGTCAATATACAACTCTTTGCAGAAAGGAACCTTGCGATAACCCAATTCTTCATTTTCAAGATTATTGGCAACATCCAGATACTCTACCTGATCTTCTGGCCAGTTGTCAATCACCAGCTTGATTGGATCAAGAACAGCCATCATACGCGGCTTTTTCAGCTTTAGATCTTCTCTGATGCAGTACTCCAGCATTGCATAATCCACAGAGGAGTTAGCCTTGGATACACCACACAGATCCACAAACATTTTAAGAGACTCAGGCGTGAAGCCACGACGACGCAGTGCGACTATCGATACCAGTCTCGGATCATCCCATCCGTCCACGATCCCATCCTCTACCAGCTTCTTAATATATCTCTTGCCCGTAACAACATTGGTCAAATACAGCTTTGCAAACTCAATCTGCTTCGGGGGTTTTTCATATTCCAGTTCCTTAACTACCCAGTCATAAAGAGGTCTGTGATCTTCAAACTCTAAAGTACAAATCGAATGTGTAACACCCTCTATGGCATCCTCAATTGGATGCGCGAAATCATACATCGGGTAGATGCACCATTGATCACCTGTATTATGATGTGTCATATGTGCAACACGGTATAGAATCGGATCTCTCATATTAATATTCGGAGAAGCCATATCGATCTTTGCTCGAAGTACCTTTGCTCCATCTTCATACATACCGTTCTTCATATTGTCAAACAGTTTCAGATTTTCTTCTACACTTCTGTTTCTATATGGACTCTCTTTCCCCGTCTCAAGCAAGGTTCCTCTGTACTCACGAATCTCATTGGGAGTCAGGTCGCATACATAGGCCTTTCCTTTTTCAATCAGTTTGACAGCACCCTCATACATTTTGTCGAAATAGTTGGATGCAAAAAAAAGTCTGTTCTCCCAGTCTGCACCAAGCCACTTTACATCTGCCTTGATCGACTCAACAAACTCTGTATCCTCTTTTGTAGGATTCGTATCATCAAAACGCATATT
>CAZACC010000164.1:0-3722 GCA_964483545.1 uncultured Lachnospiraceae bacterium
AAATCTGACAGCGACAATTAAGAATGCAGAGAAGCGATTGAATGAGATTACAGAATTGAAAAAACATATCTTCAATTATTCCAAGACCAAAGACGTATATGAGCAATATCGGAAATCTGGATACAGCAAAAAATTCTATGAAGCGCATCGTGAGGAAATCACAATTCATAAGGCTGCAAAGAAAGCCTTTAGTGAACTGGGAGGAAAGCTTCCAAAGATAAAAGAGCTGAATGCGGAGTATTCACAGACTCTGACAGAAAAGAAAAAGGCATATGCAGAGTACCGCCAGGCGAAAAAAGATATGCAGGATTATGTAACAGCAAAGCATAACATTGATATGATTCTGGGTGAATCTCAAAGAGAAGAGCAGGAACAGAAAAAGCAAAAAGAAAAAGAGAGTACCAGATAATTATTGGGCAGTCATCAAAAGTAACACTTTGGTGATTGCCCGCTTTTTTGTTTTCAAGATTTTGTATCAGTATCCAGCGCTCACGAGTGAGTGCGTAGCTCAGCCATCGAAGATGGATGTTCAAGGGGGATTGGGGGAGTAACCACCAACGAGATAAGGCATGGTAGGCGCCTACATGCACTGCTCGCAGGTTTGCGATTCCTAAAAATTATGCGGCCTTAGTGCGCCGCCGCTTTCAGAGAATTTAGTCCTTTAAATATCCCACCAGAGTGCTATAATGAAGGCATATCAATAAGAACTGGGGAGGTGTAGCAATGTCGAGAGGAACCAACCAGAAATTCAAGTTAAGTTATCTCAGCCGAATTATGTTAGAGAAAACAGATGATGAGCACAGCCTTACCATGCCACAGATTATGGCAGAATTGGAAAAATACGATGTGACTGCAGAACGGAAAAGTATCTATCAGGATTTTCAGGATATGGAGAAGCTGGGCATTGAGATTATCAAGGAACAGATTGGCAGAGAAACCTATTACCATGTGGGAGCCAGAGAATTTGAAGTTGCAGAAGTAAAGCTTCTCATTGACGCGATCCAGTCTTCCAAGTTCATTACGCAGACAAAATCGCGAGAGTTAATTTCCAAGATCAAGAAGTTTGTCAGTGAATATCAGGCAAGTCAATTACAACGCCAGGTCTTTATCAATGATCGTGTAAAAAATATGAATGAGAGCGTGTATTATAATGTTGATGATATCTACACAGCGATCAATGATAATAAGAAGATTCGTTTCAAATATTATAAATGGAGCATTGAGAAGAAACTTGTTGCCAGACATAATGGGGATTGGTTTGTGGTAAGCCCCTGGGCATTGACCTGGGATGATGAAAATTATTACATGGTAGCTTTCGATGACCTGAATCACAAGATTAAGCATTACCGTGTTGACAAGATGATGCGTATCTCTGTGGAAGATGAGATGCGTGAAGGAAAAGAAGTCTTCAAAAATTTTGATATGGCAGCATATTCCAAAGCAACCTTCGGAATGTATAGTGGAAAAAAGACCAGGGTACATATTCAGTTTCCAAACAATATGTGCGGTGTATTCATAGATCGTTTTGGAAAAGAAATCAGCTTTCGAAAAGTAGATGAAGATCACAGTACAGTAGCAGTAGAGGTTGCTGTCAGTCATCAATTTTTTGGATGGATCTTTAGCCTCGGAAGAGAAGTAAAGGTAGTAGGACCAGATGAAGTAGTAGAGCAGATGAAAATTGCGGCAGAGGAATTTGTGGGGAATTATCAATAGAAATAACTTTATACAAGGGGCAGTAGATGCGGGAAAATCCTGTGTCTACTGCCTTTTTTTGAGCTGTCATTTTTAACGGACAGGTTATTTAGTAGACTATGAACATAGAACATAGAACGAAACGTGACTTAATCAAGAAATGGAGGAAGTGGAAAATGCAAGTAGTGGCAAGTAGTGGAACAGGAAAGAAAAAAATATATCACAAAGTAAATTGCATCTATGCAAAAAGAATTAAATTTGAGAATCGCATGGATATGAACCCAACTACTGCAGAGAACAGACATTTTTGTGAATGTAAATACTGTGGTGGATTAAAAGGAGATGTGAGAACTTCTAAGAAGCAAATTCAGTCATGGGAAGAGCGTAGCAAAATAACACTTTCTTATCAGAGTAAAACCGATACGTTATATATTCAGACAGCAATTGGCTTCTGGAAGATATTTAGGAAAGAAGAAACCGGAAAATATATTTTGTATCATCGAAATGTATATAACAAAGAAATAAGCTTTGCAGAAGCTGTTCATGGAGATTATCACAGACAATGCGATGTGAAAGCAACGGAATCTATGGCAAGCCTGATTGAATACATAATCGCTCACGACAAAGCGAAGGTTGTAATTTTAGAGGATTACCATAAGCTACCGAAGCAATCCAAGAAGCAAAAGAAGTATTATAAGCAGGCGGAACGCAGAGTGAAACGTCAGGAAGTAAGGCGAGTGGATTCCTTATTTGCTATGCTTGAGAGAGAAAATCCCAAATTACAGAAAGCAATAGTTTACTAGAAAGCAGGTATAAGAGAATGAATAGATTTTTATTTTGGTTACAGAAGAAAAAGAGAATCAAGAACAGGAGGTGCAACCAGTGCTGCCTAACCTGTAGATATTATGATCAGTGCGTAATTGATGGAAAATTATAAATAATTGTCTGGAAGAAAGAGGGAACAAATATGTTTGGATTTGGTAGAAGAGATCAGGATGTTAGATTGACCCAGAAGGAGATCACCCAATTGAAAAGTAATATGTCTAGGAGTGAACGAAAAGCATTTGAAAAGAGACAGAGACGCGCGGAGGATGACAGTGTTTGGGACGCAATGTGCATGGCAGAATTGTTTTACGATGATGAGGACTAGAGGAGGTGTGATATGCTTACAATTTTATGTATTTTGATATTTCCTTTTGTAGTATTAGCAGAACTAATAAAGTAGATTAACAAAAATGGAGGAAGAGCAATGAAAGAATTGTATTTTACGATTGCAGGATGCAATCACTATTTTGGAAATGACTTCATGAAAAAAGGAATGAAGGTCAAATTGGAGAAAGAACCAGATAATGAATATGACAAGGAAGCAATTATTGTCACTATCAAAGGAATGGGTAAATGCGGTTATGTTGCAAATAGCTCATTCACAGTTAAGGGTGAGTCCATGAGTGCTGGTCGTCTCTATGACAAGCTTGGAAAAAAAGCAAAAGGAAAGATTGTCTATGTGATTTCTGGTGGAGCAATCTGTAAGATTACAAAGACAGGAATGGATGATAAGAATGTAAAAGAGACGATCAAAGAGAATGTAGAAGAAAAACTTTCACAGGAGGAAGAATAATCATGGCAGGATGGGGATTTGATTCGGGAAAATTACAGGCAGACGGAAACAAGGGCGATATGTATGTGGTATTACAAGTAGTGCTTACGGAAAAATTAATGGGAACAGGATCGGGCATTTCCAGTCTTACGAACTTACAGGCGACTATCAACCAGCAGGCAGCAAAGGGTTATAGATTACATACAATTACTACAACATCATCTGGATCCAAAGGATTTATGGGTGGAGATAAGATTCAAGCTACTATGATATTTGAAAGACTAAGTTAATATAAGTGATTTTTAGATTGCTATATCATTTGCTGATTTTGCCATGACTTTATTTACGAAAGATTAAGAGAAATCCAAATTGAATCGATTTGAGTTTTGCAAATCCAATTTGACTTTCGAAAATCGAAATGATAAAATAAAAG
>CAZACC010000165.1:0-3717 GCA_964483545.1 uncultured Lachnospiraceae bacterium
GTGCCGCATACGATGGAAGAGCTGACAAGTTTGGCCGGAGTGGGAAGAAAGACGGCTAACGTGATTCGTGGAAATGTCTATCACGAACCGAGTATAGTAGTTGACACACATGTCAAGAGAATATCCAAGAGACTTGGGTTGACAACAGAAGAAGATCCAGAGAAGATTGAGTATGACCTGATGAAGGTATTGCCGAAGGATCACTGGATATTATACAATATTCAGATCATAGCATTTGGCAGAGACTTATGTGAGGCAAGGAGTCCGAAGTGTGAATTATGTAGACTGCAGAAATACTGTGGAGAATACAAACATGGAAAATAAGCCTGTAATGTCTTATACGGCAGTAGATTTGGAAACAACAGGGCTAAATGCCAAGAAGGATAAAATGATTGAAATCGGTGCAGCAAGAGTCAGGAATGGACAGGTTACAGACACCTACACGACCCTTGTCAGACCAGGAAGAATACTACAGGAAACCATAACAGAACTGACGGGTATTACAGACGACATGTTGATAGGAGCGAAGGAACCCAAACTGGCAATTACAGAATTACTGGATTTTCTTGGAGATGATGTTTTGCTTGGACACTGCATTTTATTTGATTATTCATTTATCAAGCGGTGCGCCGTTAATCATGGATTTATGTACGAGGCATTGGCAATCGATACATTAAAGATTGCACGGAAATATCTGCCAGATTTGCCAAGCCGCAGCCTGCCGTATTTATGTGAATACTATGGAATTAGGAGACGTTCCCATCGTGCGCTTGAAGATGTAATGGCCACCGTGGAGCTATATGGGAAACTGTGTGAGGCATACTATGATCATACAGATATTTTTGTCCCGTTGAAGCAGATTTGTCAGGTAAAAAGGGAAAGTCCAGCGACTAAACAGCAAAAAGAGAATCTGTATAAATATATAAAGAACAGAGGAATCAAGGTGGATTATGACATTGAGACATTGACGAGAAATGAGGCTTCACGCAATATGGATTATTTAATCTTGCAGTACGGAAGACTTTCAAAGGAAAAGAAAGACTCTGATTAATCAGGGTCATTCCTGCATTTCAGTCAGTGATGTAATGATTGGAGTCTTCATCAGTGAGCGGATGGAGCCAGCGGCATCAATTAAGGAGAGAATGCGTTCAGGATGAAATTGTTCCTTATAAATGGTTGCGAGGAGGATATAATGAGCTTTGATATCTGTCCTGCAGAAGATGCCAAATTCCAGAACCTTCTTGGCATCGTCAGTCATACCGAGTTCATAGAGCTTGTGAGCCCATTCATTAAGTGTTCTTGCCAATATGATAAAGTTCTGATCGTATTCGGTCAGAGCTACGAGATTGGCTGCACCATATTGCAGCTTTAGATCGGTATTTGAGATGCCTGTTAGATTAACAATCTTCTGTTCTGAGAGGATTGTTATGGTATCTTGGTATTCCAATAATTGCGGATCTGTGGTATTCTTCTGAAGAGGAAGGAATGAAGAGGGAATCGAGATATATTCCAGATTCGTCAGTGGCTGTTTACGAACGCTGTTTGCTTTTGTCTCTCTTTCCAGATACGTTTCCTGTATAGAAGGTGTTTTTTTCTTTCCTTTCAGATAGACAACAAATCCGAATACAGCAAAACAAAGAATGAAACTACGTAATAATCCCATGTATTATCCTTTCCGAAAAGAGGTGAAACAAGATGAATTTCTACGATAGAAAATCCAAAAAAATTATTTCCAGTATTATCATTATCATTTTAGTGCTGGCCATGATCGTTCCTACGCTTATTTATTTTGTATCATAAACAAATCAATTTTGTCAAACATATTGGTGGTTATTTATCTTGAAAGAAACTCTAAGAAAATGTTATGATTGTACTGATAGTATTAATAGGTGGGCTCAAAAGGAGTAGGCAATGAAAAGGGGAAATTTCTTAAGGACAATCATACTGGCATTGATGACACTGGTTTGTTGTATTATGTTTTCAGAAAAGACGATTGCAGGAATTACAATCAATGTAAACGGCGGCGCTGCTGCTGTTATGAATCCTGCATCACAGACAGAAACAGAAGATACAAACTCAGAGAATCAGGTCAGTATTACTGTACCGAAAAATATCCCAGAGGGAAGTATCAGCTCCGGAGTGTATGTAGATACGGTCAGTCTTGCCGATATGGATTATGATGAAGCCATGGCAGCAGTCAATCAGTATGTTGAGTCTCTCAAGACAAAAGAGATTACTCTTGTATCAATCGATCAGAAGACAAAGGTTGTGACAGCTGGAGAGCTGGGATTAAAATGGACCAATCCAGAAATCATATCAGAAGCCATATGTCTCGGCAAAGCAGGAAATATCGTAGCGAGATACAAGGAGCTAAAGGATCTCGAGCACAGCAACAAGGTATATAATCTGGAAGTCGGTTTTGACAGTGAGTCTATCAAAACAGTTGTAGAGGCACAGGGAGAGATCGATAATATCAAGCCAGTTGACGCAACGATTGCCAAGAACGGCAGTAATTTTGATATTGTGCCAGGTCAGACAGGATATGCGGTCAACGTTTCATCTTCTACGATAACGATTATGAATCAGCTGGAGGGCAATTGGAACAAGGAACCTGTTACCATAGGTCTGGCTGTAGATGTAGAGGAACCAAAGGGCAAAACAGAGGAGCTGAAACTGGTCAAGGATTTATTAGGTACATATACGACTAGCTTTAAGACATCTGGAGATGAGAGAAGCAGAAATGTCAGAAACGGTACTCGCTTGATCAATGGAGCGGTCTTATATCCAGGAGATGAATTTTCTGCATATGATGCAGTCAATCCATTTACAGAAGAAAATGGATATTATATGGCAGGCTCCTATGCGAATGGCATGGTAGTGGAGAGTTTAGGCGGAGGTATCTGTCAGGTAACCTCTACATTATACAATGCGATTCTTCGTGCTGAGCTGGAAGTTACAGAAAGATCCAATCATTCCATGATTGTTACATATGTGAATTTATCCTCAGATGCGGCTATTTCAGGCACATCCAAGAACTTTAGGTTTGTCAACAGTCTGGATTATCCTGTTTATATCGAAGGGTTGACCAGCGATGATAAAAAAATTACATTCAACGTATACGGTGTTGAAACCAGACCATCCAGCAGAGAGGTATCCTTTGAAAGCGTGGAGATTAGCAAGACAGAACCAGAGGGTGAGAAGATTATCGGTGATGGATCTCAGCCTGTGGGTGTGATTGATGTTCAGTCATCTCATACAGGATATGTAGGTGAGCTTTGGAAGGTTGTTAAGGTAGATGGTGTTGAGACAGAAAGAACCCGTATGAATAAAAGTACTTATTCAATGACACCCAGAACGGCTACAGTTGGAACGGCAACCGCAGATCCGAATATAGCGGCAACGATACAGGCAGCGATTGCAACAGGATCAATCGATTATTGCAAAAATGTCGTATCACAACTACAGGCAGCAGCGGCCGCCGCAGTGGCAGGGGTATCGTTAGAGGCAGATATTCCAGTGGAGTGATGTTATGAAAATCGGTAAAGTACCTGAAAATGTACTAAAACGTTCCATAATCAAACAAATAAAGACCAAAAGAGATGAAATCCTTGTCGGAGCAGGTGTAGGGGAAGACTGTGCAGTTATATCGCTTGCTGATGATGAGGTTTTTGTCATGTCTACAGACCCTATTACTGGGACAGTACATGATATAGGAAC
>CAZACC010000166.1:0-3709 GCA_964483545.1 uncultured Lachnospiraceae bacterium
CCAGATTTCAGTTATATACATCTCATATTCAGGAGCAGGAGTTCAACAGAGCAGACTATGACTACGCAATACAGCTGCCAAAGCAGCTCGTACTGGATAAGGGAAGTGCAATAGAGGGTAAGCTGTATCATCTCGTGGAGTGGTTCCACTCCTCCAATCCACTTCGTGCCGGATATATGAATCCGCTGCTGCAGGAAATATTGCTGGACTGCTATATGGAGGACGAAAAAGATAATCAATATTCAAAAGCAGAGATTATATATGAAATCATTCAATTTCTGGAGGAACATACACATGAAAATTTTGCATCAGGACAGCTGGAAGCAGCATTTCATTTGAGTTATAAGCATCTCTGCAGGATATTTAAACAGGCAACTGGCAGGACGATGACGCAGTACCATACAGAGCTAAGAGTCAATGAGGCTTCTAGACTTCTGCGAGAGACGACATATCAGATTACAGATATCAGCAGTCAGATCGGCTTCATGGATCCGCTTTATTTCAGCAATGTATTTAAGAAGGTAAACGGAGTATCTCCAAGAAATTATAGACAGAGATATATGACAGGTGACGGAGCAGGCGAGGAACAAGGACTGACACCATAGGTAAACGTCTCGGATTCATCACTTGCACGATAGACATAGGTGGGTGTATGATAGACAATACCATCAAATATAAATTTAAGAGGTACAGACAGTGTTGTTTACAAAGAAAGATCTAAAAAAACTGGTGATACCGCTGATTATCGAACAGCTACTAGCAGTCGGTGTTGGCATGATTGATACAATCATGATATCTGGCGTGGGAGAAGCTGCTGTATCAGGTGTCTCTCTGGTAGACAATGTAAATGTATTATTGATTAATATATTCAGCGCCATTGCAACAGGTGGCGCTATTGTGGCTGGTCATTTTCTGGGCTCCAAGGATGAAGATGGAGCTGGCAGGACGGCAGGACAGCTAGTACTCTTCTCCGGAGTGGCATCTGTTGTGATCATGACACTGTTTCTTCTATTATATAAAGTTATATTGACGAAGGTATTCGGACAGATCGAACCAAGTGTATATGAGAGTGCGAAAATTTACCTAATCATCACGACTCTTTCATTTCCAGCGTTGGCAATCTATAATGGATGTGCAGCACTGTTTCGTGCGATGGGCAATTCTCGGATCACGATGTGGATTGCACTATTAATGAATCTAATCAATCTGATCGGAAACTCGATTCTGATCTACGGATGCTCAATGGGAGTGGCTGGAGCAGCAATTGCTACACTTATAGCACGTTATATTGCTGCCATTATCATTATGAGACTGCTCTTTGATCCGAAGTGGCAGATTCACCTGACATGGAAATCCCTACTGCATTTTGAGAGTAGAATTATTACTAAAATTTTGCACATCGGTATTCCGAATGGTTTGGAAAACAGTCTGTTCCAATTGGGAAAGATCATCGTACTGAGTCTGGTATCTACCTTTGGTACGTATGCAATCGCAGCCAATGCCATATCCAATACATTTGGAATGTTCCAGACACTGCCTGGTCAGGCTATCAATCTAGCGATACTGGCAGTTGTAGCCAAGTGTGTTGGCGCTGGAGCATATGATCAGGCCAGATACTATACAAAGTTACTGATGAGATGGATCTATGCAATGATTGCTGTTGTCAGTATGGTTTTCATCATCGGGATACCCTTCTTTGTCCAGTGGTTCCACCTGTCAGAGGAGGCAGCTCGGATCACGATTCAGATTGTAAGATATCATGGGGTCTGTGCGATGGTCATCTGGCCAATATCCTTTTCTCTGCCTAATACATTGCGAGCGGCTAATGATGTGCGTTTTACGATGATTGTAGCGATTATCTCCATGGGGGTCTGCAGGGTTGGTATGAGCTATGTGCTAGGGTCAGGTCTTCACATGGGCGTATTCGGGGTCTGGGTAGCCATGACGATGGATTGGACGATTCGGGCGATTATCTTTATGATTCGGTATCTGGGGAAGAAATGGACAACCCTGTATCATGCAGAAGTGAGAACAGAGTAAAATGTAGAATTTATTCAGCACTGTGAGTGTTATTGAGAATTCATCCTTGTATATTGGATAGGGTTCATTTATAATCATGAATATGCATTTATTTAGAATCTAATGAAAAATCTCGAGGAGACAAGCATGGAGAGAGAAATGATACTTGTACTGGACTTTGGCGGACAGTACAATCAATTGATTGCAAGGAGAGTCAGAGAGGCGGATGTGTACTGTGAAGTACATTCGTATACCATGACGTTGGATGAGATCAAAAAGATGGCACCCAAAGGAATCATCTTGACCGGTGGTCCAAATAGTGTTTATGCAGCTGATTCCCCATCTTATGAAAAAGCACTTTTTGAACTCGGAATCCCTGTACTCGGCATCTGCTATGGTTCGCAGTTAATGGCATATGTACTGGGCGGTAAAGTAGAGACTGCTCCTGTCAGCGAATATGGTAAGACAGAAGTTGATCTAGATAATACAGCAGCTATGTTTGACCAGATTTCGAATCGAACAGTCTGCTGGATGAGTCACACAGATTATATTGCAAAAGAGCCGGAGGGCTTCGAGGTGACAGCCCGTACTCTGGTATGTCCGGTAGCTGGCATGGAAAACACAGCGAAGAACCTATACGCAGTACAGTTCCATCCCGAAGTGGTGCACACTCCGGAAGGCTTCAAGATGTTAACTAATTTCGTATTAAACATTTGTGGCTGTAAGGGTGAATGGAGAATGGATTCCTTTGTAGAGACCAGCATCAGCACATTACGTGAGAAGATTGGAAGCGGCAAAGTGCTCTGTGCACTGTCTGGCGGTGTAGATTCTTCTGTGGCAGCAGTTTTATTATCAAAAGCAATTGGCAAACAGCTGACCTGTGTCTTTGTAGACCATGGTCTTCTTCGTAAAAATGAAGGTGACGAGGTAGAAGAGGTCTTCGGTCCTAACGGTCCATACCAATTGAACTTTATCCGTGTCAATGCCCAAGAGCGTTTCTACAGCAAACTTGCTGGTATAACAGAACCAGAACATAAGAGAAAAATCATCGGAGAAGAATTTATCCGCGTATTTGAAGAGGAAGCTAAGAAAATCGGTGCAGTAGATTATCTCGTACAGGGAACGATTTATCCCGATGTCATTGAATCTGGCATCGGCAAGAGTGCAACCATCAAGTCTCACCACAACGTAGGAGGGCTTCCAGACTGTGTTGACTTCAAAGAAATCATTGAGCCTCTCCGTATGCTTTTTAAAGATGAAGTCCGTAAAGCTGGACTGGAACTTGGTATTCCCGAGAACCTCGTATACCGCCAGCCCTTTCCTGGTCCTGGTCTCGGTATCCGCATCATCGGCGAAGTAACCGCCGATAAAGTGCTCATGGTTCAGGAAGCAGACTACATCTATCGCGATGAAATCGCCAAATCAGGCCTCTCCAGAGCTTTGGGTCAGTACTTTGCAGCCCTAACTAATATGAGAAGTGTCGGAGTCATGGGGGACTTCAGAACCTATGATTATGCCATAGCCCTCAGAGCGGTGAATACGACAGATTTTATGACCGCAGACTGCTCAGAGATACCATTTGAGGTATTGCAGAAGGTGATGAATAGGATTATCAATGAGGTTAAGGGAGTTAATAGGGTAATGTATGATCTAACCAGCAAGCCACCAGGGACGATTGAGTTTGAGTAGA
>CAZACC010000167.1:0-3532 GCA_964483545.1 uncultured Lachnospiraceae bacterium
CAGGATTGCAGACTGCTTCTCTGCCTCAGCGTCCAGAATGACTGATTCTTTTTTACCTTCTGCAACCAAGATCGTAGACTTCTTCTCACCCTCTGCTCTCAGAATGGACTCTCTTCTTTCACGCTCAGCCTTCATCTGCTTCTCCATGGCATCCTGAATTGCAGCAGGAGGAATGATATTTTTTAATTCTACTCTAGTAACCTTGATACCCCACGGGTCTGTGGCAACATCCAATGATGCTCTCATCTTCGTATTAATAGTTTCTCTTGATGTCAGTGTTTGATCCAACTCCAAATCACCTATGATATTTCTGAGGGTAGTTGCTGTCAGATTTTCAATTGCCATGATGGGGTTCTCTACACCATAGGTAAATAGCTTTGGATCTGTAATCTGGAAGAAAACAACCGTATCGATTCTCATTGTAACATTATCCTTAGTAATAACTGGCTGTGGTGCAAAATCTACAACCTGCTCTTTCAGATTGACTCTTCTTGCTACTTTATCTATAAATGGAATCTTAAAGTGAAGTCCCACTGACCAAGTTCCCTGATATCCACCTAGTCTCTCTACAACAAATGCATATGCCTGTGGCACGATCTTTATGCACGATGCTACGACTAATAAAATCAATATAAATAATACGACTACAATGAAACCTGATCCATTCATAATAATTTCTCCTTATCTGCTTTCCTCGACAATTAGTTTAACCCCTTGAATCTCTATGACTTCTACCACTTCGCCAACCTTGAACTTGTGCTGACTATCTTTTGATTTGGCCGACCACTCCTGACCGCCTACCGTCACCTGTCCTACTCCTTGCAGATTATCGATTTCACTGATTACAATTGCCTGTGAACCGATCAGGCTTTCTGCATTGGTTCTGACTCTGTCTTTATTAAAATACTTGACAGCAAGTGGTCTGGTCACTAATAAAAGAACAATAGAAACTACTATAAACAATACTATCTGTACTACTAACGACGCTCCCAGCATCGATGCAAAAAATGCCACCAGCGCTCCTCCAGCAAACCACAAGGTTGTCAGACCCAAAGTAACAATTTCAATGACCAGCATCACCACAACCAGGATCAGCCATATCGTACTATTCATTTGCCAACTACCTCCTTTTTCTGAACGTAAGTATCCTATCAATTCTAATCATAATAATGTGGGGTATAAAAATACTGCAATCAAAATTCCCAGCACTGCCCCTGCAAATACCTGTAGTGGCGTATGTCCAATAAGCTCCTTAAGTTTTTCCTGTGTAAACTGAGGCTCATCAATAGAATCCATATGTGCAAACATTTCTATAAAATGGTTCAGTACAGCTGCCTGTGTGCCTGCCTCTCTGCGAACCCCTGCCGCATCATACATAACAACAATCGCCAAAATAGCTGATATGGCAAACTCAAAGGATGCTGCTCCATACTGCATCGTTACAGCTGTTGCAAGTGCACATACTGTTGATGAATGAGAACTGGGCATACCGCCCGATCCAAAAAGTCTTTCAGGATCAAAAGATTTGGTAATAGCAAGTGCAATCAATGTTTTTAGTATCTGAGCCACTGCCCAGCCAGCTACAGCTGTTAAAAAAATCCTGTTAGATAATATACCCTGAATGATATCCATGAAATAATAACCTTTCCTTTATATATACCGAGTTAATTATACACGACAGTAGGGAAAATAGCAAGAGATGACGATTCTATCCAAATATGCTATACTTGTTTCATTCCAAAAATAATTCCATAAAGAGGATAGTGAATATGAAGGACTATATCAAACAGAATCATCTGCTCCCCGTCTGCTGTATCGCATTAATTCACTGGCTGATTACATTTTTTACGGATCGGCTTGTCTTCACTGCATCACCTACAGATAACTTATCGGACTTTATCATCTGCAAGCTGCTCGTATTAATTGTTTTGTTTTTTGTATACAGAACGCTTTACCGTATTCTCTTCGATCGTGACAGAAACGAATATGCAGAGTTCCATATCGTAAAATATGCTCTCATATGTTTGATTCCTATCATAATCATTCTTCTGATTAAGCTCCCACAGGGATTTCTAAGTAATGATGAACGTCTAATCTTTGAGTCGGCATCAGCCTTGCAGCATGATATATGGTTTTACTATTTAACTACTTATTATTATATAATCAGTATGATGTTGATTCCTGCCTGGTTTGGACCAATTATTCTCAAGGTACTCATACAAATGCTTGTGATCGGCTATGTCGTACACCGTCTGGTTCAATATCTCGGATCTAAATATGGCAAATTCGGATACCTGCCCTTCTTATTGTATCCAGTGATTGCATACACAACATCTGCACACAGACTTCCTATATACTATCTGCTGTATCTGCTGCTCATTTCCATACTGCTCTTTGATCTGCTTGAAAAGAAGTCCTTAACAGTTTTACGTGCCATTGGAATCCTGTTTCTCGGCGCTGTCCTGACACAATGGCGTACAGAGGGTATTTATCTCGCTATCCTTGTACCAGTTTTGCTATTTCTTGTATACACCAATATCAGGCATCGAAAATCAGCATTCTATATCATACTTGCTTCTCTTGCTCTACAATACATCGTTTCTGTTCCGCAAAACGGAATCATTGCGAGTGAAATGGGGGCGGCTGCAGATGATCGTATGAAGCCATTTTATGCATACACGATTACAAATATGTATCGAAATGGTCTGGATTATGAAAAAAACAAAGATGATCTCGACATTGTAGATCATTACCTATCTTTGGATACCATTGCTGCTATTAATGAGTATTATGGAGACATCAATTATGAAGATGTACTGATTTTATATAAGGAGGGCTATATCGGAGTCCGTCCAGAGGCAGGTGTGACAGAGTTTTTTGAATATGCTGCTGCGATGAAACGTATTTGTATTCACAACCCCGAAGTCTTTTTACGAACTAGATGGGGCGCATTCTGTTATGCCGCTATGCCCTATAAAATTGTGTTTGAGGGAACAGGCATCAGACAGCTGATGAGCTTTGCCATTAGTATTGTTAAAACACTGGCTTATAATCTGTTTATCCCCTGTATCCTCACTCTGGTACTATGTATATACTCGCTCTGTCGCAAACGCTGGTTTACATTCTTTGTAATGGGTGGTTTGATTGCTCATTGGTTCATCGTGTTTGTACTTGCACCGGCATCTTATTTTAAATACTACTTTCCAGTATACATGACGGCATACTTTTACCTTTTCCTGATCTTGCTGCAATTCCTCTATAACCGGTATCACAAAGAAGATCCCATACAGTTTCTACGTTGATACTAACTGCTATCCGGTTATATGATTCTGAATCAAAGAGCCTCCGACATGTACATCGGAAGCTCTTTCCTATTTCTGATTTATTTTTGATTTGCAAGTCCCAGTCTGTTTACAGCACTGAATATTGCTCTGACAGATGCTCTGGTAATATTTGAGCTGACACCGACACCATAGGTGACTCTGCCCTCTTCTTCGTCCAGCAGATGGATATATGCAGCAGCCTGTGCATT
>CAZACC010000168.1:0-3517 GCA_964483545.1 uncultured Lachnospiraceae bacterium
GTTGCGAGTGCTCTGGCAATTTCCAGCTTGCGCTGTTTTCCATAGGGAAGATTGGATGCCATATAGTCTGCCTGGCCGTCCAGATCAAATACCTGTAGGATTTCCATAGCCTTTTCGTTCATTTCTGATTCTCTTTTATTGTAAGAACCAAGGTGCGTGAAGCTTTCCAGAAGAGAGTAGTGAAACTGATCGTTCAGTGCGACCTTGACGTTATCCAGCACGGTCATCTTGCTGAACAGGCGAATATTCTGGAATGTACGAGCAATACCAGCATCACAGATTTCATGTGGTTTTTTGCCGATGATGCTCTTGCCATCTAGTAAGATACGTCCATTGGTAGGGGTGTAAACACCAGTCAGCATGTTAAATACAGTTGTCTTACCGGCACCGTTCGGACCAATCAGACCGACCAGTGATCCTTCCTTTAATTCCAGATTCAGATCGTCAACGGCATGTAGACCTCCAAAGGAGATGCCGAGTTTTTTGATTTCAAGCAATGCCATATTATTCAGCCTCCTTTTCAGAGGATTTTAGGTTTCTTTTTTCTAATAATCTTGTTTTAAAGGCAGAGTTATTAAAGATCATCATTGCGATCAGTACCACTGCATACATTAACATTCTGTAGTCATCCAGTCCGCGCAGCACCTCAGGAAGCAGGGTTAGGATGACAGCGGCGATGATGGAGCCTTTGATATTGCCCATGCCACCGAGTACGACCATAACGAGGATCTCGATGGATTTGTTGTAGTCGAAGTTACCTGGCTTCAGGATACCGACATTGTGTGCATAGATAACACCTGCAATTCCAGCCAGTACTGCGGAAATCACAAATGCAATTACCTTGAAGCGGCTGACAGGGATACCGGTTGCCTCAGCTGCAATATAATTATCACGGATCGAGGAAATCGCACGTCCGTGTCGGGAGTTTACCAGATTAGCAATCAGCAAAATCATCAGAATCATAATGATATAGATCAGGGTGAACTGCTTGTAAGTTGAATATTTTGGAATATTGGAAAGTCCAGCAGCTCCGCCTGTGATGGTCAGTGAATTGATGATGGATTTAATGATTTCGCCAAAGCCAAGTGTGACGATCGCGAGGTAATCTCCCTTTAATCGAAGTACGGGAACGCCGATGAGTGCTCCGAAGAGACCTGCCATCAGTCCGCCTGCGACAAGTGCCAGAGCAAAAGCAACTGGTGATGGGAGCGTGGTTAGATTCATCGTGATCAACGCACCTGTATAGGCACCGATGGACATAAAGCTTGCATGTCCCAGTGTCAGTTCCCCGAGGAAGCCAACGATCAGACACAGCGAAACAGCCAGCATGACATTGACACATACAGGAACGATGATCGAGGTCATCTGACGACTCAGAAGCTCTGCATTGACCAGTATCATGACCAGTGCATAGACGACAATGGTGATTGCAAATAGAATGATATTATTTTTGTTTTTGAGAATCTTTTTTATCATACTTTCTCCTTTCTCTGCTTACCGAGGAGACCAGTAGGCTTTACAAGCAGCACAATGACCAGTACACCAAATACGATGGCATCTGATAACTGTGTGGAGATGTAAGCCTTGGATAAGCTCTCGATGATACCAAGAAGAATACCCCCAAGCATCGCACCAGGGATGCTGCCGATACCGCCAAGTACAGCGGCAACGAATGCCTTGATGCCGGGCAGTGCACCTAGAGTCGGCTTTAAGGCTTCATACTGACAGATGAAAAGGATACCAGCAATCGCAGCGAGAGCGGAGCCGATGAAGAATGTCAGGGAAATCGTACCATTTACGTTAATCCCCATGAGCTCGGCTGCTCCCTTATCCTCAGACACGGCACGCATGGCGCGTCCGGCCTTTGTCTTATTAATGAAGAGTGTCAGTGCGACCATGCAGATCGTGGTCACGATCAGAGTCACGAGTGTAATGCCTGATATGGTAATGGCGCCAAGCGTAATGGCAGGAATCTTGATGATCGAGCCAAAAGGAATCGGCGTAGCTCCAAAAATGAGCTGTATGATGTTCTGCAGAAAGAAGCTGACACCGATTGCGGTAATGAGGACAGCAAGAGGCTGAGCCTTTCTGAGAGGTTTGTATGCGACCTTCTCGATCAGAACACCGAGGATGGCACAAATCATGATGGTCAGAAGTACGGCAGGGATTGCAGGTAAATGCAGCAGCGAGACAAATACATAGAGGATATAGGCTCCGACCATGATAATGTCACCATGAGCGAAGTTGATCATCTTGGCAATGCCGTATACCATCGTATATCCCAGTGCGATCAGTGCGTAGATACTGCCGGTACGCAGACCATTAATCAACTGTTCGATAATACTGTTTAGTACATTCATTTGATCTTCTCCAAACTGTTATATAGTAATGCAAAGCATCATTTATAAGGTATCATAATCATCTCTTAAATGCAAGAAAAAAGGAGACCTGCGCACATCTGGCGAGGTCTCCTTTGACTGTTCTGTATGAACTATTCCATTGTATATTCACCATTTTTGATTGTGATGAACTTAGCCGCCTTGTTTGGCTCACCTTCTGGTGTAAAGCTCATGCCTAAACCTGTCAGACCATCGATGGTGATCTGAGGCATTGCCTCAATCAAAGCAGCACTCTCGATAGAACCTGCTTTTTCCATAGCAGCCTTGAATACATATACTCCGTCGTATGCATCAGCGGCAAACTGATCAGGTGTAGCACCATAAGCTGTCTCATATGCGGACACGAAATTCTTAACCAGATCACTGTCTTCAGCTGCGAAGAACGGGCTAAGGAATACAGCGTTTTCAACAGCGGAAGGATCTGTCACTGCACCAAGTACGCCATCCCAGCCATCAGATCCGAGGAACGGTAATGACATTCCAAGATCCTTCGCCTGCTTTGTGATATAGTTTGCATCATTGTAGTATGCAGGAACGAAGATTACTTCTGCATCTGTTCCCTTGATGCTGGTCAGCTGTGTGTTGAAGTCTACATCATCCTTGACAAAGGACTCACTTGCTACGATTTCACCGCCGTTGGCAGCTACCTGAGCTTCAAATGCATCCTTAATACCAGTTGAGTACTCATCTGAGTTATTGAAGATGACTGCGATCTTCTTATACCCTAAGTCATTGACTGCGTAATCAGCCATTGTGACACCCTGTAGGGGATCTGTAAAGCAGATTCTGAATGCATTCGGGTTCTTCGTGCAGTCCTGAGCAGAGCCTGAAGGTGTAACCTGCAGGATTCCGTCCTCAGCTGTCAAATCAATGATTGCCAGACATGAACCTGAGGTAACAGTACCAAGAAGAACATCAATCTTCTGATCCATCAGTGTGTTGTAAGCCTGGATGGCTTTGTCTTCTGTTGCCTGATCATCTTCGAACTGCATTGCAAAGGTGTAGGTTGTGTCACCGACCTGAACTCCACCAGCTTCGTTGATTTCCTGAATTGCAATCTCAGCACCCTGCTTAACGGATAATCCGTAAGAAGCAGCAGCTCCTGTAAGAGGTCCGAT
>CAZACC010000169.1:0-3510 GCA_964483545.1 uncultured Lachnospiraceae bacterium
TGATTGACCGTTTCCTGCACAATGCACTTGAATGTGAGGCAGATGCAATCAGTGACGGCAAGGATGCTTATGTGCCAGCAGTGATGGAGCATATCGAGCTCGCAGGTATTCATTCTGGAGACTCTGCATGTGTGATTCCGTCCATCAACATCTCGGATGAGAATGTAAAGATGATCAAAGACTATACAATGAAAATAGCCAAGGAAATGAATGTTTGCGGCTTAATGAATATGCAGTATGCAATCGAGGACGGCAAGGTATATGTACTGGAAGCCAATCCGAGAGCATCTCGTACAGTTCCTCTTGTCTCAAAGGTGTGCAACATTAAAATGGTACCGCTTGCAACCGAGATCATAACAGCTGAACTAACTGGAAGAAAGTCACCAGTTGCAGATTTAAAAGAGAAGAAATTTTCTCATTATGGAGTCAAGGAAGCAGTCTTCCCGTTCAATATGTTCCAAGAGGTAGACCCACTGCTCGGACCGGAGATGCGTTCGACTGGAGAAGTGCTTGGTATGGCAGCTGATTTCGGAACCGCCTACTTCAAGGCACAGGAGGCAACACAGACAAAGCTTCCGCTCTCAGGAACCGTTTTGATCAGTGTGAATGACAGGGATAAGGAAGAGCTGGTAGAGGTAGCGAAGGGCTTTCACGAGTGCGGATTCAAGATTATAGCTACGCGCGGAACAGCTGATTTCATCAATGAGAACGGCATCTCGGCAACCAAGGTATTCAAGCTGCAGCAGGGCAGACCAAATATTCTGGATGCGATTACAAATAATGAAGTTGATATCGTGATCAATACACCTGATGACAAGAAGGGTGCCATGGATGACAGCTATATCCGTAAGGGAGTCATCAAGGGACGTATCCCGTATGTAACGACTATGGCAGCAGCAAAAGCTTCCATTCAGGGCATCAAAGCAATGCAGAAATCGTTAGGAGATGTGAAATCATTACAGCAGTTTCACAGCGAGATAGTGGGATAGCGAGATAAAATGATGCAGTCATTTTGCACCGCCAAGAATGATTATAAAAACAACCAGTATTTCAGGAGGAATATACCATGCTAGATATGAAATTTGTCAGAGAAAACCCTGACAAGGTAAAAGAAAACATTCAGAAAAAATTTCAGGATGCGAAGCTTCCTATGGTCGATGAGGTCATCGACCTAGATGCAAAGGGCCGTGCAGCAAAACAGGAAGCAGATGATCTGCGTTCCAAGCGCAATATCCTTTCTAAGCAGATTGGTGCCTTGATGGCACAGGGCAAGAAGGAAGAGGCTGAGGAAATCAAGCGTCAGGTAACTGCCAATGCGTCAAGACTTGCTGAGCTAGAGGCAGAGGAAGCAAATCTGCAGGAGCGGGTGACGAAGATTATGATGACGTTACCGAATATCATTGATTCGAGTGTTCCAATCGGCAAGGATGACAGTGAGAATGTAGAAGTGACAAAGTACGGCGAACCCGTTGTACCCGACTTTGAGATTCCATATCATACACAGATCATGGAGCGTTTTGATGGTATTGACATTGATGCAGCAGGTAAGGTTGCGGGCAACGGATTCTATTATTTAATGGGCAATATCGCAAGACTGCATTCGGCAGTGATTTCCTATGCACGTGATTTCATGATTGACAGAGGATTTACTTATTGTGTACCTCCTTTTATGATCAGAAGTAATGTGGTTACAGGTGTTATGAGCTTTGCAGAGATGGATGCGATGATGTACAAGATTGAGGGAGAGGATCTTTACCTGATTGGTACAAGTGAGCATTCCATGATTGGTAAGTTTATTGATACCATTTTACCTGAGAATTCGCTTCCGAGAACGTTGACAAGCTACTCACCCTGCTTTAGAAAAGAAAAGGGTGCACATGGTATTGAAGAGCGTGGTGTGTACAGAATTCATCAGTTTGAGAAGCAGGAAATGATCGTTGTATGCAAACCAGAGGAGAGTCCAATGTGGTTTGAAAAGCTGTGGCAGAATACAGTAGATCTGTTCCGCTCTTTGGATATTCCAGTTAGAACATTGGAGTGCTGTTCAGGAGACTTGGCTGATTTGAAGGTGAAGTCTTATGATGTAGAGGCATGGTCACCTAGACAGAAGAAATACTTTGAGGTTGGCAGCTGTTCGAACCTTGGAGATGCGCAGGCACGCCGGTTGAAAATCCGCGTAAACGGAGAGGATGGCAAGTATTTTGCCCATACACTGAACAATACGGTTGTGGCACCGCCACGTATGTTGATTGCATTTTTGGAGAATAATCTAAACGCAGACGGAAGTATAAATATTCCAGAGGTTCTTCGTCCGTATATGGGCAATCAGGAGCAGCTTGTTCCACTGCATGAGTAGAGTGATTGGAGAACGCACATAAGTGAGGAAAGCAAACAAAAAGCGGGTCATGAACGACTCGCTTTTTTGATTATTTAGAATTGGGGTATACGTGTGCTATATTGTGGGTATGAAAAAGCGTAAGCTTTGGCTTTTTGGATGTTTAGGAGACTGAGAATGGCTTCTGCTACTTGGTGACAGATGCGGACGATATAGATACAGTCTTCTTCGACATTGCGCTTCATGCTTAAGTATTCCTGGTGTGCTTTTTCAAGAAAGCTGAAGAGCGCATCACAGTTTGGGCATTCGAATGAGTTTGCGGATACACGGTGTGCTTCACCGCTTCTAATATAGGAGCGGAGAGAGAACTTTAATTCTTTCTCGTATGCACAGTGATCCTTGAGATTCCCATCATAAGTTGCATTATGTGGAAATGTAAAGTAGTCTGCGATATAGTGAAGCACCTGTCCGAGATCAATTACATATTTGCGTTCACTTTGTGATGCAGGATCATAATCGGTTGTCAATTCTCTGATTTTATCCTTTACCATGGAAATGGTTCCAGTAAATTCATGTTTGGTTGTTAAAAAGGAGAATTTGCAGTCTGGTAGGATTGAACCGATGCAAAAAGCCTTGCGATGTCTGGACAGCACGTCTTCACCCAGTGAATCTGCGATGTACATGGCTAACGATATGTGTGATTTTTTTCTCAAAATGATTTCCTCTATTCTTAATCAGATTTTTGATGAGCGGATTTGTTCTCATATTCGGCATCATACTATATCATGTAAAAATTCACTCTATGAATCACTATAATATGAATTGAATAAAAAGTCCAGTGATTATTTTGTGACCAAATTGTTAATTTTTATTCCACAAAAGGACTAAAACAGTTGTAAACAAATAAGTGTTTTCAGTAGCAAACAACCATCGAATGTGGTACTATCAAATAGTCAGAACAAATATAGAATGAAATGATGGACCATAAACAGAGTGAGGTAAAATATGGAAAGCAATGAAAAGAGACTGGCGGTATTGATAGATTCAGAGAATGTATCGTCAAAATATATTAAGTATATACTGGACGAGATCTCAAATTACGGGGTTGCGACTTACAAGAGGATTTATGGAGACTGGACGAATAAAAAGGCTCCGCGCTGGGAGAAGGTGGCACT
>CAZACC010000170.1:0-3469 GCA_964483545.1 uncultured Lachnospiraceae bacterium
GAAAAGCTGTGTGGCTTTCTAGGACTGAGTGCTACGTATTTCTCGACATTATTCAGAAGAGAGACTGGAGAGAGTTTTGTAGTCTATCTAACACATGTCCGGATGGAGCAGGCACTACAGCTCCTCAATACGACAGAAGAAAAGGCATACATTATATCAGAGCTGGTCGGCTATACAGAGCCAAATTATTTCAGCTATGTATTCAAAAAACAGTACGGTGTCTCACCATCCAAGTATCGTGCAAATCAGGCAGGGGCAAATGAGAAATAAGATACAAAAGAGAAGTATCCAATTGATCATCACGATATCCTTCACGACAATCGCCATTATAGCGATGGTTTTCATGGGGATTGTTCTTTATGCTCAGTTTGCCCAGAATACAAAGGAAAATGCAATTGAAAGCAATAAGCAGCTCTTAGATCAGGCCGCCTGGAATCTAAATACCTATTTGCGCAGTATGATGACGGTATCTGATACCATGTATTACAGCGTTATCAAAAACAGAGATCTAACCTATGAGCCGTTAGACAAAGAGATGACGTTGCTCTATGAAGCAAATAAAGATAATCTGATCAGCATCGCATGCGTGACAGAGGATGGAGCTGTGATGGCAGCTGCTCCTGTTGCGACTAGGAAGAAAGGTATTGATATCAAGACGCAGGACTGGTTTATACAGGCAAATGAGAAGATTGAAAATCTACATTTCTCAACACCTCATGTACAGAATCTGTTTGACAGTAGCAATTATCGATATTTTTGGGTCGTGTCTCTCAGCCGTTCTGTAGAATTGACGAATATCGGACGAATCCGTCGCGGAGTATTATTGGTAGACATGAATTTTAGTGGTATAGAGCAGTTATTATCAAAGGCAAATGAGAAAGGCTATGGCTATATCTATCTGATGGACCGAAATGGAGAGATTATCTATCATCCGCAGCAGCAGGCAATATACTCAAATCTGGTTCAGGAAAATAGTAAAACTGCTGCGAGCTATGAGGATGGTAATTATACAGAGACCTTTGAAGGGAAAGAGCGAGTTATCATTGTAAAGACAGTCGGTTATACAGGCTGGAAGCTCGTCAGTGTGACTCCTGTGCAGGAATTCTCCGTGAATCTGAATCAGGTCAGACTTTTCACCATCATGATTGCAACCATTTCTATTATGTTGATTTTATTTGGTAATACTTTTATTTCTTCCCGAGTGACAGATCCGATTCGTAAACTGGAAAAATCTATTAAGTATCTAGAGGAAGGCAATCTAGACACAGATATCTATATCGGTGGAACACATGAGATTAGACATCTTGGCAAGACCATCACCTCTATGGTACGGCAGATGCGTAAGCTGATGGATGATATGGTGACAGAACAGCAGGAAAAGAGAAAGAGTGCACTGGATGCATTGCAGTCCCAAATCAATCCGCATTTTCTATATAATACTCTGGATTCCGTCGTATGGATGATCGAGAGTGAGCGTTATCAAGAGGCTATCTCCATGGTTACGGCACTTGCCAAGCTTTTCCGTATCTCTCTAAGCAAGGGCAAAAATATTATATCCATCAAGGATGAAATCGCACATGCCAAGTATTATTTGGACATCCAGAAGGTAAGATACAAGAATAAATTCGATATGAGGATTGAAGTAGATCCAGCTATCGAGGAGTACTGCACGATTAAACTCATCGTACAGCCACTTTTAGAAAATGCCATCTATTATGGTGTAGAGCATATGGATGGGGAAGGAGAGATCCTTCTGCGTGGTTATGAAAAGGAAGATAATATATATATAGAAGTAACAGATAATGGAATGGGAATTCCAAAAGAGAACATTCCGTATCTCCTAAAAGATGACACTCGTGTTAGAAAACATGGATCAGGAATAGGGCTTCGTAATATTGATCAGCGTATCAAACTTTATTTCAAGGGAGACTACGGACTGTCGATAGAAAGCGAACTGGATGAGGGAACAACTGTTAGGATCCATCTGCCGAAGCTCCTCTATTCCGACATATATCCAAAGGAGGTGCCAAATGAAAATGAAAAGTAGCACAATCCTGAGGATTATTACAGTAGTGATTGTTACAGTATTGCTCCTTTTCCTATACTATTACGGAACTTATGACAAGGGTAATGATCCGGTAAAAACCATCTCTCTGATTGTATATGGAAATGAATCGGAGCGTTGGGAGAATATGAGGCGTGGTGCAGAGCAGGCGGCGGACTTCGTTAAGGCAGAGATCAATCTAGTAACGATGTCTGATGAGATAGGTGCCTCTGAACAAAAAAAATTGATACAGAGAGAGCTAAATAATGGAGCAGATGCCCTGATGATCGCAGCCTGTGATAGTGCAGAAATGAAGCAGTATATCGAGGAACTGTCTGCAAAAGTACCAGTCATCCTTGTGGAGAGTGGAATCGGATATACAGAGGATAAGCTTTGTGTCAGTGCTGAGAACTACAAGATGGGATATCAAATGGGTGAGGTAATCATAGAGCGAGAATTGCCTGAGACAAAGGTAGCTATCTTCATTGACCATGAACAGAGGGATAGTGTTGCTGAACGCTACCAGGGACTCTATGATGCACTGCAGGGCAAGGTTGACAGCATCACAATATGGAACCGTAAGGATAATGAAACCAATATAGGTGCTATGCTCTTATTACAGCGTCAGCTGACCGAGGAAGCAGTGGATGTCGTAGTTGGAATTGATACATCCTCCATAGAAGCAGTCATAGATGCTGTGGAGAATCTAAATAAAGATGCAAAGCTATATGGAATCGGCAATTCAGACAAGGCTGTCTACTATCTCGACAGTGGTGTCATAGAGGCGCTCGGATATCAGAATGAATTCAGCATTGGCTATCTCGGTGTTCAGGAAGTCATGAAAAACCAACACTATACAAATAAAGAATACAATAATCTGGTAGAATATCATATTGTAACCAAGAAATCACTCTACGAAACCGATAACCAGAAGATGTTGTTCCCGTTCGTTAAATAAGTCAGGGGAGAGAGTCAGGGGAGAGTTCTCACAAAGTGAGAAACCCCTGACGGGTTGAGCGGAAGCGAAACCATATCTAGTGAGAAACCCCTGACGGAAGGAAAGGTTCACAATGAAGAAATTACCTATCATCATACTCGTTCTCAGTCTGTTCCTGGCAGGCTGCAGAGCTTCCAGCCCTCTATCAGATAATGGCGAAGCACCCAAGAAAAGCATCAAGATTGGTGTGAGCATTTATGATGAATATGATACCTTCATCGCAGACATGGTTGCCTATCTGAAGGAATGGAGCGTTGAAAAGGAGAAAGAAACAGGAACTGTAATCACATTGGATGTCGTCAGTGCTGGAGGAAGTCAGCTGACCCAGAATGATCAGGTCGAGCGGTTTGCCGACAGAGGCTACGATGCAGTCTGTGTCAATCTCGTAGATCGGACGGATGCGACTGTAATCATTGATAAAGCAAGAA
>CAZACC010000171.1:0-3386 GCA_964483545.1 uncultured Lachnospiraceae bacterium
CAGAGACAGACTTATTCGGTGAGCAGGCAGTTCTTTGCGGTGGTGTATGTGCATTGATGCAGGCAGGCTTTGAGACATTGGTAGAAGGCGGATATGATCCGAGAAATGCATACTTTGAATGTATTCATGAGATGAAGCTAATCGTAGATTTGATCTATCAGTCAGGCTTCGAGGGAATGAGATATTCTATCTCCAACACAGCAGAATACGGCGATTATATTACAGGACCTAAGATCATCACAGAAGAAACTAAGAAGACTATGAAGAAAATCCTTTCCGACATTCAGGACGGCTCCTTTGCAAAAGAGTTCTTACTCGACATGTCACCAGCAGGAGGCCAGGCACACTTCAAAGCAATGAAGAAGTTAGCAGCAGAGCATTCCTCAGAAGCAGTCGGCAAAGAAATTCGCAAGCTCTACAGCTGGAACAACGAAAACGAAAAATTCATCAACAACTAATCCGATAGTGGAAGAGAGTGCATCAATTCAAAAAGAGGGTGTCTACCATGCTCGCATGGTAAGCACCCTCTTTCTGAATTGATATAGTCGCCCGTAAGGGCGACAACACAAAACGGGGGGACTCCCCCGTTTTGTGTTGTACTCTCTGCCACTATCGGAGCCCCCTATTTTGTGTTGTACTCACTTCCACTATCGGGGGCCCCCGTTTTGTGTTGTACTCTCTGCCACTATCGGAGCCCTCTCACTCTCAAATTGCATTCAGCTATGTGACAATTTTGTGAACTCCCTTGCTTTCATAATGATTTCGGACTATTATAATGATATGAAAATCACAATCGGAGGTACATCAATGAATAAAATCTTGAAATATATACTTACAATCACAGCAGTATGCACAGTTGCTTTCATGCTCCCGACCCAGACCAAGGCAGCGACCTATGAAGAAATGCAGCAAGCAGCAATTAATCAATATCATGCAGCCATAGTCGCCCAGTATCAGGCAACACTGTATCAGCAGGCACTTCAGACACAGGCAGCACAGATTATGATGATGGCCAATGGAGCTGCTGTAGCACAGTCAAACGCCATGGATCAGTATTATGCATTAAAAGCAGCACAAGCAACACAGCTGGCGCAGTATCAATCCATGATGCAGGCACAGGCGGTCAATCAGACAGCAAGCTTTGCTGAGACATATCAACAGGAACAACAGAGAGCCATGAATGCATATCTCGGTTATTGGGGATTGAAATAATAATAATCATTCAAAAGAATGCTTTGTTATAAAATCCGCAAACCGTTCAGTGGCATTTGATGAAATATTTACTTTTGGAACAGCAAATCCGATACTTCGCTTCGGAATAGAAAACTTTAATGGAACTTGGATTAATTCTTTTGATTCAAGTTCTTTTTTGACGAAATCTTTAATGACACAGGCAACACCAAGTCCGATTTTAGCAAAATCGATCAGCAGATCCATTGTCGTAACCTCTATCAGCTGTCCTAGTTCAAAATGATGTTCAGCAAAGTAAGTGTCAATATACTGACGTGTCATATTCGGCTTATCCAAAAGCATTAAAGTGGCATTTTGCAAGAACGAAGAATGTGAATGATCAGCCACTCGGATCTTTAGATTTTCCATATAACTCTTTGTGGTAACAAAGATATCTTCAATTTCTCCTGTCTTGACAAAGTTTAGATTATTCAGATGTTCCTTCGCATCTTTTGGTATTCCGATAAAACCAATATCCATTTTGCCGTCCTCTAACAGCTGGAGTGTTTGGTAGGTAGACTGGCAATTGATTGTGAACTTCACATGCGGATTCTCTTGTATGAATTCCTGAAGATAGGGCAGCAAAACATATTTACAAAGTGTGGTGCTGACCCCAACCTTAATATGACCACCACCAAGTTCCGTTGTTCTGCGGATCTGTTCTTCTCCGAGTTCAATAAACTGAAATGCTGCCTTGATTTTCTCAAACAGCAGTTCACCTTCATAAGTAAGCTGAACACCCTTAGGACTTCTGATAAACAGGATGACATTCAGGCTATGCTCCAGTTTAGAAATAGCCTTGCTTACTGCTGGCTGACTGATGTATAATGATTTAGCGGCATTCGATATATTGCCACAGATAGCAGTTGAATAAAAGATACGATACAGGGATAGGTTGTTTTCCATGATAAATCTCCTTATGCTCGCATTATATCATAACATCTGGTTATAGCAAATATGAAATATTGATATTATAATTATAATAAAAACTATGCTACACTACATCTACAAAATATAATTTAGAAGAAAGAAGTCAGAATGATCAGGAGGCAATCAAAATGGGAATGACAATGACACAAAAAATACTTGCGGCGCATGCGGGACTAGACACTGTTACAGCTGGACAGCTGATCGAGGCAGACCTCGACCTAGTACTTGGAAATGATATCACAACACCAGTAGCGGTTCGTGAAATGGATAAAATGAAAAACGATACAGTATTTCATAAAGATAAAATTGCATTGGTTATGGACCATTTTATTCCAAACAAAGATATTAAGTCAGCTGAAAACTGCAAATGTGTAAGAGACTTTGCATGTAAGCATGAGATTACTAATTATTTTGATGTTGGACAGATGGGTATTGAACATGCACTTCTGCCAGAGAAGGGGCTTACTGTAGCAGGAGATGCCATTATAGGAGCAGATTCACATACTTGTACATACGGTGCTCTCGGAGCTTTTTCTACAGGAGTCGGCAGTACAGACATGGCAGCGGGCATGGTAACTGGTAAAGCATGGTTTAAGGTTCCGTCGGCTATTCGTTTCAATATCATAGGAGAGCCGGCCAAGTGGATCAGCGGTAAGGACGTCATCCTCCATATCATAGGAATGATTGGTGTGGATGGCGCATTATATAAGTCCATGGAATTTACGGGAGACGGTATCAGTCATCTGAATATGGACGATCGTTTTACAATTGCAAATATGGCTATTGAAGCAGGTGCCAAGAATGGTATCTTTCCTGTAGATGATCAGACAATTCAGTATATGCAGGAACATAGTAAGCGTCCATACAAGGTTTATGAAGCTGATGCAGATGCAGAGTATGATGAGGAGTATACAATCAATCTCAGCAAATTAAAACCTACAATCGCATTCCCTCATTTGCCAGAAAACACGAAGACCATTGATGAAATCAAGGAACCTGTCAAGATTGATCAGGCGGTAATTGGATCCTGTACGAACGGAAGAATAGATGATCTTAGAGTTGCTGCATCTATCTTGAAGGCTAGAAAAGTGGCTCCGAATGTACGGTGTATCGTGATTCCAGCAACGCAGACTATCTACCTACAGGCCATGGAGGAAGGTTTGCTTAAGATATTTATCGAAGCTGGAGCAGTCGTATCTACTCCGACCTGCGGACCTTGTCTGGGA
>CAZACC010000172.1:0-3341 GCA_964483545.1 uncultured Lachnospiraceae bacterium
ATATCACTGAGACTACAATTTAAGATTCTACATAGATCATTCAAAGTAGTAGTGGTCAGTGGTTTATTTTTCCGCAGTTTATCTATTGTCGAGCTGGAGATTCGATAATGGTTTATTAAAGTATACGTAGATTCCGATGATGACTTCAAAGTATCCCAAAAAGGACCATAGTTAATCAAAGAAAGACTTCCTTTCCCAATGCTTATAATATAACCGTATAATGTAGTTTTTAGATTGACTATAGTCATTAAAACGACTATAACATTTTTGGAATGGATTTAATTGTAATATCTTTAGAATGTGCGCAAGAATATGGAATGTATTCATTTTATTATTTGATATTTTTTATGACTATTAGTAGGGACAACAACTATTTAGTGTGAAAATGCAGTAAATATTACAGGATATGGTGGGAAATCATGAGCAAAATCGGACTGGATATTGATGGAGTATTAACAGACATTGAACACTATCAACTAAAGAAGGGTGCTGCATTTTTCAAAAGAAAGTACCATCAGGAAGTTCAGAACCCGGAAGGCTTTGATATTAAAAAAATATTCAATTGTTCTGAGAAACAGTATCGCCGGTTCTGGACAAAATATCTGATTCCATATTCGCTATGGGAGAAAGCTAGACCGGGAATCAGCCAAGAAATTCAGAAAATACATGACAATAAGGATTCCGTGAATATCATTACGTCACGGGAATTTGCATGTAGCAAAGGAATTGCAGGTCAGCTCATGAGAGCGGCTGTTCGTAACTGGTTAAAAAGAAATCATATCGTATATGACACAATCACCTACTGCAAGGGGAGCAAGCTGAAGATCATCAATGATCTCAAGATCGACATCATGATAGAAGACAACCCGGACAATTGTCTCGAAATAGCGGAAGTGATAGACGTGATCTGTATAGCTGCAAAATACAATCAGACTTGCAGCCATGTTAATATATTCAAATTAGATGATGTTACAAAGTTATATGAAACTGTAGAGCTGATCAAGAAAAAGCCCGGAAATCTCTATCTTCAAAACAGATCTTTCACCAATCATGGCTCAATCGACCAGCCATGGCTGCAATTCTATACGCAAAGTCAATTCAATGTACAGATACCACAACAAACCATTTATCAATACATGTACCAATGCAGCAAGGACTACCCGGAAATGCAGGCAATCGGATACTTTGGGAAAAGTATGTCCTATAGAGAATTCTTCCGCAGCATAGATCAATATGCAAAGGCTTTTCTTGCCCATGGAGTAAAGTCCGGTGACATTGTAACAGTATGTATGCCGAATGCTCCGGAAGGGGTCATCAGCTTCTATGCAATCAATAAAATAGGGGCGGTGGCGGATATGATTCACCCATTGTCCAGTAAGGACGAAATCGGTGAGTATTTACACAATTCCAAATCCAAAATCATGATCATGATTGATTTATGTTATGAAAAGGTGAAAGAACTGCTTCCGACAGTTTCTCTGGAAAAGGTAATAGTTGTATCGGCAGGTGATTCCATGCCTTTGATCATGAGAACCGGATATCAGATGCTGAATACAGGGAAACTGGGATATTACCACGAGAAACATCCATCTCAATTCATAAAATGTTCTGATTTTCTTAGATCAGCTGATGAGACAGCAGCTCTACAGGAAGCAGATTTTGTTCCTGACAAGATGTCAGTGCTGCTGCACACAGGAGGAAGTACAGGAAAAGCAAAGGCCGTGATGCTGACAAATGAGAATTTTAATACCAATGTAGAGCAGTTAAAAACATCCATGCCCCATTATATAAGGGGACAACATATGCTGGCAATCACTCCTATCTTTCATGGATTCGGACTTGCAGACTGCGTACACACATCTTTATGTGCAAACTTTAAATTGGTTTTATTGCCTCGGTATGATGAGAAAATAGTTGCAAAAACACTGGAAAAAGAGAAAATCACATTTTTTGTCGGTGTACCAACTTTATTTGCATCGATGGTTAGCAGCCGATACTTCAAAAATGTAAATTTATCACTGTTAGCTTCTCCCATATCGAGGGGGGGATAATCTTCCAATTGATTTGGAACGCCGTGTCAACAATTTTCTTGAGAAACATAAGGGTCCACATGAATTATATAAGGGTATGGGAATGACAGAGTGTCTTGCCGCTGCCTTTTTTAGCTGTGATGGAGCCAATTACGAATCCAGTGTAGGAATCCCGCTTCCCATGAATATTTATAAAATAGTAAAGCCCGGCACAACAGAAGAGGTGCCATATGGGACAAACGGAGAAATCTGCATCAATGGTTCGACTGTGATGCGCGGCTATTATGAAAATGAAGAAGAAACAAATGCAACATTAAAGATACACGAGGATGGTAGGACGTGGCTTCATTCCGGAGATGTCGGATATATGACAGAAGAAGGAATTCTATATTTTACCCAGAGAATCAAGAGAATCATCATATCCTCCGGATATAACATTTATCCCAACATGATAGAGAATGTCATCCAAAAGCACGAGGCTGTGGAAGCCTGTGCTGTAGTAGGGGTTCCTCATCCATATAAGGTAAATGTTCCAAAGGTATTTTTGACTGTAAAACAGGGCACAAAATCGTCGGATGTTGTATTAGAAGAGTTAAAGACACTGTGCAGAGAGAAATTATCCAGATACGCTGTACCAAAGCTGTTTGAAGTCAGAGAGGAATTACCCAAAACCAAATTCTATAAAATTGATTACTTAAAACTGGAACAGGAAGAAATAGAAAAATACTACAAAAATATCGGATAGGTATAGGAAAGAGGTAAAAGCAGTGTTTGATATGCAGGCCAGAAAAGCATTTATCCAAAAGGTGAATCAAGTGTTTTCTGATCACAAAAATGAAGTTTTGATTCGTTATATTCGGGATAATGGTGCAATACAGAATATTACATATCAACAGTATGATAAAATGGTGAACGCATTTTATACAAAACTGCAAAATGACGGAGTTACTTATGGAGATAGAATTGTTCTGATCATGGAGAACAATTACGCAGAATCAATTTGTTTCCTGGCAGCAGTGAAAGTCGGGGCCATTCCGGTCATTATTGATTATTCTCTTCCGAAAGAAGAGAAGCTGGAAAGAATCCATACAGCGGATGTGAAGCATATTTGCATCAGCAACAATCAATTTTGTCAGCTAAGTACAAAGTTATGTGATCAGAATAGGCTCTACATAATAAACAATGATGGTGAACTTGAGCGGGCAGCACATTGTAAAGAGTATAATTTCAAGACGCCTGGGAAAATGATAACTGACGCTGCCTTTATTCTCTTTTCATCAGGAACAACAGCGAAATCTAAGGGAGTGGTTT
>CAZACC010000173.1:0-3337 GCA_964483545.1 uncultured Lachnospiraceae bacterium
TTTTTCTGGAAATCGTAGTATATGTATCAATGTCTTCAAGTGTCAGACTTTCTATTGCCTCTTCATCTCCCTGACGAGCAGCTGCGATCAACTGTTTTCTGTTATTTGTTGCCTTCTGAACCTTTTTCTTTTCTTTTTCATTTTTATTAATAGGCAACATAATCTTACCCTGCAAGGACAGTCCTGATAAAGTAACCGATGTTTCCTTGATTGGTAATTTATTTTCAATTTTTTCTCTCATATAGTCAAGACTGTTTTGAATATAGAATATTAAGGATACCCCAACTCGGATATCATCACAAACTCCAGCATAGGTTTCTTTTTCTGCATGTCGTTCTACAGTGACATCCTCCTCTGTACTCATATGGATTCCCTTACAGTATGGAAAACAAAATTCATAAGTAAATACATTGTCAATATCAAACTCGCCTCTGACAGTCAGCCCAATAGAATCTGCAAAATCCATATTGTACTGTGCGACTACACTTTCTGGCGATATTTCAACAAATATCTTTTCTTTTGCCTCTGATACTACCTGATCAAGAATTATTTTTAACTGTTTTTTACTGTTTATTTTACTAAATCCGATTGCTCTAAGATATTGATGCAACAGATTTCACCTCTCAGTCTCCATAAATGACTTTTTCTATAAATATATGATGTACTTCTACTAAATTAATAATGACTTTTTCTTTATAAGCAATACCTTCCTGATTAAAAAGCATACGAAGGATTGGTCTTTCTGTAAAATGTTCGTTCTGTCCGATTACCATACCAATCTCACCTTCATTGGTTCTAACCTTTGTTCCTGAAGGATAGGTTGCGATAAAGTCTAGAAAAATGTCAATGACCTTTCCATCAAAATAAATATTTCTATATGTTTTCAAATACTCAAGTGCTTCCTGAACTTTCACTCGCTCACACCCGATACCGCTTATCAATTCATCAAAGGCATCACAGACTGCAACAATCCGATTCTCCATAGAGATATTTTTTAGCTTCAAAGGGAATCCAGAACCATCCAGTCTCTCATGATGAAACAGTAGCACCTTTTTCGCAATATCACTCATCCAGCTTTCCTTTTCTACAGAAGAAAAGCCATATACGGTATGCTTTTTATATTCAAACAGATTATCAGGTGATAATGTATCGATGGAAATATCTGTATATTTAACAGATATATATCGAAGTCCCAAATCATGAATCAGACTTCCTACACCAATATCATATATTATATTCTGTGGCAGATTCATCTTAATTGATGTTAAAATCGAAAGAACACAAACATTTACGCAATGATCATAGATATCGGCACTATGTTCTCTGATTTCAAATACTTTTTCAACAACCTCTTCCTTTTCCAATATATTCTCAATAAGCTTCTCTATCGTTTTACTGATTTCTGAAAGTCCAGCATTGTCTTTATAAATATGCTGCTCAAGAACATCTTTTACCTTTTTTTTACATTCTGTTCGCACTTCTTCCTTTATGATCTCATCCGGTTTTTCGTTGATGATATCTCCTTCATGAATATATACTTCCTCTATCCCTAATTCAATCAGCTTGTCAATATACTCTTTTTTTAAATAAGTGCCTTCATAAACCAACATCTGATTTATACCAAGTATGATTGGTTTTGCCAGACGCTCTCCACCCATTAGGTTCTTAACCTTTTCTAATTTCATAAATAATCTCCACTCCACATATCTATACAATCTACTCTATTTCTTCCGTCTCATACTGAAGTGCCTGTGCCAGCGCTATCTCCTCTTCCTCACCCAAAGAAATGGCACTATTACCACGATTGATTTCCTTTACATATACATAACAGCCTTCACTGCTATGTACTGAGTTTATTATAAATCCATTCTTACGATCATTCAACAGTGCAACAGAAAAACTTAACTTCCCACCCATTTGTTTAAATGCATCATACTTTACAATACCAACTCTCTGATATGTATCCTTTACATGATCAACGATCTTGGCGATATCTCTCTTGTTCTTATCCGTTGATAATTTCAGGAACTCAATATCATCAAAAAGAGCGTTAATCTGCTGCTCCATGCTACGTCCTTTTTTTCCTTTCATAAAAATCGTATAAGACTCCTGTAGTCTGTTATACTTTGCAAGTAATACAAAAAGCATAACCAATACTACTATCAATAATACAAATAATATGATAATTAGTATACCGGGATCCATCTGTCCCATACCCATTGCATTGAATACGTTACTATCCATGTTACCTTACACTCCTCTCAGATATTGATTATTTGCCAACCGCAATCAGTAAATCAACCAATCTATCCAGTTCATCTGTGGAATAATACTCCACTTCTATTTTTCCTTTACCATCATTTTTTTCGCTAATACTGACCTTTGTTCCCAATGAAATCTTCATCTTCTCTTCTAAATCTCTGTAGATAAAGTCAAGCTTCTCTTTTGTCTTTTTCTGCTTCAACGGTTTATTCATGTCCTTGACCAATTTTTCTATATCACGAACACTTAGCTTCTCATCAAAGACCTTTAACGCCACCTCATACTGCTTTTCAGGCTCCTCGATTGCAATCAACGCTCTAGCATGACCAGAGCTAATCTTATCCTCTATGACCATCTGCTGAACATCTTCATTAAGCTTTAGAAGTCGCATAGAATTGGTAACTGCTGTCCTGCTCTTAGATACTCTCTCTGCTACTTCATCCTGTTTAAGATGAAATTCATTTAATAATCTCTTATATGCCATAGCCTCTTCAATCGGATTTAAGTTTTCTCTCTGTATGTTTTCGATAAGAGAAATCTCCATAATCTCCTGATCGGTATAATTCTTGATAATAACTGGTACTTCCTTTAATCCAGCAAGCTTTGCCGCTCTCCATCTTCTTTCACCTGCTATGATTTCATACCGTCCATTTTTTCTGTCTTGTACAACTAACGGTTGAATGATTCCAAACTGCTTAATAGAATCAGATAATTCTAAAAGGGCATCCTCGTCAAAGTTCTTTCTTGGCTGGTCGCGATTTGGTTCAACAGCCGTGATTTTTATCATTCTGTCTGGAGTGAGATTTTCTTCATTTTTCTTGCCTTTAGACTCAATCGTTGCCTCAGGTATTAATGCATCCAATCCTTTTCCCAAACCTTTTTTTACTGCCATGGTTTTTTCTCCTTTATCTCTGTCTTATCATCGACTTTTACGATTCCATAATTTCATCTGCAAGTGACGCATAGCTTTCTGCTCCTGCAGATTTTGGATCGTACATATTGATTGGCATTCCATAGCTTGGTGCCTCTGCTAATCTGATATTTCTTGGAATGACTGTATTATATACCTTTTGTT
>CAZACC010000174.1:0-3324 GCA_964483545.1 uncultured Lachnospiraceae bacterium
CAGTCTTCCGGTTTCCGTGTCTTCTGTTACATATTTGAGGGTATTCTCATCAATGAGATATGCCTTCGGGTTGCTAAAGCTGTTTCTTTGCATGTTTGCGTCCTTTCTGTCTGGATGGGGGACAGCAAGGACACAAAAAAGGAGCCGATGGTTTCCGATTCCACCGACCCCAAATGCTAAAATGAGCATGACAAGTAACGGTGGATGCATCGGAAGTCCACTACAGCAAAGCTGTGTTGGATTCCTTTATGCACCTCGCCGTCCTAATGCGCATCTCAGACGATGAGATTATTTTTATTTGAGCTTTAAATGCTCAACTGATACCGCAGATATCTGTGCTATCAGTTCGACACTTAAGAATAGCTTTTTCTTTGTTTTCATGTTATAGTAAAATGTGTCATATGTGAATATGACTTTCCATATGACATTGATAAAAAGGAGGTATCATAATGCTTACAAACCCAGGCTTTTCATTTACCGGAGTTTCCGGTCAACATAAACTTGTACCAACATCGCAGACCGATCTACCTATCTGGGGACCACTCTATCAGGAAGCAATCGTATGTACATACGACGGTGAATCAGTCAAAGTGTACGAAAATGGTCCGGGCTTTAACTACACAGATAATTCTCTTGCCATGAACTTTGCCGCGATTGACATATCCGACACAGATGCCATAATCCATTTCTGCAACAAATACGGTATGCCTTATTCAAGCAGGCAATTTGGTAATTTCCGAAACGACTATATATTTTTCTCTGGAGACAAGGATGAATTCTCTCGTGTTATTCCAGTCTCTGGCAAAAGAGAGCGGGAATGGCTATATACAATACAGCAAGATATTGTAAAAATGAAACTCGTCATTGACCTTAACCAATCAATTCAAGACCGTAATTTTGTCCGTATATGCGAGATTATGCTTTTCTTCTGTTGTAATCTCCACGGACTTGATTTTGACGATTCTGTAAATAAAACAGAGACATTTCAATTCAATCATTTTTTTTACAGATTCGCTGAATCTGGTGGTTACTCTAAAAAAGACGGTTATCTTGGCTTGAATTTGAATATGCTACTTGTAGGTTTTTTGAAGGATATTGAAAATTCCTACAATGAGTCAGAACAACTGGATTCGTGGGGCATCCCGCACAAAGACAAATACATACAAATCTATTTTTCCATGTGGCAGCATCTGCATCATTGGCTTTCAACAATAGTCAGTCAGACTTCTGTGGTCGACATTGATCCATACGGAATAGTTACCTTTTCTACACCTCTTTCAGCGGAACAACTAATTAACTCCAATGAAGATGCTGACAGCCTGTTAAAAACAGCACGAGGAATATTTACTGATGTTTTCAAAGAGAATCTACATCGTGTTTATCCAGAAATGGTATTTAACAAAACCGGAAAGCCAGAATCATCATGGCGCATCCCAACACTAATAGATGCAATGTATCTGGAACTGTTTTTCCGTTTCACTCCAAATTCGAGTGTTCGCAAATGTATGAATCCAACCTGTCCCAACTATTTCATTCGCACAAGCAGCCGTCCTTCAAAAATTTACTGTGACGATGGATGTGCAAAACTTATGGCAAAAAGGAAGGAACGCGAGAGGAAACGTCAAACCCAAGCTGAGTAGAAAGTTAGTGAGTAGTTATCTCCCTGTCTATTGGTAACATATCATGCTTTTGAAATGACAATCCGCACTCTTGGTGTACGGTACAAATAGTATAAAAAGAAAAAAAACGGAGTCTTACCATGCAAAAAATGCAGGCAAAACTCCGGCAATTTGGTATCTATAAATATGATCCGTGGCTCGGTAGTCCATATATAAAAAAGACCCAGCAAACAAAGGAGTAACATCTCCTCTATTCCGCCAGGTCTTGGTGGCTATGACTATGTCATGCCCCGATTCGCTCAGTGCGAATTTTCATGTTTTTTAGTGTTATGGCTACTACAGCCTTACAAATGGGACACTTAATTTTGATGCAACCATTGGTATGGATACTGACATCAAGCAATCTTTTATTCTTACAGCAAGGGCATCCTACATGAACTTCATCCATTATCACACCTCCCAATCAAGCACCGAAGTCATAGGGAGAACGATAACCGCTCTGTTTTGACTTTGGTTTCTTTGGCAGTTGTGTTTCAGCCTCTTCCTGCGAAAGATACAATCGACTTCTTCTGACTTTGATTGCCCCACCATTTCCGATACGAATGGTATAAAATTCTCTGCTTCTGTGAAGCACTTGAGCCTCTGTTATAAACCGATTACTTTCTATGATGAATACTTTTGTTCCCACTTCAATTATAGGTTGTTTCATATGTAATCGCCTCCATAAATGAAGGCCAGCCAAAGGGAAAGAAAAACTGACCATAATTGATATTTGTGTTTAGCAACAGGTAGCGAACCTATTATTATACTATCGAACATTTGTTCTTTTGTCAATCAATTTTGTCTTATAAACGACAGCAAAACCGTACAGGGTCAGTACGGTTTTAGAGAAAAATTATAATGGATCAGATCCATATTTTTCTAATTCCTTTTTGATTTCTTTTACGGTCTTTGGATATAAATACTGTAAGGCAAAATCATACCACTGATGGTTTTTATTTGACATCAAAAGTTTAGTCGAAGAATTGTTAATAATGTGCATACTGATTTTATATGGAAGATGCATTCCAAGACAAATCAGAATCAATGAATTTAGGGATGTGGTTTCTCCTTTTACCACTCGCCTTACAGTAGCTTCATTCAAGCCAGTACGTCTTCCAATCTCTGCTGCAGATATACCTCTCCATTTCATGGCCTTATCTAGACAAATTGTATAATCATTCGGCAGTTCATTAAAAAAACGATTCTCTTCTGCCACTGTCTGAGCAACTATCTTGATTTGCTTTTCTGTCGAAGAATTATCATATCCATCATGAAAAACGACATCGAAATCAACAGCTGATGCTTTATCACGGTTGAGAAAACATTCACTATGATACTGCTTGTTAATCTTGGATTTAACTGATAAATCAAAGACCAAACAACATTCATCCATATGATTACGAGCATAGTGCGTGAGCGTTGCATTTCCTTCTTCGTCTGTTTCTACATACAGATTGTTATCAAGCACTAGATGGGAATCCACATACAAATAGCGTCCCTTATCCAAAATCTCACGGAATTTTGGATTACCAAACTTCATAATAGCAAGATCATATGTTGAAATAGAAAATGTCTGGTTTGTTTTCAGAAATCCCTTTGAAGTCTTATGTGGCTTAATATATCTTCCGTCAATATAGATAAATGCACCGATTGCTTCTTCATA
>CAZACC010000175.1:0-3275 GCA_964483545.1 uncultured Lachnospiraceae bacterium
TGCCGCCATTTGTTGTTTGTTTCAGTTCTGAGTTCTGTATTTAGTAATCTGTCATTACTTATATTATATATCGACATACATAATAGAAACTTAATACCTAAATATGGATTTTTTAAATTATTTTTCGATCAATTTTGTTTTTTTACACCAAAAAGGACCGGCTTTGCCGATCCTTCCTGGTACGTATTAAAATCTAAAACTTTCTTTCATTACCCTAATAATGACAGTACTCCCTGGGTTGACTGGTTAGCCTGAGCAAGCATTGACTGTCCTGCCTGAGCGAGGATATTATTCTTGCTGTAATCAACCATAGTTTGAGCCATATCTGTGTCACGGATTGCTGATTCAGCTGCTGTAGTGTTCTCAACGATGTTGTCCAAGTTGGAAATCGTGTGCTCCAGACGATTCTGAACTGCACCAAGTGCGGAACGGATGTCTGAAATCTTTGCGATTGCCTGTGTGATTGCTGAGATAGCCTTACGTGCGCCTGATAATGTATCAAGCTTAATCTCACTCAATTTCTGAGCACCATTCTTGCCACCGAGCTTGCTGGTTGCGATGTTGTCAATCTGGATCTGGATTCTCTGCTCATCCTTGTTTGCTGCACCAACCTGGATTGTTCTATTTGCTTTTGCGGAGAAATTACCATCCAATAGCTGCAGTGTATTAAACTGTGTTGACTCTTTTACTCTGTCAATTTCGCAAAGAAGAGCGGTTACTTCCTTCTGGATTGCTGTTCTGTCGGCTGTGGTATTCGTTCCGTTAGCTGACTTAACTGCTAACTCATTCATTCTTTGAAGCATTGAGTGAATTTCTGCTAACGCACCTTCAGCTGTCTGTACACAAGATACACCGTCCTGAGCGTTTGTTGAAGCCTGTGTCAATCCTCTGATCTGACTTCTCATCTTCTCACTGATCGTTAATCCTGCTGCATCATCGGCTGCACGGTTAATCTTATAACCGGATGATAATTTCTCAGTAACCTTTGCCTGAGATGATGTTGTGATACCAAGCTGTCTGTTTGAGTTCATGGCTGTCATATTGTGTTGTACTACCATATTTTATTCCTCCTTGAAATTAGGTTGCGGCTTCCTTGCCGTCATTGTTTGTTACTGCTGCACTTCTTTGGCTTCTGTTCTTTCAGGCCGTACGCTCCTTTAAGTACATCTGCCGAGTTAAGTAAGTTTCTTTACTTATATAATATATCGGAATAAGCAGAAAATACTTTAGACCGAATATTATCTTAATTGAAAAAAAATTTATTCCTGTATCATTATTTCTTCCTGTCAACAAATTGAGGATCTACATAGTTCACTTTGCTCATAACCTTGTAGTAGTCCGATGCTGCTTTGATACTGGCTTTGGATGCCTTAATTGTCTGTTTTGTCTGGAGCATACCGCTTTCTACTGCCTTTCGATTGCGTTCTTCCTCTGTCTGAATGCGCACACTCATATCTGTAATCTGCTTTATCATAGTCTGCATTGTTTGAATCTCTGAGTGATACTTCGTTTGATGGTTCTGCAGCTCTGACTTCACACGGTCATATAAATCTGCAAATCCATCATCCAGCTTTGTTAGCTCATCAATTTGCTCCTGTTTGCTGTTCACACATACATCAAACTGATTCCAGTCTATCTCGTGTCCTTCTATAATCTTTGCCTGCTTCTCACACTCATCCAAAATAATCTGTAATGCTGCGAGTTTTTTCTGCAGACTCTTTAGCATCATCTCTATATAATGATTCTGTTCTGACATATATACTCCTCGACTGGTTTATGTCGGCATATGGCTGCGTCTCATGACTTCCTTCCATGTATCACGCATAGTGCGCAGATGCTTTAGTACTTCCTCTAGAATATCCTTGTCCTTCTTGATATTCGCCTGCATCAGCCTCTTCAATAAATAAGTATACACAACATCAAAGTCCTTTGCAACTGGATAATCATGATTGAGCGTAATCTGGAATTCCTCAATAATCCTCTGCGTCTTCATAATATGATTATGCGCCTTTTCTACATCATTGTTTTCAATCGCCATAATGGCAATATTGCAGAACTTAATCGCTCCCTCATATAACATCAGCGTTAGCTCCGACGGTGATGCTGTCAGAATCTTACTGTTATTGTATTGGGCATAAGCCCCGTTCATGGTTGCCATATTAACATCCTCCTTGATGATTGATCGAACACATCATAAATACCATTTATTGAGATCCAAGCAGACCAGATAACGCAGACTGGCTGGAATTCAATGTTGCCATTGCCTTTTCCATTGCTGTAAACTGTTTATAATACTTTTCTTCAATATTGGCTACATATTTTTCCCAATCAGAAATCTTCGTTGTATAATCGTCATATTCCTCTTTCAGCCTGATATCGTCGTATATCGTAAATGCACTGCTGAGTTCTGTATGTCTCATCTTTCTAGACAATGTGTCATACAGATTGTTGGATAACTGCGTAAAGAAATCCTGTAAACCTGCTGGATTTGATGCAATAGCAGCTTTCAACTTATCTTGATTGCCTGCTGTATTCGCATCATTTGTATCCCCATCGATATGATATGCATTCTTCTCGTTGTTCGCTGCATTGAAGTATCCCATGGTATTAATTCCAAAATCAGACAAGCTCATGGATTTTCCACCTACAGTGTAGGTCTGCAGCATCGACATGCGCATCGCCGAGGTCACGGACTCTACTGTATCATCCCTGCGAAGCATTGCATCCTTGACCTTCTTCTCCCATGCTTCAACCTGAGAATCTGTCATAGATGACTTCTCGTCCTCTGTCAACGGCTCATAGCCTTTTGAAGATGCAGCATTGTACATGGCATCCATTTCATTTACAAGTGCATTGTATTCCTTAAAGAAATTACGGATATTATCGTAGATCTTATCATAATCTGTATCAGTACTGAGTGATAACTCCTCATCTGCACCTGTCTTGCCCTTTACCGTAATCGTCATTCCATTAATCGTAAATGCATTGGAATTTGATTCATAATTCACACCATTTAACGTAATCTTTGCGTTCGAACCGGCAATCTTATTATTGGTATTGTTTAATCCCAGAGCATTCAACGCAGCATTTTCAGAAAATGAGAAGTCCGCAGCTGTACCTGTTGTTTTTGCACTAACATAGATTCTTCCATTACTGCTATCGAAGTTTGCATTAAGTCCTGCCTTTGTGAGACCTGCTGTCAACTGATCAATCGTTGTATTCTCACTAATCGAAAGGTTGGTCGTTGTCCCATCGCCCTTCGTCATAGTAATGGT
>CAZACC010000176.1:0-3275 GCA_964483545.1 uncultured Lachnospiraceae bacterium
TTATATTGAAAATAGTTGTATGTTCTGTTAGACTTACAATTACTAGAGATGATTTAAAATCAAGTCATTTCAGTAAAAAATGCTAGACAGAATAAACACAGGAAGAGGGGATAGGATGAAGTTAAAGGCAAAGATTTTGATGTTGTCACTGGTGCCTTTACTACTGATGGGTATTATCTCATTTGTAGTCACCAAATGGCAGGTCACACAAGCAATGGAAGAAGAGGTGTATAATGGTCTTCATTCCACAGTATTATCAGTTAGAAATGCTTTGGAACTGGATGTGCCTGGAGAGTATTATGTGGATGAGCACAATGAACTCTGGAAGGGCGATTTAAACATTTCACAGTCAACAGATTTGGCTGATGAAATCAAAAACAATACAGGAATCGAAGTCACAGTATTTTTTGGTGACACACTTTATATGACATCGGTACTCACAGATGGCAAACGTGCCATTGGTACACAGGCTACAGAAAAAGTTGTAGCAGAGGTTCTGAATGGTGGGAAGGATTACAAGGCTGATCGCGTCAGTGTAGCAGGAACGGATTTCTATGTATATTATGTTCCGATGTATCAGGAAGGCACAACGACTCCATGCGGTATGGTTTTTGCAGGACAGAGTCAAGTTGATGTAGAGAATGAGATTAGTAAAGTTACCAATATGATGCTGATTGCAATTGCGGTTCTAATGGTAGCATGCGGATTGTTCGCATTTTTGATGGCAAACAATATCGTAAACAGCTTGAGGAAGAGTATTGCTGTAGTAGAAGAGGTATCCTCGGGCAATCTGACAGTGTCTATGGATGCACATCTATTGGCGCGGAAGGATGAGGTCGGCGACGTGGCACGGTACATCACAAAACTGAAGGACGAACTGATCAAAATCATGAGTGGTATCAAGAGTCAGAGCTCTATTCTATACAAGACATCGAATGATTTGAGTGGAACATCCAACAATGCTGCTGATTCTGTGGGGCAAGTAGAGCGGGCGATACATGAGATCGCTGACGGCGCTACATCTCAGGCAGATGAGACACAGAAGGCTACAGAAAATGTTATTCTGATGGGAAATATGGTTGAGGAGACAAAGGTAGAGGTAGAAGAACTATATAACAATGCATCAGAAATGCAAAACTCCAGTGATGAAGCTACAAAGACACTAGGCGAGTTGAATGGAATCAATCAAAAGGCCAGAACAGCAATTGATGTCATTTATGAACAGACAAATACGACGAATGAATCTGCAATGAAGATTAGAGAAGCAACCAATCTGATTACAGCCATAGCAGAAGAAACCAATCTTCTGTCGCTGAACGCATCTATAGAAGCAGCGAGAGCAGGAGAACAGGGGCGTGGATTTGCGGTCGTTGCGGCACAGATCCAGAAGCTGGCTGAGCAGTCCAATGAGTCGGCAAGACAGATTGAGCAGATTATCACATCGCTGATTCAGGATTCTAATAAGGCCGTTGAAACAATGGATGAAGTCAGACAGATCATGCAGCGCCAGAGCGAAAATGTTGAAAAGACAGAGCAGATATTCTCTCAGGTAAAGGATGGTATCGACCACTCTATAGACAGCGTCAATATCATTGCAGATAAGACTAGAAATCTGGATACGGCAAGGATAACAGTCGTAGATGTTGTGCAAAACCTGACAGCCATTGCAGAAGAAAATGCAGCAGGCACAGAGGAGACATCAGCTTCTACTGCAGAGTTTAGCAATATGGTGGGTGATATTCAGGGAACATCTGGAGAACTTCAGAACATTGCCAATACACTGGAAAGTAATTTGAGTATATTTAAATTCTAAGATATAAATGACCTAAAAGAGGCGGCTTTAAGAGTCGCCTCTTTTATAGATACACCCCTGACAACTAGGGGAGAGCTCGGAAGAGGTGGTAAAGTATGGCTGATGATCATAGAGAAGTGGAAGGATATGTATTTGCAACGGCAGCTGATGCTCAGATTGCCCGTGAAGAGATCAAAAAAATCAAATATATATCCGATAAGCTGAACTACGAAGAGCCTGCATCGATACTGGAAATTTACAACAAAATGATTACCAATAGGATATTTGTAACACCAATCGGGCAGAATTATTTACGTGGAATGCAGAGGTTTCTATACGACAATGAGCAGATTGATGATTCAAAAATTATGAATATTCCCTTGTATATCATATTTGGGCAGAGGGCAGGCGAACTGTCTAAATTAGACAAAATATATGTACAGCCCAAAGAAAAGAAAAACTATCATAAGCAGTATATTGCCTCGGTATGGGTGTGCATTGTTCTGGCGATTGCAGTGGTTTTAATGTTTACTGTAGCACTTAATGCAAAGAATCCCAATATTTTAAACTATAAGACGGCATTGGAAAATCAGTACTCTGAATGGGATCAGGATCTGACCGAACGAGAGGCAGCAGTGAGAGAAAAAGAAGCTGAACTTCAGATTACTCCAGGAAATTAATACATTTTTTCACAGATTTATCATAATTATATTATATACTTGTAATAAATCCGATGAAAGCAGGTGACGCTGATGGAAAAGTATAAAATACTAGTCGTAGATGATGAAAGCAGGATGAGAAAGCTCGTCAGGGATTTTCTGGTTAAAAAGAATTTTGATGTCATAGAGGCTGCTGACGGCAGTGAAGCGCTGGATCTCTTTTATGAGACAAAAAATATTTCACTGATCATATTAGATGTCATGATGCCAAAGCTTGACGGATGGCAGGTATGTAAAGAAATTCGCGAAAATTCCAAGGTTCCTATTATCATGTTGACTGCGAAGGGAGATGAGCGAGACGAGTTACAGGGTTTCCAACTAGGTGTTGACGAGTATATCTCAAAGCCGTTCAGTCCTAAAATTCTAGTAGCCAGAGTGGAGGCAATCCTGAGACGGTCTAATGCTGTTGCAGAGGATGATATCATTGAAGCGGGCGGAATCATCATTAATAAAGCGGCTCACTCTGTGATGATAGATGATGAATCCATAGATCTGAGTTTTAAGGAATTTGAATTGCTTTCTTATTTTTTGGAGAATCAGGGTTTGGCACTTTCCAGAGAAAAAATATTGAATCATGTATGGAATTATGATTATTTTGGTGATGCAAGAACCATTGACACCCATGTGAAAAAATTGAGAAGTAAGATGGGACAAAAGGGGGATTTTATCAAAACCATCTGGGGAATGGGGTACAAATTTGAGGTATCAAAATGAAACATTCTATTAAAACGCAGTTTGCATTGATATTTATTGGATTAATGACC
>CAZACC010000177.1:0-3265 GCA_964483545.1 uncultured Lachnospiraceae bacterium
AAAGTGTTGGAATCAGCTGGGATGTGTGATACTATGAATTTAGCAGTTGAGTGAGCAATGGGTATCAGCTGCACAGTGTATCATTCACTTATGAGGAGGGAAAATATGTTTACACGTGTAGAATTAAAAGACGCAGCCAAACAACAGATTAAGGGCAATATCGGGATGTTGCTTGTCATCACACTGATTATATCCTTTATTACGGGTGCATCCAGCTTTCTGGTTGTAGGTCCGATCATTTTGATGGGACCCCTGACACTTGGCCTTGCCAATATCTATCTGAGCATGGTTAGAGAGGGCAAAAAGCCTGCTATTGAAGATATGTTCAGCGGTTTCAATAATTTTGGTCAGTCACTGTTATTGTATGTGCTGGTCATGATTTTCACATGCTTGTGGTCGCTGCTGTTTGTAGTTCCTGGAATCATCAAGGCAATCTCTTATTCGCAGTCGTTTTATATCCTTTCAGATCATCCAGAGATGACCGCATCAGAGGCTCTGAAGGAGAGCATGAGAATTATGGATGGACACAAAATGGATTATTTTATGCTGAGTCTGTCATTTATTCTTTGGTCGCTGTTGGTCATGGTTACATGCGGACTGGCATTTATTTATGTGGGTCCCTATATGACAACCACATTTGTTAATTTCTATGAGAAGATTAAGAGCTAATCATTGTCTGGGATAGATCTGCAAAAAGCATATCATCATTTTACAGAAGAATATTGATAAAACATAACATAACACAATGCAAAGCAACGCTGGGATTATTATCTGGCGTTGCTTTTAATATTGCCGTATGTTCAATAGGCTAGGCTATACGATACTATGCTTGACGATTGTGGTGCAACGTTCAGAAATTCACGTTCAGAAATTCTTCATTTTCCTTCTTTAATAATCTTAGATTTACGGGTATACTGTAATAAAGAGGAACACAGATGATATAAAATGAGTGCAGAGAGACAGGAGTCGTGAGCCGGCATATATCGAGATGAGCGGCATACAGGGATAGGGGTGATCAATATAATGGGTCAATTACTGACATCAGAAAGCAAATTAAAGGAGGTCTATGCACACCCAGTGGGACATGATATCATTCACCGTGTGTTGACCGCACTCAAATTAAAAGATGCAGTTATAAACAACCCAATCGTTGGGAATATGCGTCTGCAGACAATGTCTGGTTTGATTAAAAAGAATCTAGGTGATTATGAGTCACTGCTAACCCTGCTTAATACAGAGCAGGATATTCCAGCATCAGACAATGGCAGGATACAGGAAGCCTGGTGGAAAGAGGCGGTATTTTATCAAATTTATCCGCGCAGCTTCATGGACTCTGACGGAGATGGCATTGGTGATTTGCAGGGTATCCTATCCAAGCTGGATGATCTGGAGAAGCTGGGGGTTGATGTACTGTGGCTGTCACCTGTGTATGATTCACCAAACGATGACAATGGCTATGATATCAGAGATTACTATCAGATCATGCGGGATTTCGGAACGATGGACGACTTTGATCAGCTGTTAAGCGAGGTTCATAAACGAGGTATGCGTCTCATTATGGATCTAGTCATTAACCATACCTCTGATGAGCATAAGTGGTTTCAGGAGGCTCTGCACGATCCAGATTCAAAGTACCGGAACTATTATCATTTCCGTCCTGGAAATGGCGGCAAGACACCACCGAATAACTGGGCATCCTTCTTTTCAGGCACTGCATGGAATTACTATGAAGAACAGGATGTATGGGCGCTGCATCTCTTTTCCAAAAAGCAGATGGATCTGAATTGGGATTGTAAGGAAATGCGAGAGGAGATCTTCGCGATGATCCGGTGGTGGCTGGATAAGGGCATCGACGGATTCCGTATGGATGTAATCAACTATATTTCCAAGGTCGAGGGATTGCCAGACGGCAATGAGACCGTTGGGGAACTGATTGGATATCGAGGAATCGAAAATTACTTTTATGGACCGAAGCTGCATGAATATTTGCGTGAAATCAGAAAAGAGGCATTCGATGCTTATCATGCATACTCTGTCGGAGAAATGCCTGGTATCGGAATGGAGATGTCGAAGCTCTTAACGGGTGATGATAGAAAGGAACTGGACATGATGTTTTCCTTTGATCACTTGGAAACACCTGGTTATAACCGCTTCGATGAATATCGATATGACCTGAATTTTCTAAAGGAATACCTGATTGATTATACGGAGCGTTACGGAAGCCATTGCCATATGGCGTTGTTTTATAATAATCATGATAATCCAAAGTTCATCTCTAAGGTGGATCCAGAGGGCACCCACAGGGATGTACTGGCAAAAATGCTGGCAGTACTTCAGTTTACGAGCCGTGGAACTCCTTATTTGTTTCAGGGGGATGAAATCGGGGCGGTCAATCAGCATTTTCAGTCTATCGATAACTTGCGTGATGTGGAGTCACTGAATCTTTATAAGCGACTGACGGAAGAACGCAAAATGACGAAGGAAAAGGCACTGGAGACAGTACTTGTGGGAACGCGTGATCATGCAAGGACACCGATGCGGTGGAATACGATGGAGCATGGTGGATTTACAACTGGAAAGCCATGGATTAGCGGAGACAGCGACTATCTAGTCTATAATACTGAATCAGAGAGCGAGAATCCAGACTCTGTATGGACTTTCTACAAGAGACTGATTGCCCTGAGAAAGGGGAAAAAAGCATTTGCTTATGGAGATACGGAATTTGTCAAGAAGCATGTAAAAGGCTTCTTTCTGTATTATCGTATCTATCAAGGAGACTGCTTTTTTGTCGAATGCAATCTGACACCTAAGATCAAGGAACGGTTTGTCGACACGAGAAAGTATGAGCTGCTGCTTTCCAACTATGACCAGCCTGGGAACGATATGATGCCTTATGAGGCGAATATCTATCGGGTTCGGTAAAGCAACGGGATAAACTCCTACAAAATGGAATTTCCTAAAAAGGAATTTCCCTGAATTTCCCCTGAATTTCATAAAAGAGAAGTCGACAAAATATACGGAGAATGCTATAATTATGAATAGTATTTTTATCTAAGAATAATATTTCGCATGGAGGTAACATTATGGGTTTGATTCAGGCAATTACAGGTGCTGTTAGTGGAAATCTGGCTGACCAATGGCGGGAGTATTTCTATTGTGAGTCCATGGAAGCAGATGTCCTGGTAACGAAGGGGGCAAAGCGGGTAGATTCGAAGAGAAGCTCTAACACAAAGGCAAATGACAATATTATCAGCAACGGCTCTAT
>CAZACC010000178.1:0-3231 GCA_964483545.1 uncultured Lachnospiraceae bacterium
AGGAGACGGGAAAAACCATTCTGATTATTGAGCATCGTCTGGAGGATGTGCTGTACAGAGATGTGGATCGCATTATTGTCATTGGAGAGGGTCGTATCATAGCTGATATGACGCCAGATGACCTGCTGTCTGGCGATGTGTTGGAAACACAGGGTATCCGTGAACCTTTGTATCTAGTTGCATTAAAATATGCAGGTTGCACGATTCGTCCAGAGACGCATCCGCAGCATATAGAAAGTATGAATCTGGCTTCCTATCGTGAACAGGTAAGGAACTGGTATGAGCATGCAGCGTTTACTCCGAATGAGAAAAAGAATGATATTGCCTTGGAGATCATGGATCTGGACTTTGCCTATATTTCTGGCAATCCAGTTCTGCAGAATATTCGCTTTAAAATCAATAGAGGTGAGATGCTGAGCATTGTAGGGAAGAACGGAGCTGGAAAAACAACGCTGTCAAATTTAATCTGCGGATTTATTAGCCCAGATAAAGGAAATATCTATTTGAACGGAAGTGACATTGCGGCTAAGTCTATTAAAGAACGTGGTGAGATCATCGGTCTGGTGATGCAGAATCCGAATCAGATGATCTCTAAGCCTATGATTTTTGATGAGGTGGCTCTCGGACTGATGGTCAGGGGTGTTGAGGAAGATAAAATAAAGGAAAGAGTAAATGAGACGCTGAAAATCTGTGGGTTGTATCCGTTTCGCAACTGGCCGATTGCAGCGCTTAGTTTTGGACAGAAAAAACGTGTAACGATTGCGTCTATTCTGGTTATGAACCCAGATGTGATCATACTGGATGAGCCGACGGCAGGACAGGATTACAGGCATTATACCGAGATTATGGAGTTCTTGAAGAAGCTGAACGAGACACTGGGTATCACCATTATCATGATCACACACGATATGCATCTGATGCTGGAGTATACAGACCGTGCCATTGTCATTGCTGACGGGGAGCTGGTAGCAGATGATTCACCGGCTCGTGTACTAACGAATGAAAAGATTGCAGACAAGGCATACCTGAAGAAGACGTCCCTTTATGATTTGGCGATTCAATGCGGTATTGAGGATGCTTCGGGATTTGCAGAACGTTTTATATATTATGAAAGAGAGATCAGAAATCACTAATGGCAAGAATACTGACTTATGCAGAGAAGAATACATGGATTCATAGATTATGTGGTGTGACAAAGCTGACATTTTTTCTAGGATGGTCAGTGATTGGCATGCTTACATATGATACTCGTGTTTTGATGACGATGCTGGTTATCAGCCTGATCATTTTTAAGGTATCAAGGACGGAGTGGAAACAGGTTGGCACTGTGTTCAAGTTTATCCTGCTTTTCTTATGCCTGAATCTGCTGACCGTCTTTTTATTTTCTCCTTATGAGGGTGTCAAAATATACGGATCTCGTACGGAGTTAGTACATTTATTTGGTTATTATACGATTACAAGTGAGCAGCTATTTTATGAATTTAACATTATGTTAAAATATTTTACAGTGATTCCAGTCGTGTTAATGTTTATTGTGACAACAAATCCGAGTGAATTTGCTGCCAGTCTGAACAAAATCGGTGTCAGCTATTATATAGGGTATTCGGTTGCGATAGCGCTGCGTTATATTCCAGATGTGCAGAGTGACTTTATAAAGATTAAGCATGCCCAGGAAGCACGTGGAATAGAGATGTCTTCTAAGGCAAAGCTTACGGCGAGAATCAGAAATATGGCATCCATTATTTTTCCCCTGACATTTTCCAGCATGGATCGAATTGATGTTGTCAGCAATGCAATGGAACTCAGGGGATTCGGCAAGTATAAAAAAAGGACCTGGTATTATTCCAGACCCTTAAAAAAGAACGATTATCTTACAATTGCATTTGTTATTTGTTTTGCTGCAGTTTCATTGACAATAACCTTTTATGATGGTTCCAGATTCTATAATCCATTCTGATCAAGAATTCTTTAGCGACTGGTTTATTGCACGGAAATCTTTCAAAGCCTGCTTTCCGATCTTACAGATCTTAGGTAGATTAATGGAATTCACGCCACCTTGACGCGGACGGAAGGTAATCGGGATATATTTTACTTTTAGCTCATTCTTCATATAGATTACAGAAATCAGAACATTAGAGAGATTAAAGTTTTCTGGAACCTTATCTATATATTGAGCAAGCGTATCTTTTTTCAAAAGTCTAAACGGAGTATTTGCATCAGTGATCCGAACTCCAAAGCAAACCCATAATACGAACTTTAATACCTTTGTAACAAACCAACGGGAAGCGCCGTCTTCGCGTTTATTTCTGTGTCCGATGATCATATCATATTCATTACGAAGTGCCCAAAATGCGTCAAATTCATCAGGGAGAGTCTGACCGTCAGAATCTGTCTGAAATATGTAATCTGCGTTTTCTTTGATTGCGTAATGGTAGCCGAAAAGAACAGTTGCACCATGACCGCTGTTTTCTTTGGTCAAGGGTAGAAGATACGGGTGTGATGCTGCATATTCCTGTATGATCTCGTAGGTGTGATCTTTGCAGCCATCATTGATAATGACTAATTTAGATTCATTTCCTATTCGCTCAATGACTGGATACCAGTCATTGATCACCTGCTTGATGGTTTCTTCTTCGTTGTATGCAGGAATGATGATGTATAGTTTGTCCATTCAAGATGTCCTTTCATAGATGGTGAGCACTACAGCTATAAATACTCATCGCGGTTATAGATACGCAGAGTTTCCAGCACTTTCTTGATGTCTGCTGTTTTCGTCTTATCGCTGATTAGGATTGCATCCTCCGTGTCTACAATGACCAGATCCTCGAGACCAATCGTGGCAATTAGTTTATCCTTGCCCTCAATAATACAATTTTCTGTGCTGATGCTTAGTACATTGCCTGTGATGATATTGCCGTTTTCGTTAGACTTCTTGATGCGCTCAATGGCAAGCCATGATCCGACATCATCCCACCCGAAATTCCCAGGAATGGTATATATATTTTCTGATTTTTCCATGATTCCGTAATCTATGGAAATCGATGGAAACTCAGGGAAGATTCGTTCTAGAACTTCTTGTTCTGCAGAAGTATCGATAGCGGTCTGGATATCCATCAGACCTTCATAAGTGTCTGGGAGCAGCTGCTTGAATTTATCAAGGATCGTGGATACCTTCCATATAAACATACCACTGTTCCAGAGATATTCATCACTTGCCAGATATTCCTTTGC
>CAZACC010000179.1:0-3195 GCA_964483545.1 uncultured Lachnospiraceae bacterium
TGGATGCCAGTACTCTGTCATATGGACAGGGGCTGCCGCCGCGCTGTGTATGTCCAGGAACTGTGACTCTGATCTCCAGTCCAGTTCTCCTCTGAATCTTGTCTGCAATCTCATAAGACACTGACGGATAAGTACTCTTTTCCTGCTTCTTGATAAGCTCCTTCTTAGATAATGCTGCATCTTCCTTGGAAATCGAACCCTCGGCAACTGCAAGTATCGTAAATGCACTACCACGCTCATGCCTTTTATTAATCGCTGTTACAATCTTATCAATATCATACGGTATCTCCGGAATCAGTATAATATCCGCACCGCCTGCAATACCAGCATTTAACGTCAGCCATCCTACTTTATGTCCCATGACCTCTACGATAAATACCCTGCCATGAGACGCCGCTGTCGTATGAATACAGTCAATCGCATTGGTTGCAATATTCACTGCACTCTGGAATCCGAATGTCATATCAGTTCCCCACAGATCATTATCGATTGTCTTGGGAAGTGTCACAATATTTAATCCCTCTTCTCGGAGCAGGTTTGCTGTTTTGTGTGTACCGTTACCACCTAGGATGACCAGGCAGTCCAGATTGAGCTTATAGTAATTCTGCTTCATGGCCACGACCTTGTCGAGACCCTTTTCATCTGGCTCACGCATCAGCTTAAACGGCATTCTGGAGCTTCCAAGAATCGTGCCGCCTCTGGTCAAAATACCTGAAAAATCCGAAAATTCGAGCTTTCTGTAATTGCTATAGATTAACCCTTTGTATCCTTGAAAAAATCCATAAATTTCAACCTCTTCTGGCCCTAACGTATACCAAAGCGCCTTTACTACCCCTCGCATTGCCGCATTCAGTGCCTGGCAGTCGCCACCACTCGTCAATAATCCGATTCTCCTCATACGCTTACTTCCTCCTGTATTTCAGTTTTCAAATAACTTATAGAAATAGTATACAATATTTTCGACCCTCTCACAATAGAGGATTCTACAGTACTTGTATCCATTTATTTTTATTTTCATAGGATGGCTTGATCACAAATTCCCACTCCGTATTACCCTCTTTATCTTCCTTCACCTTTGTAAAGCCCTGCAGCTCATAGAAATTCTGAACCATTTTATTCTTTGCTGTCGGATAATAGTAGCCTTTGATTCTCGTGATGCCTTTTTTGCTGCACTGTGCCGTCAGCTGATCCAACATGGCATATTCCATGTCACGTTTCAGCACTCTGCAACTCATAATCCACAAATCAATATGCAGTGTATCACCCTTGATCTCACCAATCACGACAGATACGACACCGTTATCGCCAAACTTGTCTTCGAGTTTGCCGTACAGATCGATATGGGAAGCTGATGTCGCCACAGCTTCTATTTCCGCTCCTGTATAGCGCTTAGTCGTCAGGTTGAACTGATTGCTCTTGTTTGTCAGCTGTGCGATACGTTCCATATAGATCGGTTCAAATGACCGAATGACTGCCTTCATATCAAGCGACTGCAAGTATTCATCATAGTGATCAAAGCTTTGCTGCATCTGCTGACGCTTTGCATTGTCCTGATACATCTGATTTCTCGTCACATCATCTCCAGAGAAATTCGTAACCTCAAAAAATCCCGACTTATCCAGCACCTGGATATAGTTTTCCACACTGCCGATTTCTGGAGCAATCACTCCAGGCACCTGCTGTGTTATGATTTCACGCTCAGCTGGGTTATCATCTACAAATACAAAAGCCTCTGGTAACAAGTTGAGCTCTGCTGCCGTTTCCAAGAGATTTTGACTCTTGGGCTCCCAGTTTGCCTTGATGACGATAAAATCGTCCGGTTTCAGGGGTGCATCTGGATGATTCAGCCCTGCAATTGCATTTTCATATTCATTTTTTGAACAAATTGTCAAAATCGTACCGATACACTTCTGTTCCTTGATATAGTTCTGAAACTCTCCATATACCTGACCCAAAGAGGTCTCTTCACCAATCTCCAACCTATCTACACCATCATCACCTACGATGCCGCCCCAAAGCGTATTGTCGAGATCTAAGGCCAGCGCTTTTTTATTCTTGCCATAAACAGACTTGATCATATTGGTCACGCTAAATGCAAGTGTTGGTATTGCTTCCATGCAGAGGGCATATTTGTACATATGCCAGTAAAGCGGATCCGCCCATTTTTCCAGTCCGTAGCTTGCTGATAGATAATTGAGATCATGCAGATAGAAATCCTGATGCTCACGAGCATACTGAGAAAAAAGCGTATTCAGCCGATTGACATAGCAAACCTTACCATGTACATCTACAGCATCTCGATTACCCATCAGGCGATATGAGGGATAGTCAAAATTATTCTGAATCACCGAACAGTGCCATGTTGTTTCAATCTTCTGCCACATGGTCTGAAAGTGCTCATAATCTGCCTGTATCATCTGCTCCACATCCTGTTCGGACTGTGTTAACATCGGATACTTCCGGATATTGCGGTTACTCGTATGAATATAGATAATATCTGGAGCAAACTCCTTGAGCTCTGGGGCTTCAAACATAATATCCTCCCAATACTGTGCATATTCACACTCATAGAAGGATGCCTTGATTCCTTGATTTAATAAAAAGAGATCCATGATCTCACAAATATCATGCGTTGTAGATCCGCCCAGAACAGCTATCTTTTTCTCCAGAAATGATGTCTGACTCTCAAGCAATGTCCTTTTGATGGATTTCCTTTTCTTTAGGATGTAACGACTGTCAAAGGGATATTGTAATTCTTTCATATCGTCCCACTTTCATTTTTTATAAATGTTTTGTTTTGATTGTGCCTCTAGCAGTTCCATTATATCTTTTTTTTCTTGTTTTTACAATGTGCATTGGGTCTTGGTTTGTGTCAAGTAAACGTCTTCTAAAATCAATTTGACTTCACTAATCTATTTGTATTATAATCTGATCATGCAAAGGGTAAACAGTCATGCAGACCTTTAACCCTTGCATCATTATAATACATTTTTTCATTCATGACTAGGAGACGTATCGAAGTGGTCATAACGAGCTCGACTCGAAATCGAGTTGCCTGCAAGGGCACGTGGGTTCGAATCCCACCGTCTCCGCCATGAGCCTGTTTGCGGTCAATGTCCGCAGCAGGCTCTTCCTTTTTTTCGAATTTCTACGCTTTCTTTTGAAGGCGTTTTTTCGTTTCTGCAGAAAAGGGGT
>CAZACC010000180.1:0-3189 GCA_964483545.1 uncultured Lachnospiraceae bacterium
AAGCGGGATACTAATGCTACCTTTATATTATGAAGTCATAAGGGCAGAATGGTTTGTTGCTTTATACAGAGATTAACTTAGGAGAAATCGTGTACGGCAGCAAGCTGTTTTGTCTGAAAATAGTCTGAAAATAGTTTCAGTAAGTCCTGTTTTAAGGACACTCTGTATGGCAAGATTAAGACCTAAAATATATTACGGAGGTGTCGAGATGACATTAGCAGAAAAATTATTTGATTCCTTTAAATACAAAGAGAAGTTTACTCTTTTAGATGCCTATAACGAGGTTGGTGAAAAACCGCAGGAAACAATCAGAGCAAGAATATATGACAACATTGGAATCTACTTTGAACGTATTGCAAAGGGAATATACAAAACAATTGGATCTGATAATGAAGCATGTATTCTGATTGAAGGAGATGGAAGGGATTTGTCTATGCTAGAAGATGAGAGTATTGATTGTATTTTAACAGATCATCCGTGGCTTGATATGAAATCCAACAAAGGTGGAACCAGAGCTTTTGCTGTGTATGATTGCTTTAAATATTCAAAAGAAGATTTTGTTGAGAAAGCCAGAGTCTTGAAGGATGGCTGCTTTCTTGTCGAGGTATTGCCGGCAGAGAATGAAAATAACTATGAATATTTGTATCAGATTAAGCAATATGCAAAGGAAGCAGGATTTATCTACTACTCCAAGGTTCCTTGGAAAAAAGGAAGCTTTGTGAGTAATACCGGGCGTAAATCAAAGAATACACAAGACATAATGATTTTCTCCAAAGGGAAAGCAAGAAATATGAGAATTGATAAGAAGAAATCCGATCAAATGGGTGAACTGTGTTATATGAGCGGTTGTAATGGTATGTTACCAACCATGTTTGATGTGCAGCCGGTACCTAAGAATATCAGGATTCATCAAAGTGAACTTCCGGTCTCTCTATGTGAACAGATTTTGCAGTTTGTAACATACAGTGGAGAGATTGTCTTAGATTCATTTGCAGGAAGTGGCGTGGTGGGGGAAGCTTCACTTAATATAGGAAGAAGCTGCATTTTGATAGAGATACTGAAAGAGAATATAGAGAAGATTAAGCAAAGGTTTGGAAATAATCTAATTTATCAGACGGTAATGGGGTAAATATGAAAAGCAGACCGATTATAATGGATAAGTTATATTTTGAAAATGACTGTTTTATTGTGGATTTTGTTTTGTCTACAAATATCGTATTATTGGCAGGAGAAGCCGGATCCGGAAAAACTCTGGTTTTCAACCTGATAAGGCAAAACATAAATGAAAATGAGCAGATAGCGTGTTTGAATTATGAAAATGGTGCAGAGAATATAAAGGATTATATTCGTAGGTCCCGTGGATATCTTTTTGTGATCGATAACGCAGATATTCTACTGGATGATGAGACAAGAAAGCATATTTTAATGGACGCACATAATCAATTTTTGTTGATAGGACGCAATCCTAAAAATCTTTTGGCTACACGAGAAAACTTTTATGAGATATACAGAGAACCGGTTGGAAAGAAAACAAGATTTTATGTGAAACCTTTTTAATGAGGATAAGAAAAATCATTTTACAGGAGGAAGTAAGTTATGGAGAAAAACATTTTTGTAGTTGAATTGGAGATGGAGAATAGATCGCCTAAGGACATAGCGAGAGACGCCGCATTAAAGATAAACGATATTGTTAATGGTTTGATAGAGGAACAGAATCAAAAAAAGCGAGAGGAAAAGCAGGATGAATGAGATTGGTGCTAAATTTGTGGGTAATGAGCTGTTAGTCACTATGCCACTGGAAGAATATGAAGAGCTGGAGTCCTTGCTTCAAAACAGATATGGGATATCGCTTGAGACAGCCATTAGGCAGTTTGTTATGTGGTCTGTGACTTCAAGACATGAATTTCGTAAATGGATACGAGAAACATCAGAAAATACAGCATTTTTGGAGGAAAAAAGAAGATGAATTACTATATTAGTGATCTGCACTTTTTTTGCAGAAGTCAGATCGATAACGGCGGGAAAAATTTTGATGGGAGACCATTCAAAACACTGGAAGAAATGCATGAAAGAATACTAACAAGGTGGAACGAGAAAATCACAAACGGTGATAATGTATACATTCTTGGAGATATTGCAATGCGTGGTAAAAATGATCAGTTGATTGCACTGATTGCGCAGTTGAAGGGAAGAAAAGTACTGATTCAGGGAAATCATGATGACTTGTCGGATTACAGACTAAAGCAGGTCTTTTTCTGCAGTCTGCGATTATAAGGAACTCTCTGACTCATACGCTGGTAAGAGCTATAAGCTTGTACTTAGTCATTATCCGATTCTGATGTGGAATGGCCAGCACAAAGGGAGCATTCTGCTGTATGGACATACACATGTGACAAGAGAGGATGTTTATTTTCAGAAGTGCCTGCAGGGAATGAGAGAGGAATTTTTTGAAAATCGTGAAGGAACAAAGCAGGAACTACTGGCAATTAATGTAGGGTGCATGATGCCTTATATGAATTATGAACCTAGATGTCTCAAGGAACTTTTGGAATCTATAAATCAGAATGCAAAATAGAAAGTGGAGGAATAGATTATGAGTTATGATGTTCATTTACTTGATCCGGTAACAAAAGAAGACGCACAGGTCCCGGGACACCTGATGGTAGGTGGAACCTTTAAAGCAGACTATCATCCCGAAACAGGAACATTTACTCCTGCACTGAATACGGATGCGCATCTGAATATTACATACAACTATGGATGTTATTATAAGGAAGTGGAGAAAGAAGGAATTCGCGCCATATACGGAAAGGATGGATGCGATAGTATCAAAATTCTTGAAAATATGATTCATTTTCTGGAAAACAAATACAAAGTAGATGATGAATGGATTACTGGGAAAAGAACGAAAACTGTTTATTATGATCGAAATGGCAGGGAAGTTGATGATACGGATGCCATCTTCGGGAGAAAGGAATATGACCGAGAAGAGGAAGTTGAGTACGAAGTCAGCGAGGGCGATACAAGTAATTATTGGGAAGCGACTGCAGCCAATGCGATAAAGCCTTTGTATCAATTGATTGCTCTTGCCAAGATGCGTCCGGATTGCGTGTGGGATGGAGACTGACCAATGGTTAGCTATGGAAGTTTGAAGGGGAATTACAGTTTTGGTCTGGGCGTAAGCTCTTT
>CAZACC010000181.1:0-3167 GCA_964483545.1 uncultured Lachnospiraceae bacterium
GGTGCCGTAGCCAATACAGGACTGGCTATGAAGTTGCTAGGAGCTGAGGTGTCTTTGATGGGCAAGATCGGCAGGGACCCGTTTGGGGATATGGTGATGAATATTCTGCAAAAATACGATGCAGAGAGGGGGATGATTTGTCTGGAGCAGGAATCGACCTCTTATTCTGTCGTACTGGCGATGCCAGGGATTGACCGGATCTTTCTACATCATCCAGGAGCAAATCATACATTTGCAGCAGAGGACATATCTGAGGAGCAGCTAGAGGCGGCGAGTCTGTTTCATTTTGGGTACCCGCCCCTGATGAGAAAAATGTATGAGAATCAGGGAAAGGAACTGACAGCATTGTTTCAGAAAGCAAAAGCTAAAGAATGTGCAACCTCTCTGGACTTTGCTGCTATGGATGCCAAGTCTGAGGCTGGACAGATTGACTGGAAGCTAATTTTGGAAAAGACGCTGCCCTATGTTGATTTCTTTGTACCAAGTGTGGAAGAGCTTTGCTTTATGTTGGATCGTGCGAAATATTATGAGCTATTAACGAGGGCAAAGGGCAGGGATATCACTGAAATATTGGATATCGATACAGATGTAAAGCCTCTGGCTGACTGGTGTATGGCACATGGGACGAAGGTTCTAATGATCAAGTGCGGGGCACCGGGAATCTATTATCGGACGGCTGATGTCGGACAGCTGACAGAACTGTCTCGCATTTTAGAACTGCATACAGAGGAGTGGGCAGATCGGGAGGGCTTTGAGGCTTCGTATGTGCCTGAACGGATTTTGTCTGGGACGGGCGCAGGAGATACCAGCATTGCAGCCTTTTTGACATCTGGGATGAAGGGATATTCACTGGATGTGGCTCTTCAGATGGCAACGGCGACAGGCGCTAGCTGCGTGGCTGCCTATGATGCCCTCAGCGGTCTGAAATCTCTAGAGGAGCTCCAGAGGAAGATTGATGCAGGGTGGAAGAAGAATGGATGATTTCAGAAGGGGGATTACATTATGTTAGTAAATCTGAAAGAAATTCTTGTAATTGCAGAGAAAAGGGAAATTGCAATTGGCTCCTTTAATACACCGAATCTCGAGAGCCTGATTGCCATCATCGGAGCAGCAGAGGAACTGGATGTTCCGGTTATTATACAGTTTGCCCAGTGCCATGAGTCTTTGATTCCACTTGCCGTGATTGGACCGGTTATGGTGGAGCGGGCAAAAAAGGCAGCGGTACCTGTCTGTGTACATTTGGATCATGGCGAAACGCTCGCATATCTGCAGCAGGCACTGGAGCTTGGCTTTACAGGAATCATGTATGATGGTTCAGTGTTATCCTATGAAGAAAATATGAAAAACACGAAAGCAGCAGTCGCTATGGCTGCAAACTATAACTGTAGTGTAGAGGCGGAGCTTGGTTCGATGGGAAAAAGCGAATCAGGTGCAGGAACCGGAGCTGGTGATGAGACTAAAATTTATACAGATCCAGCACTTGCAAAGCAGTTTGTGGAAGATACGGGGATAGCTGCCTTAGCTTGCTCTTTCGGTACAACACACGGTATTTACCTGAAAAAGCCAAAGCTTGACTTCGACATCGTAAAAAATGTCAGGAAAATGACGAGCAATATTCCAGTTGTGATGCACGGCGGATCAGGAGTCAGCAAGGAAGATTTCCATATAGGAATCAAGGCTGGTGTCAGAAAGGTGAACTATTTCACTTATATGGACAAGAGCGGAGGCAATGCGGCAGAGGAGTATTTGAAGGGACTGACAGAAGAGGAACCTAGATTTTATTCGTCTGTTGTGGCGGCAGCGACCGAAGCGATGAAGGAAAACGTGAAGAGTGCGATGAAGACATTTATATGTGGATCTGAAAAGTAAACAGGGTGAAGCAATCTACCCGCTTGCAAGTCCGAATCAAGCAAGAGCTCTCAGACTTTATGAGAAGCTGGGGTTCGCAATTAATCAAAACAGCATCTTGACAGGTGCTGTTTTTTGAACTACAATAAAACTATAAAAACGAATATAGTTTTATTGGTTTAAATGAAATATTTAGATTGGATGTTAAATTAAAAACTACATAGATACATGACGAACAATCACAGAAACAGCAGATAGGGAGGACAGATATGGAATTAGTGGAGAAGATTTTTGATGGAGCAGTGGAAGAATTTCAGTACAGTGGGTTTAGATTTACAATGGATGCACTGGCAAAGCGTATTGGCATCAGCAAGCGAACCTTATATGAGACGATTCCATCCAAGGAAGCTGTGATTGAGATGGTGATTGACAGGACGTTTGAAGACATTAAGGAGCAGCAGAAGGTGATTCTAAATCATCAGGGACTTGATACAAATGAGAAGATCAAGCAGCTATTTACCATTGTTCCGACTTATGCCAAGGTTATTGATTACAGAAGAATTATGGAACTGAAGCAGGCATTTCCGAAGCTTTATCAGAAGGTGGAGCAGTGTCTGGAAAGTGACTGGGAGCCATCCATCATGCTGCTCAGGCAGGGAATGAAGGAGGGCGTGATTCGTAAGACCAATGTGGTTGTACTGAAGCTGCTTTTATGTGAGGTTTATGAACAGCTGATTAATGGGGAGACTCTGATCAGGAACCAGATTACTTATGAAGAGGCTATGCAGGAAATGATGGAGATTATCTTTGAAGGTCTGTTAGTGAAGTGATGGAAATCATCTTTGAGGGTCTGTTAGTGAAGTGATGGGGAATCCTCTTTGGATGAACTCAGATACAGATTATACAGGGTGTTGATACAGACAGGCTTAGAAGTATTGTGATGTATGGAAAATGGAAAGGAAGTCAGGCTATGGATTATTCGGGCAGTATATTTGGAAATCAGATGAGCCAGAGGGTCATTAGGAGTGCACAGAAAAAACAGCAGAAGTATCTTCGTAAGTTTGGGGATGACAGAAATACACGCTATGTGCTGGGAGTGCAGGAAAATTCATGTATTGGTCCTATTTTAGGTGTGAAGAATTTAAGTATTATGAGTTCAGAAAGTACTGATTCGACCGATGTAGTCAATCAAGATGCAACTCAAAAATCACAGATTCTTATAACTGATAAAGAACCGCATAAAACAGATTTACAGCTTGCTGAAAAAAGCCTGATTGTAGGAAATATACGCATGGGCTTCGGGCATTACCGTATTTCTA
>CAZACC010000182.1:0-3153 GCA_964483545.1 uncultured Lachnospiraceae bacterium
ACAAAAAAACATTGGAACTGAAAACCATATCCTAATCCCTCTTCATCATAAGTCTTCTATAATAATGCATTATTTTGACATCACATGGATAATAGTATATCATTTATTGATACTCTTTTCCATATATTTTATTGTGAAAATAAGCGAAATTAAGCGAGTGAGTGTGTATGCCATATATGCCTTGTGAAGTATAGTATCATTTGCTATACTGCGTATAGGCATAACAAAATAAAGCGAAGGACTCCGTGCAAATTTACTTGCTAAGGAGAACGGATAAACTATGGACACAATAGCGATTTTAATTCCATGCTATAACGAAAGTAAAACAATTAAAAAGGTCATTGAGGATTATCGTGCTGTATTACCAGAAGCAACCATCTACGTATATGACAACAACTCCTCTGACGGCACTGACGAAATCGCCCGAAATGCAGGAGCAGTAGTCAGATATGAATACCAACAGGGCAAGGGGCAGGTCATCCGTTCAATGTTCCGCGATATCGAGGCTGAGTGTTATCTAATGATTGATGGAGACGATACGTATCCTGCAGAATACAGCCGTGAAATGGTGAGTCTAGTACTGGAAAAAGGAACAGATATGGTCATAGGTGATCGCCTTTCCTCTACCTATTTTACAGAGAATAAGCGTCCGTTTCATAACTTCGGCAATAAAATCGTCCGCTGGCTGATCAATGTCCTATTTAAGAGCGATATACGTGACATCATGACTGGTTATCGTGCGTTCAGCTATCAGTTTGTAAAGACATACCCTGTACTGTCTAAGGGGTTTGAAATAGAAACAGAAATGACCATCCATGCTCTGGATAAAAATATGCGTCTGGAGAATGTCATCGTTTCCTATCGTGATCGTCCAGAAGGGAGCGAATCCAAACTTAACACCTACTCAGACGGTATGAAGGTTCTAAAGACAATTGCCACCTTGTTTAAGAACTGCAAGCCTCTTGCTTTCTTCAATGGTCTAGCCTTGATACTCGCCGTAATTGCTCTGGGATTGTTTGTTCCGATCTTCAATGAATACATTCGCACTGGACTGGTTCCGAGATTTCCTACCTTATTTATGAGTGTCTTCTTCGGGCTGGCTGCCATCCAATCATTCTTTGCAGGATTAATCCTAGATGTCATCGTGAAGAAGCAGAAACAGGAATTTGAAATTCAACTGAATTTTGTAAAGGAGTTTAAAAATCTACAAAGAAAGTGATTCTTTGATCGTCACAACAATCACCCTTAAGATTATGTCCATGCTGGGCGTACAACAAACAAGGGCAAACATCAAGTGATGTTTGCCCTTGTTCTTTCTTTATATGTGACAGACTACTGTGCCTGCTGTACCCTAACTGGTATATTCGTGCTCTTCATATCGACCTGAATCGGACTGGACTGTGGATTCGGCCAGATTTCATTGCTAATCGTAAACGTATATTCCATCGGAAGCAAGGGACCAATTACCAGTGGTGTCGTTCCGTCTACAACTGCATCTGGAAATCCTGTCAGCGAAACCGTCGTATCTGCATATCCGATTTCTGCTGTGATTACAACCTTAGGTAACGATAAATAATAAATCCCCTGAGTCACTGTGGAGTAGGTTGCCTCGTCAGACACCAGTGTGATAAATTCGCTGCGTTTATTCGTGTTGCCAGACATATAAGCTACAAAGGCATCTATGACTTCTACGGAATATCCTGTAAAGTTGCCGCTTTCATCCTTACATAACAGTTTGTTTGTGATAAAAGCCTTATCTCCGAGCGAAAGTGCATTATCAATCTGTGTCAGCAGCTCTGCGTGGGAGGTTGCCTCGGGATAGGTTGAGGTTGTCCCTGTTAATGAAGTAGGAGCTGTCGTGGCTGACGAATCACCAGCTACCATTGCATCAGCTGCCGCAGCATCGACTGCCGTAGTATTAGCATCCATAGGATCTGTCAGACTGGACGCTGCCAAGGTGCTAGCCTCATAAACATCACTCAGTACACCATTGATGGTAATGATGCCAGTCGGATAGGTAAATGGCTCTTTCTTTATATCAAACATATAAAAAACACAGGACGTAATAATGGCAACCGTAAGCAGACCACCAAATGCCATCAGCAGTAAACCACCCTCTGGTGCAACGTCACCGCCCTTATAGGTATAATTGCTGTAGCTCATGGTTCTGACCCCACCGCCTGATTTCTGCGACGATCCAGTTTCCACTCCAATTCCATACATATCCTGCACAGATTTTGTTCTTCTTTTTTTCTTTTTATTAAAATCCATTGCACAACCATCCTTAACCTTTATAACCCTGTATATTATCCTAAGATGGAGTATACCACAAGATGTGTAAGCTTGCACTATTTTTTTATCAAGAAGTTGTGCCGTCTAGGAATGCATTTAATTCATGGAAACGTCTTCTGGCACATTCATATCCATGCTGATAAAATTCCATTAGCTTATCCGAATTGGACTCATTATTTTTCACGGGCTTAATCTCTGGACGAATCACGAATGCCCTGCCCTCTTGCTCCAGCTCGTTGATGACATCAATGGCCTCATTATATCTTCTCGGGCGATCAGCAACCATCTTGACGAACTGCGGATATTTATGATATATCATGCGCAAAAATGCCATATAAATATGACGCGGAACCTTGCGGTAGTTTTCCAGTCTCGTCAGAACTACAATAATCTTATCAATGCCTTCTTCTAGCGTCTTTTGGATTGGTATTGCATCGTACATACCGCCGTCCAGCATCGGGATACCGTCTATATTCACAACCTTTGACAAAAAAGGAAGAGAATTGCTGGCTCTTGCAATCTGCATCAGCTGGCTGCGCTCCTCAAAATGATCGTGATAAATCGGCTTTCCTGTATTGCAGTTGACCGTACTCATCATAAAATGCTGGTCTGAATGAAAGAATGTATCATAATCAAAGGGTTTCTCTCCATTGGGATATTTATCAAATAACAGATCCATGTCAAACAGTTCGCCTGTCTTGAGAAGTGTCTGAAGCCCAAGGTATTTTTCTGTTTTGAGTGATTCGATATTGATTTCAGCCGTTCTGCCTCGCTGCTTGGAAATATAATTCATTCCTGCATAGGCACTTGCTGACAGAGCCACTACATTGGGTACATAGAAGTTCTCATCCATAAAATAAT
>CAZACC010000183.1:0-3152 GCA_964483545.1 uncultured Lachnospiraceae bacterium
AACACATGTACAATGATATCAAGATAATCCATCAACACCCAGTTAGCTGTATCATAACCCTCAATCTGCTTTGGACGATATCCTGCTTTGTACAGCTTCTCTTCTACGTTGTTGATTAAGGTTTGCACCTGATTTCGATTGCTTCCCTCTGCAATGATAAAATAATCCGCAATGACACTGACATGGCTGATATCAATGATTTTAATATCAGCACCCTTTTTATCCTCAAGCGCTTCAATGGCAATACGTGTCATTTTCTTAGCTTCGTTAACTTCATTCATAAACTGATTTCCCTTCTTCTTTCATATAGTACAGATAAGTTTCCTCTGTCATACCATCAATCTCACCGTGGATTGAATCCAAATAATCCAATGTATCCTTCAAAATTACTCTTAATGCTTCATCTAAATCATTAAATGCAAGATGCCTGATTGCTTCCAGATGCGGTGCCTGTTGCCTGTTTGGTTCAATATAATCTGCAACAAATATAATCTTTTCTAAAAGCGTCATGTCCGGATGTCCTGTAGTATGCCATCGAATTGCACTCAAAATGTCAGGATCCTTAATTCCATACTCATGCTCCGCCATATAGGCTCCAAGCTTTGCATGCAGCAGAAAAGCATTTTTTTGTTCCGTCTCATTCATCTCAATATGATGTTCCACACATACTTCTTTGATCTTAGAATCAATCATATACTTCGCACAATCATGTAATAGTCCAGCAAGTCTTGCCTGTTCCACACTTAGTTCATAACGCATAGCCATAGCAGCTGCAGTATAGGAAACACCAATTGTATGCTCGTATCTGCGTTTGTCAAGCTTGTGCTTTATCTTTTTCCTGATCTGATCTATATTCTCAGAAATCTCGATTTTTCCCATAGCGCTAACCTCTGAATAAATGATGATGTTCAATATAGGCAATGACATCATCCTGCAGCAAATATCTAACAGATGTTCCATGTGCGATATAATCCCGTATCATTTCCGAAGACAGATCGATATTTGGAGTTTGCATAAAAGATATTTTTGCCTGATATTTTTGCCGCAGGTGTTCCGCCTGTGCCATCAATTTGTCATTTTCGATATGATCTCTTCTTGCAGCTAAAATATTACAAAGTGCAAAGATACGTTCTGCATCCTTCCACATTTCAATCCCATACAGATTATCCGCACCAAGAATAAAATAAAACTCTGCGTCTGGCAGATCGTTATTCAGTTGCTCCAATGTATCACTCGTATAAGTATTTCCTGATCGTGTTGTCTCGATCTCACATAGCTTCAGATGAGGATTGTCCTGAATTGATCGTCTAATCATTTCGATTCTGTGTACGGTAGGGAGTATTTGGTCTGTATTCTTCAGATAAGATACACCACTCGGTACAATCCATACTTCATCAAGTCCATATGCAGAATATGCATGCTCAGCCAACATCAGATGCCCGTTATGAATAGGATTAAATGTTCCGCCTAATAATCCGATTTTACGAATTTCCATACCATTACCTCAAATACGATAAACAAGCTACCATTTCAATCCAATACTTATTCTAAGGGCAAAATAATCTTTTTATGATTCCTTGATTCTTTATATAATACAATCTTCTTGCCAATTACTTGAACAACCATTGATTTTGTTCTCCCCGCAACCGTATCAGCAATTTCTCGCGGATCATCCATACAGTTTTTCAACACACCAATCTTAATGAGCTCACGAGCATCCAGTGCCTCTCCGATTGCTTGCGTCACTTCTGGTGTAATAGAGCTCTTTCCTATATTAAATAATACATTTTCTTTACTTGCAAGACTCTTTAAATACGCTCTTTGTTTACTTGTCATTGCTCTGCTCCTCGCCAGCCACCTCTATTTATAGTAATCAAATTCATGACCATACATACGTACCGTATCCCCATCTTGGATACCCAGACTTTCGAGTTCCTTTAGTATTCCAGTATTCTTCAAGAAATTCTGGAAGAAAGTGAATCCTTTTTCAGAGTCCAAATTCGTATACCCCAACATCTTCTCGATACGAGGTCCTTCTATCTTATAGACTTTGTTTTCCTCATCATAGGCAACAGTATGTGGTTCATCCACAAATCTCTCAAGCTCAGGGAAGTACTCCTGTTTAAAGATCACCGCCTCATCAGGCTGCTCTTTCAAAAGGTTACTGACATAATACAGCAGTTCCTTGATACCAGCTCCACTGACAGCAGAAATAGGGAACACCTTAATCCCTTGTGGCTCGTATTCGTCTTTGATTTTCTGTATTGTTTCCTCTGCATTTTCCAAAAAAGCATCTATTTTATTGGCAGCAATCACCTGTGGACGTTTCGCTAGATCCTCACTGTATTTAAACAGCTCCTGATTGATGATACGAATATCCTCGATCGGATCCCTTCCCTCGGTAGAAGCAGCATCTACAATATGAATATAGACCTTTGTACGTTCTATATGTCGTAAAAACTCATGTCCGAGTCCGACGCCTTCAGATGCACCTTCTATTAAACCTGGAATATCTGCGACTACAAATCCACCAGATCCTTCAAGATCTACGACACCAAGATGAGGACTCAAGGTCGTGAAATGATAGTTTGCAATTTCAGGACGAGCATTAGAAATCCTTGATAACAACGTAGATTTACCTACATTCGGAAATCCCACTAGACCAACATCTGCGATTACTTTCAGTTCTAATGACAGATTCAATTCCTTGGCATCTTGTCCGGGCTGTGCATACTTAGGTGCCTGCATGGTAGAGGTTGCATAGTGCTGGTTGCCATTACCGCCATGTCCGCCAGTTAATAATACAATGCGTGTATGATTCCCAGACATATCGGTGATTACCTTGCCGCTTTCCGTCTCTTTGATAATCGTTCCTTCTGGCACTTTGATGATGATATCTGATCCATTTTTGCCATGGCAATTTCTCTTTCCACCGCATTCACCATCTTGTGCGCAATATTTACGAATATGCCTAAAATCCATCAATGTGTTCTTGCCTTCATCCACTTCAAAAATCACATCTCCACCATTTCCGCCGTCTCCACCATCAGGTCCGCCGTTTGGTACATATTTTTCTCTTCTGAAACTAACATGCCCGTCTCCGCCTTTTCCACTTCGGACATATATTTTTGCACGATCTGCAAATGCCATAT
>CAZACC010000184.1:0-1589 GCA_964483545.1 uncultured Lachnospiraceae bacterium
ATGAGGAGACGGGTGATGGCAAAGTTATTTTTCCGGTACGGCGCAATGGGAAGCTCTAAAACGGCAAATGCGCTGATGGTAGAGTACAATTATTATGAAAGAGGTAAGAAGGCACTGCTAGTCAAGCCCCAGGTTGACAGTAGAGACGGAGACAGGGTGATACATTCCAGGATGGGACTGGAGCGTCCGTGTGTTTTTGTGGAGGAACTGATTTCTATGACAGATGATCAGATTCGGCAGTATGACTGTATCATCATAGATGAAGCACAGTTCGTTCAGAAATCAGATGTAGAGTTCTTTTTGCATATTGTGGATGATTTGCATATCCCAGTGATCTGCTACGGTCTCAGAACGGACTTTCGAAGAGAAGTGTTCGAGGGCTCACTCTGGCTATTAGCATGGGCAGATATTCTGGAAGAAATCAAGACTGTATGCTGGTGCGGACAGGGTGCGACCTGCAATGCCAGATATGATTCCGACGGAAATATAATCAGAAGTGGTGAGCAAGTAGTTCTCGGAAGTAATGACAGCTATATTGCTTTATGCAGAAAGCACCACAAAGAGGGCGATTTTGGAAAAGAGTAACAGGCGTCAAAGAGGGTATATTACGGAGGGTATGATTTAAAAAAAGTAATGCATTTCAGAATTGAGTCATGTATAATGGTAATAGAATAGATTGAGAGAGGTTTCTAGATTTTGAAGGCTCTCGATCATGGAGGAAATGAGTATGAATTGTGAAAAATGCGGAACACCGTTGAAAGAAAGCACAAAGTTCTGTCCTTCATGTGGGACGAAAGTGGCTACTGCGGTAGAAGCCGTAACAGAACCGGTAGAGGCAGCAGAAGCACCTCAGGCAGGTAAGGGGTTTGCAATTGCATCCATGATTTGTGGTATTGCATCTATCGTTTTTTGTTGTCTTAGTTATTTTGGATTGATTTTAGGAATTGCTGGGATTGTACTGGGTATCGTCAGCAAAAAGAAGACCACAGAGGGCTGTGATATGGCACTTGTAGGAATCATCACTGGAGCAATCGGCGCTGTATTTGCACTTAGTATGATTATCATTGTTGCAGCTACATACGCAGTATTCGGTGGAATGACACTAGAACATTTCACAGACTTTTTCATGGATATATAATAGTGTCATTATGAAGGAAAATGCAAATCGGGAGTTTTACTTTCTTGGAAAAATCGCTCTAGTGATCGGTATAGTGGGAGTGGTGATATTCTATGTGACCGATGGAACAGCAGCCGAATGGTATCCGAAGTGTCAGTTCCGATCATTAAGTGGACTGTATTGTCCAGGATGTGGTGGAACACATGCTATTATGCTTTTACTGAGAGGACACTTCCTAAAAAGTTTTTATGCACATCCGTTCGTACTATACGCAGTACTGGCATATATCTGTTTTATGAGCAATATGTGGATCAGCAGACATGTAAAGACAAGGCAGATTAAAGTTATGAATCTGCTACCATTTATCTATGTTGGAATTGGGATTATATTTCTGCAGTGGATTGTGAAGCTGGTTTGTCTGGTGGGATATGGAGTGTCTTGGATATAAGAAATAAATAAAAAAATAAATAAA
>CAZACC010000184.1:1689-3057 GCA_964483545.1 uncultured Lachnospiraceae bacterium
AAGGGGGAGGATGAATTGATCAGTAGCGATGTCATTCGTGGATACAATGATACGATGATCTTGTATTTATTATTAGAGGAGCCCTCTTATGGGTATGCAATATCAAAGAGCATTAAGGAACTGACAGAAGAGAAGTATATTATTAAAGAAACCACTCTTTATTCTGCGTTTACTAGGATGGAGAACAATGGATATCTACAATCCTTCAGCGATGAGTCATCGGGAAAGCGACGGACTTATTATAGGATTACAGAGTCAGGACGGCAGTACTACCATGAAAAATGTGAAGAATGGAAGATTACAAAGGATGTAGTGAATCGGTTTATTCAAGAGGAGGAAGAGTGATGGATACAATTATGAATTATTTAAACACAATGTTTGCAACCGTTGCACAGACAGAGCAGATGCAGAAGATTAAAAATGATCTGGCAGTGAATATGGAGGATAAATATAACGAACTCAAGGCTGAAGGTAAGTCTGAGAATGAGGCAATAGGGACTGTAATCTCAGAATTCGGCAATATAGACGAATTGCTGAAGGATTTCGGACTTCAGCAATTGAATGAAGAAAACGGGACAACCGAAACTACCAGCGTAGCAGAGAGTCAGACAGTGGGACAGAGAAGAGTCACCAGGGAAGAAGTAGAGAATTATCTGACAGCAAAGAAGAAGCATAATAAGATGACAGCAGAGGGTGTTGTGCTGATCCTGGTTGGTGTTATAATTATGATATTGCTGTATGCCATTTTTGAAATACCAGAGTATCATTTTTCAACATGGCCAGAGAGCGTTAGAGGAGTGGGACCTGTTATCTTGTTACTGCTGACAGTCATTGGCGCTGTATCATTATTTATCATCAGCGGCAATCAATTTGCGAGATATGAATATATAGAAAACGGTGTTTCGATACCCGAGGAGATTCTCGAAGAACTGACAGAGAAGATGGAGCAGGAGAGAACGATCGACACGATGGCAGTTACGATAGGTGTTGGCTTATGTATCTTTGGAGTCATTGTTCTCCTGATTTTTGGTGTCATGAGTGAGAAGTATGAGATCATGGGAGCTGCTGGAGTTGCATCCTTATTGTCACTGGTGGCAGTGGCATGTTATCTGTTTATCTGTTTCGGAGGGATGAAAGAGGCTTATGAGAAGCTGCTCGGTATCGGAGATTTTGCTCCTGAAAGAGCAAAGGAAAATAAAATAATAGGGGTGGTTGCTTCTATTGTATGGCCGTTGACAGTTGCAGCCTTTCTCGTATGGGGGTTGGCATTTGACGGATGGGAGATCTGCTGGATTCTATTTCCTGTTGTCGGAATCTGTTTTGGCGGATTTGCAGCAGCGTATGGTGCAATCAATGAGAATAAGTAGA
>CAZACC010000185.1:0-3038 GCA_964483545.1 uncultured Lachnospiraceae bacterium
TAATGATCAAGCTCCAGAGACTTTATAATCATTCATTTTCTACCTTTATTGAATTTTTATTATATTCTACAATATCCCCAGAACGTATTTTTTTACCACGCTGATATTCTGTTTCATCATTTACTTTTACAAGTCCCTCCTGAATCTTTATTTTTGCATCAATACCTGATTCAGCCATACCAGATAATTTTAAAACCTGTCCAAGCTTTATAAATTCATCCTTTATTTTAATAATTTCCATAAATATCCTTTCTTATACTAATTTACACCATTAAAATTAAGAGGTAATATCAGATATATATAATTTTCTTTATCATCTTTTATAAAACAAGGAGCTTTCGGATTCACCATATAAATATTGATTTCTTCATCATCAATGACACGAAGTGCATCTATAAGAAACTTTGGGTTAAATCCAATTAATATATCTCTTCCTTTTTTTTCTATATCTATTTCTTCTTTCATTGAACCAACATTAGAATTTATTTTTAATTCCATGGAATGATCAGTTATATTAATAATAATAGGTTTTTTATCCCCTTCTTTTACTAATAATGTAGAACGATCAAGACAATTATATAATTCTTTTTTATTCATTTTTATTTTAGTTTCATAATCATTTGAAAGCATTTGACTAATATTAAAATACTCACCTTCTATCAAACGTGAAACTACTACTGTTTGATTAAACTCAAATACAATATGTTTATCTGTAAATAAAATTTCAACATTTTGATCCATTTCACCTGATAATATCTTACTGATTTCATTTAACGTCTTTCCAGGAACAACTACTTTTTTATTTTCATAAGAATTTTTAAGTTCTATTTTTCTGATTGAAATCCTATATCCATCCAATGATACTATTTTTAATACATTTTCATTTATTTCAAATAATTCACCTTTCATTAATTTATTATTTTCATTATCAGAAATAGAAAATATTGTTTGTCTTATTAATTCTTTTAAAGTAAACTGTGAAATCAATATTCCATCATTTTTTTCTATCTTAGGAAGATATGAAAAATCATCGCCTGATTTACCTATAATATTAAAATCTGATTTTTCACATGTTATATGAACATTATAATTTTCATCAATATCAAGAGTAATATCATTATCAGGAAGTTTTCTTACAATATCTGATAATATCTTAGCATCAATTGCAACAATCCCTTTTTCAATTATCTGACCTTTTATAATTGTTTCTATTCCTAGTTCCATATCATTTGCAGTTAATTTTAAATGATTGTCAAAAGCCTGTATCAGAATACACTCAAGAATAGGCATTGTTGTTTTAGATGGTACTGCTTTAGAAACAATATTAACTCCATTTAAAAGATCTGATTTTGAACAAATAATTTTCATGTTGATAAATCCTCCGTTCATTTAAATGTATATAAATAATAAAATAATTAGTAATCATAGTAATAGTAAGTGTGAATATGTTTATAATCCTTATATGCCTTTAAATATAAAGGTTATCAAAAATAATAAGTTTGTTAAAAATACAAATATAACTTTTTATAAGTGTCTATTTATAAACATACAAAATATGTAAAAAATTTATAAACAGTCTATCAGTTAATTATAAACATGAACCTGTTCATAATTAACTAAGATTAATCTTCTTAATTAATATATCAATAATTTCTTTTATGGAATTATTTTTTTCTATTTCTGCAGCAATTTTATCGTGACCATGAATAATAGTAGAGTGATCTTTTTTATTAAGAAGCTTTGCAACAGATGTAAGAGCAATGTCAGTTTTTTCACGACACAGGTACATTACAATCTGACGAGGTAATACAATGTCAGAAGTTCTTTTTCGGGATAATATATCTGCTGGTTTTATATTAAAATGTTCTGCAACAACATCTAATATAAACTGAGGAGTAATTTCTTTTGGAAGATTAGGAGATACAATATCTTTTAATGCTTCTTCTGCCAGTTCCATATTGATTTCTCTTTTTTCAAGATGAGAAAAAGCTATTAATTTATTTAAAGCACCTTCAAGCTCTCTAATGTTAGATTTTACATTATTTGCTATATAATTAATAATTTCGTCATCAATATCATAGCCATCCATTTCTTCTTTTTTTCTAAGAATAGCCATTCTTGTTTCATAATCAGGAGGTTGAATATCAGCGATGAGACCCCATTCAAATCTGGAACGAAGTCTTTCTTCCAATGTTTCCATATCCTTTGGTGGTCTGTCTGAGGAAAGTATAATATGTTTCTTTTCTCCATGAAGTTGATTAAATGTATGAAAAAATTCTTCCTGTGTGCTTTCTTTTCCTATTATAAATTGTACATCATCTAATAGTAAAACATCTACATTTCTATATTTTTCGCGAAACTTAGTCATTGCAGTAGGCGAATTATTTCCTATTCTGATAGTTTCAATTACTTCATTGGTAAATGTTTCAGAAGTTACATATAAAACTTTAGCATTTGGATTTTCTTCTATAATAAAATGAGCAATCGAGTGCATTAGATGAGTTTTGCCAAGTCCTACTCCTCCATAAAGAAATAAAGGATTATATAATTCGCCAGGAGATTCCGCAACAGCAAGAGCAGCAGAATGAGCAAACTTATTATTTCCTCCTACTACAAATGTGTCGAAGGTATATTTTGAATTTAGATTTGCCTTTTCATACTCATTACTATTTTCTGATTTAGAATTATTTTTTGATTTGCTTTTTTTTATATCTTTTTCAAGTACAAATCTGACATTATAGTCTTGATTCATCATTTCAGATATTGCTACTTTAAAAGGTAAAGTATATTTATTACTGATATAATTAAGAGAATGTTCTTGATCAGATGGTATTAATATTGTAACAATATCATCTTTTACATCAACAAACTGGAGGGGAATAATCCATGTTTTATATGAAATATCTGAAAGGTCATGTTCCCTTCTGAGTGATTCTTTGATATCATTCCATTTTTTATTAAAAACGTCCATTGCAAATTCCCCCAACATAAAAATCTATCCTTTTCTATATTAAACTACTTTCAAAAAAGTTTCAATG
>CAZACC010000186.1:0-3033 GCA_964483545.1 uncultured Lachnospiraceae bacterium
TCATGACCAGAACCTGGGCAACCAGAGAAGATGGCAAAAAGATGGAGTTTGAAACCTACACCAATCCTGAAACAAATCGCATTGAAAAAATCACCGCCATTGAGCATTGCGGTGACTACATAGAAGTATTGGACTATTACTATAATAATGGGAAGATTAACTATATTGCACAGCATCAGGCTATCATCAATACTCCCGTTGATATCACATCATCCGATATTGTCGGCAGATATTACTTTAACAATGATAACCTAGTAAAGTTTTCAGCCGTTGAGGATCAGACTGCATATGAATATCAGGTATCCAAGCTTAATGACTACAGCAGCGGTGCGATCAAACAGTACGACTATCTCGAGGATACTATGATCAACTGGGCATACATTACCTATAAAGCAGCACCTGCTCTTCCACAGACAGAATATATAGAAGGCTATGTATTTGATGTGTATAACTCAGCTATGCCGGAAGTTGACGTATCTCTTGTTTCTGCCTCTACTGGCAGTATTGTTCTAACTACAAAGACAAATGGAGACGGTCTCTATTCCTTTGAAGCACCTGTCACTAACGAAGATACCTATACCATTCAAATCAAGAAGCGGTCACTGGATGATATTCACATATATAATATTGCAGCAGGCTCTGGTTCTTCGTCCTATTATGTAAAACCTGCATTTATGTCTTATACACAAGACGGTGCCGTTTATCATGTACAGGTTTCTCTCAGAGATGCCTCAGCCAACGGTAACGGTATTGGCGGTGCCGTCTTGAATATCAGAAAAGGGCTAGATAACAAGGACGGGGAAGTCTATGTTATGGGAACAGCTGATGCTCTCGGTACTGCTACTATAGCATTACCGGCAGGAACCTTTACTGGTGAACTTTCTAAACCAGGATATGAAACCTCTTATTTTCCGATTATCGTAGAAATGACACAAACAACTGCATATGGTTATTCAGTTCCGGAATTATCGGATGGTCAATATCGATTCGTAACCTCTTGGAATACCTCTCCTTTAGATATAGAGTCTTTATTGTTTGTGGATTCTTCTAAAGAAACCGCTAGATCATCCATAGACAGTACCGATAATACAAAGGCAGAAATGATCAGTATCAACAATTCAGGAACGGGAACCAACAGATTCTTTTTATATGATTATACCAACTGCACTGGCGGCGATGTGATGAGCTATGCAATGTCTACAGCAAATACATTAGTAACTGTATTTGGTCCAGACGGTTATATTACTTCTTTCTCCGTACCAATAGGACATGGTGGTGTTATTTGGGATGTTTGTCGTCTACAAAATGGAAAAGTAACCTCCATAGGAGATTACTATACTGTATATCAGCCAGATTCATATTGGACTACTAAATAAAACATATCAATCAAGTATTTTTTGTGATGATGCTGTCGATTAGATCGGCAGCATTTTCACATGCATCCATACTTATTTCCAGAGATTCAAAAATCATTGTCCAAGCTAGCTGTTCGCCTGGCACAATATCCTCCTGAAACAACTGTTTGATTGACTCTGCGTGCAGTCTGTCTCCGACATTTTCAAGCGTGTTAATCTCAATAACATATTTATGAATTTCCTTAGATTTTTTGAAATTAGAAAACTCCCTTAGAAGTTGGTTAAATAATTTGCATGCTTCCGCAATTAATTTTGAAAACTCAATCGCCTGCCCTCTGATTTCCTTAATATTAAACATATAGACCTTACGAATCACATCTTCAACCGAATCCACGATATTATCCAGCTCCTGTGACAGCTGTGAGATATCCTCACGTTCTATAGGAGGCATAAATTCATGTGCTAATCTTTGAGATAGTATGTGTTTTTTCATATCTGCATCATTTTCATACTGATGCATAATCTCACTGTAAGTCACAATAGAGTTCTGATCAAAAGACTGCAGTGCTTCATACAGATATTCAGCTGCCTGACTTGCAATCTCTCCAACCTCACAAAAGTTTTCGAAATAATCAAATTCTCTTTTTTTCTTTTTCTTTTTCTTTAAATCACTCATCCTATGATCTCCTTAAAATAGAAACATAAACAATCTTGCAGTTACATATCCTAATAATCCACATCCGGGGAATGTAAAGATCCACGCCATCATCATTTCTTTTACAATTTTCCAGTTGACGGCTGACAGTCTCTTGGAAGCACCTACTCCCATAATTGCCGTTGTTTTGGTATGAGTCGTACTAACAGGAATTCCTGTCAATGAAGACAAAAGCAAACATCCTGCTGCACCAAGATCTGCTGAAAAACCTTGATAAGTATCCAGATGAACCATATCCATTCCCACTGATTTGATGATGCGATAACCACCAATTGATGTTCCAAGCGCCATCACTACCGAACATAATACCATCAACCAGATTGGGATTACAAATTGACTGACAGAACCATTTCCATTAACAAGAAATATTCCGAGTAAAAATACACTCATAAACTTCTGACCATCCTGTGCGCCATGCATAAATGCCATACTGGCACCACCGGCAATCTGTGCTCTACGAAAAAATACATTTGTTTTATGACGATCCATACCACCACATATAAATTCTATGATTCTGGCACAAAAAAATCCTGAGAAAAAACCAAGCAGAGTTGATAATACCAACCCATAAATGACCTTGATCCATTCCGCAGGATTAACACCCTCCAGATTTCCGTGCAGTGCAATTGCTGCTCCACTCAGTCCCGCAATCAATGCATGACTCTCGCTAGTCGGAATACCGAATTTCCATGCTGCAGTCGCCCATACTACAATCGCAAGCAGGGCGGCACATAATGCAATCACTGCATCATCTGTATTACCGCCAAAATCTACCATATTATAAATTGTCATTGCTACCTTCGAGTTAATGGATGTCATAATCAGAACTCCAAGGAAATTAAATATTGCTGCCATTATGATGGCATTAGATGCCTTCATAGATCTGGTTGAAACACATGTTGCAATCGCATTGGGCGCATCTGTCCACCCGTTTACAAGGATAACACCCAGTGTCAGCAGTAC
>CAZACC010000187.1:0-3032 GCA_964483545.1 uncultured Lachnospiraceae bacterium
CTTAAAATCCCGTGGTGGCGACATCGTACCGGTTCGATTCCGGTCACCAGCAGTACCAAAAAACATGTGGAAACGCTGTATTTTTATCAGCGTTTCCACGTTTTTATTTTCAAAAATTTCAAATTACACTTTTTGCAATCCCAGATTTGCAAAAGCAAATATTAAGGTAAGCGGTAAATAAAATGCTTCAAATCTAGCATATCATACATGCAGGTTTGAAGCATTTTCTCTTGTAGTGAAAGGATTTTCTATTTAATGTTTTGATAAAACCTAAGCGTTCTTAAGATCCTGAGCCAAGTCATTTAAAATGTGGATCTGCTCGGAAACCTTGCCGATACATTCTGTCTGATGTTGGATGTTTTCAGAAATAGTTATTGTCATTGCTTGATTTTCTTCCGCAACGCCCACCAACATCTCAATTTCCCCACTAATATCATGAAACCCTTCTTGAATATTTTGCATGATAACTTCTTCCTTACCAATTACAGTATCTACCTTGTCTGCTTCATTGCTAATACCAGATAAAACTTCCTGTAATTCAGCGATTCGTTCAAGCCCCTCCTTGGATTCTCGATTGCTTGCCGTAATCTTTTCTGAGATTGTCTTTATCTGCTGTTCCAGCTTATATATAATGCCCTGAATATTGTTCGATGAACGTTTACTGTCCTCTGAAAGCTTACGTATTTCATCTGCCACAACTGCAAATCCTTTACCCGCCGCACCAGCTCTTGCTGCTTCAATTGATGCATTTAAGGACAGAAGATTGGTCTGCGCAGCAACGGAATTAATCTCTTCAAGAATTCCATTGATTGTATCCATATCCGAAAGTAGCTCATTGGTAGATTCATTAGCCGAAGTTACCGCAGTCTCCATCTTAACCAGTGATTCCTTCACGATTTCTGCGCCTTTATTTCCTTTGACTACAGCAGCATCCACCTTTTTAAATCCAGCAGCCAACTCTTGAGTTAATTCTTCATTTTCTTTAACCTCATGAACCACCTGAGATACGACATCATTTACATGTACCGTGGATGTTGTCATACTCTCAATGGCAATCTGCATCTGAGAAGATGATTCATTTACATCATCTGCATTTTTTTCTATCTGAGTAATGCTATCAAGGCTATCTTCCATAGATTTAATTAATTGCCCTGCAATCTTGTCTGCCTTATTCTTATCCTCTTTAATCTGATCAGCCGCATGACCTGCTTCTGCATTCAGTTCCTCTCCTCGTCCAGTTGCTGTATATAGAATAATTGCCGTCAGAATAAAAATAACACACTTGATTAATGCACCAGGCAATGTCGGTTCCGCACTTCCTTCAATAATTGCTGGATTAATCAGTGCGCTTACTAGCAATATAACCGAAACAGGTATGGCAAAACTCCGGATAATTTTACGGTCAAAATAAGTATTGGATATGCCCAAAACCATATATAGAGCCACATACGCAGCAGAACTGCCTCCTACTACAGCCGAATAAACTATGGCACAAACCGAAGTGGCAAGAGTAATGCATAAAGCCTTATTTCTATAATTCGAATTCAGTAAAGAGCCTACTGTTGAAATAATTCCGCCTAATGCGAGGGTTATAAGCGCTGCTGCCGTTTCCCTTGAGACACCATACTTGGTTAGTGCTGTTGCTCCTAATGCGGCGATTGCTATCAATACGATGGTTAAATTTCGTTTATGTATTTTTTTCATGACATCTCCTTAATCGTTTCATACCTATTGATTATCCGTGTTCATTAATCAGCATAATACTCTTATTAATAGAATCTCATTATTGGAGGGGGCTGTCAAGTGAAAAACTTTTGAGCTTTTGCATTGAGCTTTTGCATTAAAGTTGCATTAAAGTTCGTAATTATTTCAAACAAATTCGTAGAGGATTGAATTTTATATCAGTAGATTACTTGTTATGATAAGACTATTCGGAGTTAGGAGAAGACTCTGAACAGTCTTTTTTAAGCTCATTCATTTACGGGAGGCGAAAGGAATGTTAAGAAAGAAAAAAATCAAATTCTATAGTCTGATCAGAACGAAGATCATTACTCTGGTAATATTCTCAGTTATTTTGACATTGGCGATTAGTACGATTGCATTTGTATCAAAATCCGGAAGTATTATGAATCGCTTGATGAAGAATTATATGAAAGATGCTGTGACCTATATGGGTGGCAATCTGGAGAGGGATGTGGAGCTTCTCGGAAGATCAGCCCTGTCAGTAGATTCTCTGGATAAGAAGCTGTCTGGCTATAAGCTGTCTGGTATGGCATCCAGCTATACTTATATTGTAGACAGCACTGGGTATATGTTGTATCATCCGAGTTCAGATGAGATTGGAAAGCCGATTCAGATCGATGCAGTAAAAGCATTGCAGAGCAAGCTTGGAAGCGGAAATCCGCTGGCACCAGATACGATGGAATATCAGTATGACGGGATCAATCAATATGCTGCATATTATGTCAGTACGGATGAATCTTATATCCTGATTCTAACGGCAAATAAGGAAGATGCAATGTCAGAAATCAATGGACTGACGCACGTGATTCTCCTGCTAAGTCTGATTCCGTTGTTCATCTGTTCTGTAGTCGCTGTGATTATTTCCATGATGATTTCAAAGCCGATTGAAAAGACCGTGGAGCGGATTGACAGACTGTCAGAGCTAGATCTGAACAGTGAGATCGGAGCTGCTAAGTTCAAGGGCGAAGTCGGATTGATTAATTCTTCTGTGGATTCATTTAAGAAAAAGCTGGTATCTACGATTCAGAACATTAAGCGGGCGTCGGATGTTGTAGATATCAATGCAGATAATATTACAAGTATCGCTGTGGACTGCTTTCACACAGCAGAAAATATCAGTTCAACGGTGGGAGACCTTGCGAAGGGTGCAACTGAAATGGCCCAGAATACAGAAAGTACAATGCGAGGTATAGAAAATATCGGGAATAGCATTGATGATATTAAGGATGTGACTAATCAGAGTCTGTCAATTGTGACAGAGGCTACCACGATTGGTAATCATTCTAAGG
>CAZACC010000188.1:0-2921 GCA_964483545.1 uncultured Lachnospiraceae bacterium
TTAATCTCTTCAATCACCTTCCTTATCCCCATCCATACATTCAGATCTGTAAAGATTTCTACTACACTTCCTTTGTCTGTAAATGGGGATTCCTGAAGTACTGAAAAATCTTTCAACATTCCATTATGAATAATGTATTCAACGATCTGGTTCACGAAATATATTTGTGTAGAATTGAGATTTGTTTCTACCATGAAATCTGAAAACGCTTCTTTGGCAGCATTCATATCCAGTCCTACGATTTCCCGAACAAATTCTCCTAAAGGTTTTTGTCCATATTCCTGCTCATAATCATCTCTTGTTCCAACTTCTTTCCACAGTATTTCTTCTAGCAAAACCACATCTTGCGATGAAAGCGGTTGATTGGTTTTCAATTTAGCAATCACAAGATTATCCTGATGTTGTCTTACATAAAATTCTGCTTTCGCTTTATAATTTTTCAATTCATCACTTTCTAATTCAGACTCATTCCATTCCTGCGATAAGAGATCATCATCAAAATGCGTCATATATTTCAAATCACCACCTTTTGGAATATATTTCATAAGATTTCTTAATTTCTCTCTTATATGCTCAAATTCGTTGATTCCAGAACGATCTATATAATCCGTATGAAGTATCTGATGAATCAATTCAGCTTGAACCTGTATCGTAAATACTCTATCACCATTACCTTACCATGATACCATATCTATGAGATGATTTCTCCAAATATCTTCGTTCGTGTTGCGCAATTCGCTCAATTCGTGCGATTTATCTAAGAAGGTTCTCATGAACATAAAACTATCTCTTCACCAGGCTCGTCTTTCCGAATGGGCTGTCCGTTTTCAGGATCAGGCATCCAGTGGTCTTACCGTCAAAGAATGGTGTCTTGATAACAACTTCTCCATTCACACCTACAACTACTGGAAGCATCTCCTCAAGCTCGAGTATACGGAATCACTGCTTCCAGACATCGTTCCCATTCAAGCTCCTCTTGTAAAGCAGAAGACATCTCTTCCAACTGTTTCAAGCCTTAGCACTTCTCTAGTGTCCAACAGTTCGTTAGATTCGCGCGATTCGCACGAATTGTGTGACTCGAACCCAATCCTGATCTCTGTTGGAGATATCCACATGGAAGTGGGCACTTCTATATCTGATGAACAAATCTGTCGTTTGATTAAGGCGGTGCGTTATGTTTAAAGATGCTGCCTTTGACAGCTTCGCTGGTATCTATGTGGTACCTTCGTGTATTCCTTTCCAATGGAAATGTTCCGATGGACAACAACCGTGCGGAACAGGCAATCCGTCCGTTCACTCTTGGCTGGAAAAATTGGGTCAACATGTCTTCCATCCGCGGCGCACAGGCAAGTGCCATCCTTTACAGCCTAGTCGAAACAGTAAAAGCGAACAACCTGAGGGTTTATGAATATCTCGAGCTCCTTCTGAATGGATTATCAAAGCATGCTGACGATACCAATCGTGATTTCCTCAAAGATCTTCTTCCATGGTCTGATCACGTTCAGGCTAAATGCCACAGTCTTAAAAAATCCTAATTCAAATATCAAGGTACATAATCTATGGGAATCCGCCAGTAATGGCGGTTTCTTTAATATATGGTACTCATGAATGAGTGTTTACACCGCTACGGTCCGCGCTTAGCAAACGTCCACTGGACGTTTAGCACCCTTTTACCAGGCTTGTGCCCTGTATCTCGTTCTTCATCTTTCGATCCCTCGAACTACTAATATGATAACAGTGGTCTTGAACCCTCCTGGCAAATACCCTGAGATTTTACTCCTCTAAAGATCTCTCTTTATGTTGCATGATTTCTGCAAATCTGTAGTTACTATTCAGTTGTCAACGATCTATCAACTGTTGATAGCAATATATTAGCAGATTATTTTTTTCCTGAATAGTCACTGGGATGGTGTATTTTCGTGAAAAAGCACCATAATATGGTGTATTTTTCATTATTCCTATTCTAGGTCCACTTTTCTATACAGTTTTCCTTTTGTATTACCAGTGGTTTCAATCTTACCCTGTTCATATAATTCCGAAAGTAACTCCTTAATGCGAGTCTCTTTTAGCTCCACTACATCTACAAATTCAGAAGCTTTATACCAGACATCTGGTTGCATTGCTTCTATAATTGCCATGTAATTTTCTAATGTTTTTTTCGTCACCTTTTTTTCGCCGCTTTTATTCGCCGCTTTTTTTTCGCCGCTTTTATTCGCCGCTTTTTCCTCACTTGCTTTCTTCTCTTCTTTTTTCCTAAATTCAAGTGTTAGAATCATTCTATCCGGATCAAATTGCTCCTCAATCATAGGTTCAATCCATCCTTCGTCATCCCACACATTAAAAATATTTGGAACTCCGCTTCCAGCACGTTCGCCGATATTTATAAGATTGAACATCTTCATAAGTGTTTTATTCCGTGGATCTGACACCCCACCTTTTCTCATCTGCTCTTTGCCAGTCCTGCTATAACCCGGATTTTCCATAATTATCTTATCTGGCTCTTTTCGAATAACCACACCTCTGACACCATAAAAATCTGTATTTATAAGACAATTTGCAAGTGCTTCTCTCAAAGCTTCATGCACTGGAGTGTCATCAATACGATCTCCTCCCTTAGTTTTAAACGGTACTTTTATATCCTTGGTAATTTTGTTATATACACGAAAATAAAAATCACAGATATTACCCGACCATTCTCCCGAACTTGATTGTAACCGATCTGTCCAACGAATTGTAGGATCAAGCAATTCTCTATAAACTTTAACAATCCAATCAACTTATCTTCCATATTATTAATGGTGATATCATATTCTTGCCTTATATCATCAATGTTTAATTGGTTGGTTTGGTTGGTTTGGTTGGTTTGGTTGGTTTGGTTTCTAAACATCGTAACCATAAATCCATCCCCTGGTTCATGAACT
>CAZACC010000189.1:0-2845 GCA_964483545.1 uncultured Lachnospiraceae bacterium
TCAGCTATAACGCCTTCTGGGATCAGATCAACCTCCCCACCGAGATCGTCAAAATTGAGGTTTTTGATCCAGCCAAGGATGATCCCTCGGCCTACAAAAAAGCGGAAGCTTATTTGACACAAGTTCTGGCACATGAGCTCTTCCATGCCATACAGCTTCCGTATTATGGTTCTTATACCGATCTTGGAAAGGGCAGGCATCTTTGGTGGATGGAGGCGTCCGCCGAATATGCTGCCAACGATATCGCATGGAAAAGAACGGGAACGGTACTGAATGAAAGACTCGGCAATAAATTTTTTGAGTACCCACTGAATTCAACTGGGAAAAAGACCGCTACTTACAGCTCGGGTTCAACGCTGGACTATGAATATTTGTCCGCAATCTTTATCCGGTATCTGACACAACAAGCAGAATATGACTTCAAAGAGATGGTTAAATTTGTGGCGGCAACAGGATGGGACATCGAGCCGGTAAGTGCCCTGGGAGAGTTTGCTCGGACGAAATCTGACGTCAATTTTGCATTATTGTATCGGGATTTTGTGGTCTGGATGCTGGAAGAAGGGAATTTGACCGCCGCTGATTTCAACAACCCAGACAACAAGGATACAGTAGCGGAAAAAAGCCAATCGGTGTCTATACCAAAGAGCAGAGTAACTGTCATCCTTGAAAAGCAGGAATCCCATTCGGGTGAGGTAGCCATATTCAAATCGTCAGGAAATGCAGATGGATATCAGCCTCAACTTGAATATGTGAATACGATAAAAGAGTCCAGCATAGGCCTTGAGACGGAGGTAAACGCAGGAGACGCACTGTATTTTATCGCAACCAACGGTGATGCGACAGAAAGGGACGTGACGGTCCGCATAAAACTGAAGGAAGAGGAAAGCAAGGACACCAACATACTGGCCGAACACTCTTTTGTCGTAGATCAATATGGTGCGGCAAAAATCTGGGCAGTAAAGCTGGAAGTTGGTCATTGGACTATCGAGCCAGACAAAGTGGAAGAAGGACAGTTCAACGAAGAATATATGTTTACCGTCAAGGGTGAAAAGATAGCCAAGGAAGTCCAGGAAGTCCGGCTTGAGTACGATTTCGGGGATGGCGGAAAAAACGCCAGGGGATCGGCTATAGGGACGGTGCGCTCTGGCGGGATGGTAGAAATCGACCTGAAATATATCTATGAAATACCGGATAACCTGAATGCCGAGGAAGATATCCTCTATCCAGTCACTGTAAAAATCATGAACGGGGACAGTTTACTCGGCAGCGTCTCGGCCACTGTGGAGATAAAGCCCGTAACCGTATCCATATTGCCCCCTAGGATTATAACCTATGAGCTGACGGAAGGAGCCCGAGAAGCGGAGCATACCTTCGAAGCCGCTGTTAGACCGGAGGGTAGCTATCGCTTTGAATGGGATTTCGGAGACGGTTCGCCCATGCAAAACACACAGGGCGACAGCTCGACCATATCCCACACCTACACCGGGATCGGAACCTGGCACCCGAGGGTGACGCTATATTCCGACAACGGAGCAAAGCTGGCCGAAGACCGTGTTACCATCATTCTTGAATACGCCGAAGGAGCCTCGCCGTCAGAGACGCCTGCAGCATCCGCCGAGCCGACCAAACCACCTGAATCCGCAAAGGAATACGCCTGGGTACTCACAGAGGTCATAGACCATGAAAACGCCGACCGATGGGCGCAGGCCGATGCGCATGTGGCAAATGCATTAAGCTACAGCTATTCCCGCGGTTCCTATAGCGCAAGCGTAACCTATGAAGGAGGTGATCCGTACAAGGAAGGTAGGAAGGGAACATTTGGCTTACAGGCGGTATTTACAGGCATACCGGATATTATATACCCAGATAAGCCTGTTTCGTTGAATTTCTCCTTTAGCACGACGCAAAACGATACTGTGAAACTTTCCTACACTGGTTCCGCCGCTGCGGATTTTGACCAATGGGATGTGGAGCCTGGTGGCGTGACGGGCAGAGCGCAGTGGTTTGCCACTGCGGATGGCAAGGACAGCTTTACCCTTGATGTCAACGGCAATCCCTCATCTTATGGCGAAACCCTAACGGCAACGCTCGGCACTGGCAACGAGGGAAGTCGCATTGCTCTTCGCACCAGATTTTCCTTGAGCGGTGTGCCCATGGGCACAAATTATGTTTACGAGTGGAAGCAGGTGGGCAGTTCCGCCCCGTTACTGGATACAGAGGGCATCGACGGCATTGTTGATATCGACTGAAGCCGACAAATAAAACATTTTGAAAGGATGTGTGTGAAATGACAAAAGGGAAATTTGGTCTGAGTCTTGCCGCTGTCGCGGTGATTGCCTTTGGCTTTGCGGTACTCAGGCAGCCGACATCGGTACTGCTTGTGTGCGGCTTTGCACTGCTGGCGGAAAAGGATGAGTGGCTGAACAAACAGGCGATGCAGGCGCTTTTGCTGACCATCGCATATTATCTGGCCGAGCTGGTGATGGGCTGGATATTCGGCGGCCTAGTCCGGTTTTTCGGATGGGTGAAGCTGTACGATGCGGCAAGCGCTATGGGTACGGCGGGCTCCTTTGTGGGGGATATCCTCTATCTCGCGCTGATTGTGTTCTCCGTTCTCGCCGCTCTGCGGGTGCTTCGTGGAGAGGACGCAGGACTGCCTTTTATCGCAAAAATGGCGAGCGGGGATTTTACGGCGGCAATCAAACCGAAGGCTGGAGCTGCGCCGTACCAGACGCAATATACGCCTCCGGCACAGCCAGCGGCTCCCGTCCAGACACCCCCCGCTGCGGTCCAGGCTGCGTCCGCACCGTCTGTCAGGCTGTGCCCTGCCTGCTCCGCTCCCTTG
>CAZACC010000190.1:0-2750 GCA_964483545.1 uncultured Lachnospiraceae bacterium
ATGTCAATGAGATAGGAGTACACGCTTGGTTTTCGTTAACAAACCGTCGGTATGCCGTGCTAAGATAGCCTGCCGGATTAACGACACTGAGGGACAGACTGACACAGCCTGTCTGAATAAAGGTGGTACCGTGTAATCAATGATTACGCCCTTTACTGTAGATGACAGTTGAGGGCTTTTTTATATGATAGGAAATCATCCTACTCATATAAAATGCACTGCGAGGATTGCGCTCCGGTGGAAAGGATGATAATAATGAGCAAAGAATTGGAAAAAACCTATGATCCGCATGGTCTGGAGGACAGACTATATCAAAAGTGGATGGAAAAAAAATATTTTCATGCAGAGGTGGACAGAAGCAAGAAACCGTTTACAATCGTGATGCCTCCACCAAATATTACCGGAAAGCTACACATGGGACATGCATTTGACTCTACCATGCAGGATATATTGATCCGTTTCAAGAGAATGCAAGGCTTTAATGCACTGTGGATACCCGGAACTGACCATGCAGCAATTTCTACGGAGGTCAAGGTAACGGAGTCACTGCGGAAAGAGGGCATTGATAAGGCTGAGCTTGGTCGTGATGGCTTTTTAAAGAGAACCTGGGAGTGGCGTGAGGAATATGGTCATACGATCGTAGAACAGCTAAAGAAGATGGGCTCTTCATGTGACTGGGATAGGGAATGCTTTACGATGGATGAGGGCTGTTCAGCAGCCGTAGAGGAAGTATTTATCAAGTTGTATAAGAAAGGATTGATCTATAAGGGAAACCGGATTGTTAACTGGTGCCCTGTATGTCAGACGACTATTTCCGATGCAGAAGTAGAGCATGAGGAACAGGCAGGTCATTTCTGGCATATTAAATATCCAATTGCAGGAACACCTGCGGCAGAGGCGGCTTTAAAGGGTGTGACGACCACAGAAGCTGATGATTCTCAATATGTGATAGTTGCGACAACGAGACCAGAGACGATGCTCGGAGATACAGCCTTAGCTGTTAATCCAGAGGATAATCGTTATTTAGCACTGGTAGGCAAGACTGTTATTTTGCCGTTAGTGAACAAGGAGATTCCTGTGATTGCAGATACATATGTAGATCAGGAATTTGGTACTGGTGTTGTAAAGATTACTCCAGCACATGATCCGAATGACTTTGAAGTTGGAAAGCGTCATGATTTGGAACTGGTTAATGTATTAAATGATGATGCTACGATCAATGAGAAAGGCGGAAGCTATCAGTGGTTGGAGCGCTATGCTGCCAGAAAGCAGATAGTTGAGGATCTGCAGGCACTTGGACTTCTTGAGAAGATCGAGGATCATTCTCATAATGTAGGAACACATGACCGCTGTAATACAACCATTGAGCCAATGGCAAAACAGCAATGGTTCGTAGCAATGGAAGAATTAGCAAAGCCTGCTATTGAGGTACTTCGTGCAACACGTGCAGGTGAGAAATCCGAACTGGGTGAGCTAAAATTTGTTCCAGAACGCTTTGATAAGATTTATTTACACTGGTTGGAGAATATCAGAGATTGGTGCATCAGCCGTCAGCTGTGGTGGGGTCACAGAATCCCTGCTTATTACTGTGCAGAATGCGGTGAGATTGTAGTGTCTAGGGAAGCACCGGACAAGTGCCCAAAGTGTGGCTGTACTACCATGAAGCAGGATGAGGATACACTGGATACATGGTTCTCCTCAGCACTCTGGCCTTTCTCCACATTAGGCTGGCCAGAGAAAACAGAAGATCTCGACTATTTCTATCCAACGGATGTACTTGTAACAGGTTATGATATTATCTTCTTTTGGGTTATCAGGATGGTATTCTCAGGAATCGAGCATATGGACAGGTCACCATTCCACACTGTGTTGATTCATGGTCTGATTCGTGATTCGCAGGGGCGTAAGATGAGTAAATCCCTCGGCAACGGCATTGATCCTTTGGAGATCATCAGTCAGTATGGTGCAGATGCACTCCGGTTGACTCTGATTACAGGTAATGCACCTGGAAATGATATGCGTTTCTATTATGAAAAAGTTGAGGCGAACCGCAATTTTGCAAATAAGGTTTGGAATGCAAGCCGCTTTATCATGATGAATATGGAAGGAAAAGAAGTACCTGCAGAGTTGTATCCAGATCAGCTGCAGCCTGTAGATAAATGGATCATTTCTAAATTGAATGATGTTGTTCAAGAAGTTACAGACAATATGGAAGCTTATGAACTGGGTATTGCTGTTCAGAAGGTATATGACTTTATCTGGGATGAATTCTGTGACTGGTATATTGAGATGGTAAAGCCACGTTTATACAGCAAAGAGGAGACAGATGCGGCATCTGGAATTGCAGCGTTGTGGACACTGAAGACGGTTCTGATCAATGCACTGAAAATGTTGCATCCGTATATGCCGTTTGTGACAGAAGAAATTTTCTGTACGCTACAGAATGAAGAAGAATCAATTATGATTTCTTCATGGCCATTATATAAGAAGGAATGGAACTATGCAGAGGAAGCAGCTTCCATTGAGACCATCAAGGAAGCTGTACGAGGCATCAGAAATGTCAGGGCAGAGATGAATGTGGCCCCCAGTAAGAAAGCCCATGTATATATTGTAACTAAGAGCAAGTATGTAAAGGAAACATTTACGAATGGAAAGCTGTTCTTTGCATCGTTGGCATATGCAAATGATGTAGAAATCAAAGAGGACAGAATCGGCATTGATGATGATGCAGTATCCGTTGTTCTTGAAAA
>CAZACC010000191.1:0-2685 GCA_964483545.1 uncultured Lachnospiraceae bacterium
ATGTGTTCAATCATGGGATATATAGGAGAAAGTATTACGAAAGAGGAGTTCAAACACTGCTTTGACAAAACAGTATCCAGAGGACCGGATATGCAGAGAATTGAAGAGGTACCAGGTGGTATGCTGGGATTTGAGAGATTGTCCATTATGGATCTTTCTGAGATTGGTATGCAGCCGTTTGCTTTTGGGGAAAACAGGGTTGTATGCAATGGAGAAATCTATGGATTTCGTTCAATCAGGGAAGCTCTTTCAGAAAAGTATACCTTTATCAGTGAATCCGACTGTGAGATTTTGCTTCCGATGTACTGCGAATATGGAATGAAGATGTTCGAAAAGCTAGATGCGGAATTTGCCTGTATCATTTTTGACGCCGAGAAGAAGGCGCTCATAGCTGCAAGGGATCCAATCGGCATTCGTCCGCTTTACTACGGATATACGAAAGTGGGAGAAATCGTATTTGCCAGTGAAGCCAAAAATCTAGTAGACCTAGTAGAACGTGTTCAGCCGTTTCCGCCAGGACATTACTATGCTGATGGCAAATTTGTATGCTATAGGGATATGACACAGGTTACGGAGGTTTGTCAGGATGACGTAGATACCATTTGCAAGAACATTCATGATAAGCTGGTAACAGGAATCAGTAAGAGACTGGATGCAGATGCCCCATTGGGCTTTCTGTTAAGCGGAGGCTTAGATAGTTCTCTTGTATGTGCAGTATCCGCTATGATCCTGCAAAAGCCGATTCGCACATTTGCCATCGGAATGAAGACAGATGCGATTGATCTAAAATATGCGAGGGAAGTGGCAGATTATATTCACAGTGACCATACAGAGGTCATCATTACGAAGGAAGATGTACTGACAGCTCTGCCTGAGGTCATATCGGTACTCGGAACCTATGATATTACAACGATTCGCGCTAGCATAGGCATGTATCTGGTCTGCAAGGCAATTCATGAACAGACAGATATCCGTGTACTGATGACAGGTGAGATCAGTGATGAATTATTTGGCTATAAATATACAGACTTTGCACCAGATGGGGATAGCTTTCAAAAGGAAGCCCAGAAGAGAATCAGGGAGCTGCATATGTATGATGTACTGCGTGCTGACAGGTGTATTTCTTCGAACTCTATAGAAGCGCGAGTGCCGTTTGGAGATCTGGACTTTGTACAGTACGTGATGAGCATTGATCCTGCTAAAAAGATGAATGTATACAACATGGGAAAATATCTGCTGAGACATGCCTTTGAGGGAGATTATTTACCCCACGATATTCTGATGAGGGAAAAGGCAGCATTTTCTGATGCAGTGGGACATTCTCTTGTGGATAATCTCAAGGAATTTGCAGAGACACAGTATACGGAAGAGGCTTTCCAAAAGGGTTGTGCAAAGTATACCTTTGCAACCCCATTTACAAAAGAATCACTGCTGTATCGTGATATTTTTGAGTCTTATTATCCCGGACAAGCTGAAATGGTTGATGATTTCTGGATGCCAAATAAGGAGTGGGAAGGCTGCAATGTCAATGACCCATCAGCCAGAGCGCTGTCTAACTATGGCGCCAGCGGCAAGTAAAATCAGAAGTGTTGCATGAAGGGAAGAGGAGAATGGTTAAGTATGTATTCGTTACAGGTGGTGTGGTATCAGGTCTTGGTAAGGGAATTACTGCGGCTTCTCTTGGCAGGCTACTCAAGGCTAGGGGATACCATGTTACCATGCAGAAATTTGATCCTTACATTAATGTTGATCCTGGAACGATGAATCCGATTCAGCACGGAGAGGTGTTCGTGACGGATGATGGAACAGAGACAGATCTGGACCTAGGACACTATGAACGCTTTATCAATGAGAATCTGGATAGGGACTCCAATGTGACAACGGGTAAGATTTACTGGTCTGTCCTTTCAAAAGAGAGACATGGAGACTATGGAGGGGGGACCGTACAGGTCATTCCGCATATCACAAATGAAATCAAGGATTATTTCTATCGTGCAAAGAATGAGAACGAGGAAACGATATCCATCATTGAAATTGGAGGAACGGTCGGAGATATTGAAAGTCAGCCATTCCTAGAAGCAATCAGGCAGTTTCAGGCAGAGGTAGGAAGAGACAATGCCATGATGATTCAGGTGACGCTGATTCCCTATTTGAAGGCCTCTGGTGAAATGAAGACAAAGCCGACGCAAATGAGTGTAAAGAGTCTCCAGAGTATGGGAATCTGGCCCGATATTCTCGTATGCCGCTCCGATTATCCGATTGGAGATTCCATACGAGAGAAGATAGCATTGTTCTGTAATTTGAAAAAAGAACATGTGTTACAGAATCTGGATGCAAAATCGCTCTATGAAGTGCCGTTGATGATGGAGAAAGAGAATCTGGCAGGAGCTGTATGTGAGTGTTTGCATATACCCTGTCCAGAGCCCGACCTTATAAAGTGGCGTCAGATGGTTGAGGTGTTCTACCATCCAAAGGCTGTGGTGACGATCGCACTGGTCGGGAAATATGTTGCCTTGCACGATGCATACTTAAGTGTTGTCGAGGCACTGAAGCACGGAGGAATCGCCAATGAGGCGGAGGTCAATATCCGCTGGGTTGATGCGGAAGAGTTAAGTCCAGATCATATCGGCGAATATCTGCATGATGCAGATGGAATCATCATACCAGGAGGCTTTGGAGTCAGAG
>CAZACC010000192.1:0-1245 GCA_964483545.1 uncultured Lachnospiraceae bacterium
TTTGCCATGTTGATCCCTCCTAATTGATAATTGCGATCTTAAGTCCCTTCATGGCTAGATTGGTCTTGTGACCCTCATTGATCTGATCCAGCGGGAAAGTATGTGTGATCAGCTCATCCATCGGAAGTCCAATTCCCTTTGCTCTCTTTAGAAAATCAAATGTGGTTGCATAATCACGAAGGGTATAGACCCATGAGCCAACTGTTGTGATTTCCTTAGAACAGATATCAAAGTGAGGATTGATGGTTGCATCTCCACCATTGATGAAGAATCCCAGTTCGCACAGACCTCCACCATTGCGGATAAACTTGTAGATATTGGCATGTGCCACTGGTGATCCTGTACATTGAAATGCAAAGTCTGCAAGATGTCCATCAAATGCTGCCTCTACACCACCTGCCAGTGCCTCAATTCCCTTAAAGTCTTTGAAATTGACTGATCGGGTCGCTCCCATCTTTTTAGCAAAGTCCAGTCTCTTCTGTTCTCCGTCAACTGCTACGATATTTTCTATACCCATTGTACGAAGAATTGCGATACAAATCAAGCCGATTGGTCCACATCCCTGTACGACTACCCTGCTGTTGAATCTGAGGATATTAGTCGTCTTTGCTCTCTCTACTGCATGTATCAGTACTGCACACGGCTCGATCAGAATCCTAGAACACAAATCCAGATCACTAACATTGAAAATTGTTGATCCTTTTCTGATTAGAATGTAATCTGAAAACCAGCCATTCAGATGAATGTCATCATCTGGAAGCAATCCGTATACATCTGCGCCGCCAACATTTTGCTTATTCAGATCAAACATTGTGATATCTGGATTGTCCTTGAAGATCATACAGGATACAACCTTATCACCCACATGCAGATCCTTTCCAGCACTATCCTTCTTGACATCCTTGCCCATCTTAACGATTTCTCCAGTACCCTCATGTCCGAGTGCTACTGGAATCAGACCGAACGGATCTCGTTTGAACTCATGAGCATCTGTTCCACAGATGCCGCAGCCCTCTACTTTGACCAGGATATCACCGTCTCCGACTTCCGGAATTGGGAATTCCTTGATATCGTAATGCTCCAGTTCTGTCAGCATTGCGACACGTGCTGTCTTGGGAACAGGGCTTGCAGCCTTTGGTGCTGCCTGATTCTTTCCACCCATGTCCTGCAATACCTGTTTAACGATTTTTTCTATATCTGTTGCATTCATTTCCATTGTCTACTTTCCTTTCCTGTTCACTTTCC
>CAZACC010000192.1:1345-2619 GCA_964483545.1 uncultured Lachnospiraceae bacterium
TCCTATCTTACGCACAAACTGTCGGACATGACACAACGTCTGCGTTTTGTGAACGTACTTGCTGAAGTCAGTCCTTCTCCTGTACGGCTCGCAATGGTATATGTACAGAAGCCTTCGCCTCCAAATCCAAGTGCTGCATAGGATGGTGCATTCTTCACAAAGATTGCTGTATCAATTGCCTTTCCAAACTTCGTCAGATTTTCAACGTTCTTGGAATGCATGTGAGCGGAATGTCTGTTACCATGCTCTAGCCATACACATTTCTCAATAGCATCATCGATATTTTTTGCCCTGACCACTCCGAGGATCGGCATCATCAGCTCCTTGGAAATCAGCGGATGTTCCTTTTCTCCTTCGAATATGATGCATCTTGTTCCTGCTGGTGCATCTACACCGATCATCTTCAGTAATGTAATGGCATCTCTCCCCACGCATTTGCGATTGAGGCCTTTTTCTGTGATAACCGTAGCAGTCAATTTTTCCTGCTGCTCTTTGCAGACTAAATAACAACCATTTTCAGTAATCATGTAATTCATCAACTCATCTGTGATATTGTCAAATGCCACGATTTCCTTTTCTGAGATACAAGGCAGGTTATTATCAAAGGTACATCCATTGACAATATCCTTTGCAGCTTTTCTGATGTCTGCTGTATCATCTACGAGAACAGGTGGGTTGCCTGCTCCAGCACCGATACCTCTCTTTCCTGACGAAAGAACTGCTGTTACAACTCCTGGTCCTCCAGTTGCTGCAATCAAAGAAATATCCTTGTGTTTCATCATAATATTGCTGGCTTCCAATGTCGGTTCGTGCAGTGCTACTACAACATTTTCAGGACCACCAGCTTCCATACATGCTTGATTAATCAAATGTACGGCATATTGTGATACCTTGACTGCCTGTGGGTGCGGACAGAATACAACGGTGTTGCCGCCTGCAATCATGCCGATGGAATTGCAGAGGATGGTTTCTGTCGGGTTCGTACATGGTGCAATGGCTCCAATGACTCCAAAGGGTCCCATCTCAATCAGGGTCAGACCCCTGTCACCAGACCATGCCTGTGTGACGATGTCCTCTGTTCCTGGTGTTTTTTCTGCTAACAGGTGATGCTTCAGGATTTTGTCCCCCACATTGCCCATACCAGTTTCTTCAACGCCCATTCTTGCAAATGTCTCGGCCTGTTCCTTTGTCATCTTGCGGATGTTTCGGATGATTTTTTCGCGGCTGTCCATTGACATCTTCTGCATGATCTTCTGGGCTTCCTTTGCCGCTGC
>CAZACC010000193.1:0-2594 GCA_964483545.1 uncultured Lachnospiraceae bacterium
ATATATAATAATGATTTTCTTCTGTTGTTAGCACTCTTTTCAGTTGAGTGCTAACTCATGAATCTATAATAAAGCCGAGGTATGTATTTGTCAACCCCAGCTTTATTAAAAAATTATAAACTGATATGTAATATTAATCTCCAATATATTTTTGAATTAAATAATCAAACTTGCCTGTATTCATATTCCAAATAGTCTGAAGGCGTTCTTTGTTCCAAATGTCTCCTGTTATAATCATTAGAACTTTATCATAAAATTCATGTAGTGCCTCACTTCTAATCAAATTCTTTCCAGCGGCTATAGATTCAGGGTATCCATCTGGCTCTTCTCTTACCATGTGTCCTACCCTCCAATGCTCATGTTTTATTGCAGGTAAATGTGACAACAAAGGATCCATCAGCCCGTAGCGGTCTGTTAAATACATTGTACCCTTATCCATCTCATAAAATGCTGCTATGCCAGAGACTCCCCAGGAGTAATTTCCTACATCGCCTTTTGTGCGAAAACTGTCTATTGTTTCAATTTCTAACTTCGCCATTTCCACATGCATATTCTTCTGATTTACAACCAAATTATATGTATATGGAACTAACCCAGTATATGGATAATATACTGATTTTTCATCTGCTACGCTTGTTCCTGTATCATCCCATGTACTATCATATAAATAATCCTTCGCAATCATCCTCACACAGGTTCCAAATACCAATCCAATAATACAACACGCCATCAGAAAGCTTGTTAAGGCAACCTTGTTGCCTTTATATGTAAAGAGACTGTCATCTTGATTTTTCATAAGTAGAAGTCCATATAATGCTAAAAAGAATTGAACCGTTAGGTGTCTTCCCAACATGAAATCTCCACCAATTGAAATCACATATATATTATATATAATGATTCCTATAGATAACAACATCGCATCTCGGATTTTTCTAAAAAATGAGATAGCAATCAGAAGAATAGGCATGAGAACAAGCAAAATATCCATCATACCAGACTGATAAATAAAATCAAATCCCTTCGCAAAGTAGTCCATCTTTGTAAGTCCAGTGTTTAATTTCACATACATTGTATTTGGAAAAGGATACCCGTAATAGAAAATTGAAAAAAGCTCCCATAAAATGAACGGTAATAAACCAGTGAATCCGCACAAAATACGAACGTTCCATTTTTCCCTAGTTTTTGCAATATAACCTACACAAATCATCGGAATAAAGATCAAAACTGCATCCATTCTAGTCATAGCTATTAATGAAAGCAATAATGCAAGATAGAATAATCCCTTGCCAGAAAAAGAATCTTGTTTGAAATAAAAGTCAGTAAACAACGCTCCAAGAAAAAAAAGTAGTGAATTCTCTAATCCTGCTGTTGTGTAGCACATAAAACAATATGACCCCAGCATGATACATGTTGCCAAAACTGCATCCTTCATTATATTGCAGCATCTGAAGATGATCATATATGCAGCTAAAGAAGAAAATAGAACGCCCAATGCAATCCCAACAAAAGACATATGTCCAAAAATCGCATAGCCCAATGCAACAATCAATGTAAAGAGAGGACATGTTGTTGCCGTAACTCTATACCCGACATTATATACAAATCCATTGCCTTCCACCAAGTTCCTTGCCATAACATATGCGTGAAATGCATCATCCGTGTTCCATGAAATTGCTAATACAATTAGTGAGAAGCCAATCAGCAGCAACCATCTATGCTTTAGTTCCTTCTGTTCGAAACTATAATGTACTTTCATAATCTTCCACTCCCACTATTTAAATATATTTTTTTCATTATTTTTGAGACTGAATAGTAGTCTCAATGCTTCTGTTACCGACTTCAGTTTAATACTGGATTGAGATCCAATATAATTAATTGGTACCTCAATTGATCTCTGATTTCGACAATAATATCTCATTTCAGTTTGGTACATATGTCCTCTGGATAGAAAAGCATCAAGATCCATATTTTCAAGAACTTTTCTTTGGAAACCCTCAAAACCACTGGTCATATCATTCAGTTTCGTTCCAAGCATAAGATTAGCGAGAAACGTTCCTCCCGAACTGAGAATCTTTCTATAGAGAGGATGATTCTTTATCCCCCCATGTTTAATAAACCGCGACCCCCAAACACAATCATATCCCTCTTCTAGACGATCTATAAATTGTGGTATCTCACAGGGTAAATGGCTTCCGCCTCCATCCATCTCAATAATCTGTTCGGCTCCATCCCGTATAGCTTCTTTAAATCCATACAAGTAGCATGTAATGACTCCTTTAGATTCTTTATGGAAAATCAATTTGATTCTATTATACTTTTTCTCCATTTGACGAATAATCTCTTCTGTTCGATCTTTCGAATATGCGTCTACTACTGGATAGACATAAACGTTGTCATAAGGAAGACTCATAATTTCTTCCAACATATTCTCCATGGTAGATTCTTCATTTGCCACAGGCATTACGATTACTGTCTTCTTCATTCCGTACCAATCCCCTTATGTTTCTATTTATTCTATGTTAATTCTATTCATATAGCTTTTGGTTGCCCCTTCGTGAGTCTCTCCCGATATCCTGGTTGTTTTTTTAGTGTAA
>CAZACC010000194.1:0-2572 GCA_964483545.1 uncultured Lachnospiraceae bacterium
CAGATTACTGAAAATGGAGTTGGAAACGGTATTTCAATCGTACTTGTTATCAATATCGTATCTAGAATACCACAGGATTTCGCAGCTTTATATGAGCAGTTCATGAAGACAAAATCAATCGCAACTGCAACTTTGGCAGGTTTTATCATTATAGCAGTTGTACTGCTGACAGTAGTGCTGGTAGTTGTTCTCTACGGAGGCGAAAGAAGAATTCCGGTTCAGTATGCCAAGAAAGTACAGGGTAGAAAAATGGTCGGCGGCAATTCGACGAACATTCCCTTGAAGGTTAATACAGCAGGCGTTATACCGATTATCTTTGCGTCCTCTCTCATGCAGTTACCGGTAGTTATCAGTTCATTACTGGGTACGACAGCAACTGGTGTGGGTGGAACAATTCTCAGAATGCTAAGTTCATCTAACTGGTGCAATCCAGCCAACTGGATCGATTCAATTGGATTATTGGTGTATGTTTTACTGGTTATCTTTTTTGCATATTTCTATACATCCATTACATTTAATCCGTTGGAGATTGCAAATAACATGAAAAAGCAGGGAGGTTTTATACCAGGCATTCGTCCAGGCAAGCCGACCAGCGAATATTTAACGAAAATATTGAATTATGTGATTTTTATCGGCGCTGTAGGGCTGATTATCGTAGCTGTTATCCCGATTTTCTTTAACGGAATGTTCGGTGCAAGTGTATCTTTTGGTGGAACATCACTGATTATTATTGTTGGTGTTGTACTTGAAACGATGAAACAGGTTGAATCACAGATGTTAGTACGTAATTATAAAGGTTTTTTGGATAATTAATGACGTAGCGGCAAGGTTGTGTAAAGCCTTGCCAAAACGTAACTTATGGAGGAACTAAGATGAAGATAATTATGTTAGGAGCTCCGGGTGCTGGTAAAGGCACACAGGCCAAGATGATTGCAGATCAATATGGCATACCCCATATCTCTACAGGAGATATCTTTAGGGTAAATATCAAGGAACAGACAGAACTTGGCATGGAAGCAAAGAAGTATATGGATCAGGGTGCTTTGGTTCCTGACGAACTCACAGTTAAGATCTTACTGGACAGAGTGGCAAAAGATGATTGCAAGTTAGGATATGTGCTGGATGGTTTCCCAAGAACCATTCCGCAGGCAGAAGTACTGGACAAGGCAGTGAACGAGCTGAATGAAACCATTGATTATGCGATCAATGTGGAAGTTCCAGATGAAAATATTATCAAGAGAATGTCCGGAAGAAGAGCTTGTCTCGCATGCGGAGCCACATATCATGTTGAGCATGTACCACCAAATAAGGAGGGTATATGTGATAGATGCGGTAAAGAGCTGGTATTAAGAGGCGATGATCAGCCTGAGACAGTGAAAAAGAGACTGGAAGTATACCATGCACAGACACAGCCGTTGATTGAGTATTATAATAAGAAGAATATATTAAAAGAGGTTGACGGAACGAAAGATATGAAGGTTGTTTTCGCAGATATCGTCAAAATCTTAGGAGCGTAAGGTAATGGCTATTTCAGTAAAATCTGCCAGAGAAATTGACCTAATGCGTGAATCTGGGAAGATCCTTTGCTCAGTACATGATGAGCTTGGAAGGTTTGTACGTCCCGGTATCTCCACAATGGATATTGATCAATTAGGCGAGAAATTAATACGTGCACATGGATGTATTCCAAATTTCCTGAATTATAATGGATATCCGGCATCGATTTGTGTGTCAGTCAATGAAGAGGTCGTACATGGTATTCCAAGTAGGCACCGAATCCTGCAGGAGGGCGACATTGTCAGTCTGGATGCAGGGCTGATTTACAAAGGATATCATTCCGATGCGGCAAGGACATATGCTGTTGGACAGATCAGCAACGAAGCACAGCAGCTGATTGACAGAACGAAACAGAGCTTTTTCGAAGGTATTAAATATGCAAAAGCAGGAAATCATCTGCATGATATTTCAAATGCCATAGATGCATATATCAGTCAGTTCGGATATGGTATTGTTAGAGATCTAGTTGGACATGGTATCGGAACTAAGCTGCATGAGGATCCACAGATTCCCAACTTTGCGCAGAAGAGACGTGGTCCACTGCTGCAGGCAGGCATGACACTTGCCATTGAGCCTATGATTAATATGGGCAGATATGATGTGGAGTGGCTAGAGGATGACTGGACTGTTGTAGCAGAGGATGGGAGTTATTCGGCACATTACGAAAATACCGTTCTGATTACAGATAAAGAGCCAGAGATTCTCACACTGGAGGTATAAGCGATGATAGGGCAATTTGCGGTTTCCCTAGCAGGACATGATCAGAATAAAGTTTATATCATATTAAAGGAAGATCAGGAATATGTATATTTGGCAGACGGTATGATTCGGTTGACGGATTGTCCAAAACGCAAGAATAAGAAACATATTCAGATCGTGAAGCAGGACGCTCCTGAGATCGGAGAAAAGCTTCGGAACGGAGAGAGCGTCATGAACGAAGAAATCAAGAGAGCAATCAGGATTTATATCGGGAGGAAAATGAATGTCAAAAGCTGATGTTATTGAAATTGAAGGA
>CAZACC010000195.1:0-2547 GCA_964483545.1 uncultured Lachnospiraceae bacterium
AGGGGCTGAAGGAGAGTATTCATGATGATGAGGAAAGCAAGGATTTTTATTGCGACGTTATCATGGATGAAGCCAATAAAATGAATATTCTAGTCAAGAATCTTCTGGAGCTAAATCAGATTGAATCTGGGAATGACAGTATCGTGATGGAACGTTTTGATGTGACGGAATTGATCAATAATTGTATTCAATCTGTAGAGATATTGCTGAAACAGGATGATATTAAAATCGTATTTGATGGGGATCAGCCTGTTTATGTATGGTCAGATGAGTTTAAGACGGAACAGGTTTTCCGAAACTATCTGTCTAATGCGATTCATTATGCTGCCGGTCAAAAGATGATTGAGGTAAAAATAGAGAGAAAAGGCGAAACTGTCAGGATTACAGTATTCAATACAGGCGATCCAATTGCAGAGGATGCAATCCCCCAGCTGTGGACGAAATTCTATAAAGTAGATAAAGCCAGAACACGTGAATATGGAGGCAATGGTATTGGTCTGTCTATCGTAAAGGCAGTCATGGATTCCATTAACCAGAAGTATGGAGTTCAAAACTACGATAATGGTGTAGCTTTTTGGTTCGAGCTGGATGGAAAATAGTGGTAAAAATTGTTAAGTTGTAAAAAGCATATCGTTCTCTTGCGTATATGATGTCGAGGTGTTAAAATATAGCTATCAATGCGACGGAGGATACTATGAAGAAAGCACATGCTGTACTGTTCATGATATTATGTGTGACCCTTTTAGGCGGATGCAGACTGATACCTGAGATGCGACTATCAGAAGAGGAAAGTGTACTCGTTGCTGAGTATGCAGCAGGATTATTATTAAAGTATGATCAGCATCATCACAATGGATTGATGGAAATCACGAGTGACCCGATTGTTGTGGAAACACCAGCTCCAGAAGCAGATGCGACAGTGAGTGATGCGGCAGAGAGTGATCTGGGAGCAGGTGATTCAGATATGGTTACAGGTATGACAGTGGAGGCACCCGAGCTGGCAGCGGCGATGGGAATTCCAGATTTTCTTGTGACCTATATCAGATATGAAATATGTGACATTTATCCAGAGCAGGAAGAGGATGATCTTGTTTTTTCTATGCAGTCCAGACAGGGATATGATCTGATGATTCTGCATTTTGACCTGACAAATCCAGGTCCAGAAGCGGCTGAATGTGATATCGTCACAAATGCACCGCTGTTTCGTGCATTGATTAATCATGATCTACGCATTAATTCACAGACAACGATTCTTTTAAATGATTTGTCTGTATACAGAGAAACCTTGGAGGCGGAGGAGACTCAGGATACTGTCATCGTATTCGAAATAGAGGAAAGCGTGACAGAGCAAATCAACCAGATAGAACTGCTTTTGGTAGGTGATGACGGCAATTTGACATATCAGTTACAATAATTGAAACATGAGTGTATGATATTGGCGTATTTTTTGTAAATAATCTATTTTTTTAACAGAGTATATGTTATAATGGCTGTATATTGCTAATCAAAAGGGGAAGGTGAGCTTATGGATACTAAAATTTTATTAGAAAACGGGACAAATGAATTAGAGATACTGGAATTTAGACTGGGGGAGAATTCCTATGGTATTAATGTAGCAAAGATTCGTGAAATCATTACGTACCAGCCTGTCACACCAGTACCGAATGCACATCCAAGTGTAGAGGGTATATTTATGCCGCGTGATGTTATGATCACGGCAATTAGTTTATATAATTGTCTGCAGATGGGTGAGAGCAAGCCAGAGGGATTGTTCATCATAACGAATTTTAATAAGCTGGATGTTGCTTTTCACGTAGATCAAGTGATTGGGATTCATCGTGTATCGTGGTCGGATATCATAAAGCCAGGTGCAACTGTTAATTCCGAAGAAGATGGAATCTCTACTGGAATTGTAAAGCTTAATGACAGATTAATCATTATATTGGATTTTGAAAAAATAGTGACGGATATCAGTCCTGAGACAGGATTGAAGGTAAAGGAAATCGATGCTCTTGGCGAGAGAACCAGAAACAATGTAGCGATTGTGATTGCTGAGGATTCACCGCTTTTAAATAAACTAATTGGCGATTCATTGACAAAAGCAGGTTATGTAAACCTGACCAAGAAGGAAAATGGGCAGGAAGCATGGGATTACATAAAGATGTGTGAAAAAGAGGGCACACTTTCAAAGCATGTACAGTGTGTGATTACTGATATAGAGATGCCTCTTATGGATGGACATAGACTGACGAGGCTGATTAAGGAAAATGATGCAACCAAAAACGTACCTGTTATCATCTTCTCGTCACTGGTAAATGAAGAAATGAAACGTAAGGGTGAAGCTCTTGGTGCAGATGCTCAGCTTTCAAAGCCAGAGATTGGAAATCTGGTCAAAGAGATTGATCATCTAATACTTCATTAATCATCTGATCATTAGAACTGTAAATATAGATTCATATTGAGGTCGGGATAAACTCCCGACCCCTTTTTGGAAATGTATACGGAGGAACCAGACCTGTGAGTACAAGTGAAGAATATCTGGAGCAA
>CAZACC010000196.1:0-2542 GCA_964483545.1 uncultured Lachnospiraceae bacterium
CGGCAGTTTGAATCCAAAGTAAGTATCCATGACAAATGCCACACCTCCCTTACCAGATTGGGAATTGATACGTACAATCGGCTCGTACTCTCTTCCGATATCTGATGGATCCACAGGAAGATATGGTACACTCCAGATTTCAGAGTTTCTTTCCCTCATAGCCTTAACACCTTTGTTAATGGCATCCTGATGTGATCCAGAAAAAGCCGTAAATACAAGCTTTCCTGCATATGGATGTCTGTCATGCACTGGCATCTTACAGCATCTCTCATATACCTCAACGATATGATTAATATGCTCGATCTCCAGCTTTGGGTCAATACCCTGCGAAAACATATTATAAGCAATATTCAAAATATCTATATTTCCTGTTCGTTCTCCATTTCCAAACAGTGTACCCTCAACTCTATCAGCACCTGCAAGCATTGCAAGCTCTGTAGCTGCGATACCAGTACCTCGGTCATTATGCGGATGAACACTCAGTATGATTGTTTCTCTGTTTTTAAAATGTCTGTTCGCCCATTCAATACGGTCTGCATATACATTGGGTGTTGTCATCTCGACTGTTGCAGGAAGATTGATGATCATCGGATCTTCCTTTGTCGGGTTCCATGCTTCCTGAACAGCCGTACAGATCTGGAGCGCAAAATCGTCCTCTGTTCCAGTGTAGCTCTCTGGAGAATACTCCAAAATAATCTTCCCAGGGAACTTTGCAGCACGCTCTTTGACCATCTTGGTTCCCTTGACTGCAATGTCAATGATTTCCTGCTGATCCATGCCAAACACGACATCTCTCTGCAGTGTGGATGTGGAATTATAGATATGTACAATGGCCTGCTTGATTCCCTGTATGGATTCAAAGGTCCGGTCAATCAATTCCTCTCGGCACTGTGTCAACACCTGTACCCTGACATCATCTGGTATCATCTTGCGGTCTACCAACTGGCGAAGAAAATCAAACTCTATCTGTGAGGCTGCTGGGAATCCGATTTCAATTTCCTTAAATCCTATATCTACAAGAAGCTGGAACATCTCCATCTTCTCCTCGACTACCATCGGGTCAATCAGTGCCTGATTGCCATCTCTCAAATCCACACTGCACCATATCGGCGCCTTCACGATCTGTTTATTTGGCCATTCCCGTTCTGGATAATCTATAACTGGAACTCTCTTGTATCTTCCATAATTTAACATATGATAATCCTCCATTCTGCTGATTTGTTTGCTGTCAGGTCCATCCGTTAGTATACATATTCCCTGCTCTATATGTATCTTAGCAACTTCACTGCTTTTGGAGTCGATAAATCACGCTATACTTTACAATAATTGATAACTTATTTCGCATCACTCGTTTAGCCCCATGTTTTTAGCTTCCTTTCTTAGTGCATTTAAAAACAAAACACAAAATCAGTCTCTTGACTGAGACTGACTTTGGAATCATACCTATGTGAATATCTTACTTGATCACTCACCTAAACCGCTCTCAATCGCCACAACCAACGTCTTAAGTGCATCTTCCTCATCTTCACCCTCGCATACGAACTCTACTTCATCTCCGCATTTTACACAGGCACCCAGTACACTTAGTACGCTCTTGGCATTTGCTGTATTTTCTCTAAAATTAAAAGTAATCAACGATTTAAACTGCATCGCTTCTTTACATAGAATCCCCGCTGGTCTCAAATGCAACCCTGTAGGATTTTTGATAACCACTTTTTGGCTTACCATGATCTGATAACCTCCATTTCTACTAGACACCCTGAAACATAGTATAACATTCTTTGTACTACATCACAAGTACTTTCACTGTTTGATTCCAATATTTGTGATGTTACAGCATTACCTTCTCAATTAATGCTGCCAGTTTTTTCGCCTCTTCATCTATGACTGCTTGATCCTTACCTTCAATCATCACACGTACCATCGGCTCAGTCCCTGAAGGTCTAATCAGCACGCGTCCCTTACCGTCAAACTGCTTCTCCAGTGTAGCGATGGCATCCGCAATCTCGGGATACTCCATAAAAGATTCCTTTTTGTGATTCGGAACCTTGGCATTCACAAGTGCCTGCGGCATCATTTCCATAATCTTTGCCAGCTGTGACAGCGGCTTCTTGCTCTCTACCAGAACCTCCAACAGATGCAGTGCACTCAGCAGACCATCACCTGTCGTGTTCTCATCCAGAAAAATAATATGACCTGACTGTTCTCCACCCAGATTAGCACCTATCTCCAACATTCTCTCCAGTACATACCTGTCGCCAACCTTCGTCTTTTCAATCTTGATACCTTTCTCTTCCCCCATCAAAAAGAACCCCAAGTTGCTCATGACTGTTGCAACGATCGTATCACCCTTTAGTTTCTTTTTCTTCTTCATGTAGTGACCAATAATTGCCATCAATTCATCACCATTGACTTTTTTCCCATTTTCATCCACTACCATAAGTCTGTCAGCATCTCCGTCAAATGCCAGACCAAGCGAAGCCTTCTCATATACAACTCTCGCCATCAGCTCCTCCAGATGTGTGGAGCCACAGTTCGCATT
>CAZACC010000197.1:0-2524 GCA_964483545.1 uncultured Lachnospiraceae bacterium
ATAAAATAATGAAACAGCAAACCCTTTGAAATACCTGCCTGATGCACGATTACATCAGTACTGGCTCTTTTGTATCCATTCTCACCAAACACCTGTAAAGCAGCATTAATGATGGCATCCTGCTTTTGTTTTTTCACATCAAAAAATTTGTCATTCATAGACGAAAGTTCCTTTCACAAATCAAAAATGACTCTGTTGGTCAAGAACAATGTTAACATAATTATCGCTATTATGTCAAGCAAAAACTCGGAACCGAACTCCCTAAAATTGACTGCTGAATTCTTGTTTCCGAGTTTTATCTAGCGTATCTTTCTTCAAACTGTTCTTTCTTCATTGGTCTATCAAAATAGAACCCCTGCACCATCCGCACATTCATATGTTCCAGTATCTTAAACTGCTCATGAGTCTCGATACCCTCCACACAAATTTTGACGCCTATGGCTGTTGCGAGCTCACCAACCATTTTGATAAAGGACTGTGAGTATTGATCCTCAGCCAGATCTTTTACAAAGCTCTGATCTACCTTGATTACATCCAGTGGTATCTCCCTGATATGATTCAGAGATGAGTATCCAGTTCCAAAATCATCCAGAGCAATCCGTACACCAAGCTTCTTGATATTGATCAAGATTTCCTTCATACGTGCCATATCGTTGATGGCCAGACTCTCCGTTACCTCCAGTGTCAGATTTCTTGGATTGATACCAGTCTGCTGGATTGTATCGCTGACGACCTCTACAATATCATTCTGCAACAACTGCACGACTGACAGGTTGACATTGACCTTGAAATAAGGATGTCCGTTTTCATTCCACTTCTTGCATGCCATGCATGCTTCACGCAGTACATAGTTTCCGATTGGATTGATCAATCCGAGGTATTCTGCCAAAGGGATAAAATCTGCTGGATTGACGAATCCCAGCTCTGGTGAATTCCATCTAATCAATGCCTCTGCGCCTGTACACGGTGTTCCCTCCTTGCGGATATCGATAATTGGCTGATAGTAGACCTCGAATTCCTTATAATCATCTGCCGTTGCATCTCGCATGTTCTTTTCCATATCCAGACGCTGATTGGACAGTGAATCTGCATTCTCATAATAATAGGCTGTACGGTTCTTACCTTTCTTCTTCGCCTCATACATGGCAATATCGGCCTTCTTAATCAGATCCTGTACTGTCTCACCCTCATCAGGGAAAGTCACAATTCCCATACTGGTTGTACAATAGTAGTCTGCACCCTTTAAGAACCATGGCTTATTAAATATAATTCGGATTTCCTCTATGATATCAGCAAATCGTGAATAGCTTGATGCAGGTATGATAATGACAAATTCATCTCCGCCCATTCTGTAACAGGTATTCTCAATACCATCGATTCGCTGCAGACTATGAGAAATTGCTTTTAATAATACATCTCCATATTGATGCCCCAGACCATCATTGATATGCTTGAAATCATCCAGATCCAGATACACTAGTGCGCCCTGCTGATCAACCTGCTTTGCCTCATCGATATAATGCACCAAATCCCGCTCACAGCACATACGATTGTATAGACCAGTTAGGAAGTCATTATTTGCCTGCTGTTCAATCTTCTGCTGATATAGCTTTTTATCCGTAATATCAAAAGTCGCATACAGAGAAACCTTCCTTCCATCTACCCAGTGAATATAGGTATAGTGCAGGTCATACCATCTGTCCTGTGTCGGATGATACAACTCTAAATAAGTGGCATTTGCTCTCGCACGCTTTCCTCCATCCAATATATCATCTATTGTTCCATCCTTGATATCCTTCTCAAAGGTATTGCGGAAAATGCTGTTCGCAAATAATACTTCCTTTGTTTCCATATCTCTGACATAAATACCACTTCCGACATTATCCAGAATCGCCTCCAGTGACGCATACGAGCTTGCCAATGAGTTTTTCTGAATTCTCCTCGTTAAAATACTCTGCATGATCTTCGTCACATCACCGAGGAATTTCACCTCGTCCAGTTCCCAGTTTCTGGGTGTGCGTCCCTCTGCAAACAGTGTATACATTACGATATTGCCATTGATAAAGATTGGCATCGTAATCAAGGAATTGATATGATGTTTATCCATGCTTGTCCTGTATTGTTCTGAGATTTTGCTCTTAGAAGAAATAATGGTTGTCTTTTCAGACAATACAATGAAGTCCTCATATGTCAGCGAACGAACCCCATCCAGCAAGGAATCAACACCTGACTGCTCCCACATGCCAAGAACATCAGCTGCATTCTTCCCTGAATTCATCCGGATAATATATGCATGGCTCAAATCAACAAAAGAGCCTGCCAGTGTCATGATTTCATTCGAGATTTTCTCAAACCCAGCATCACTATCCAGCATCTGAACGACCTCGGTCATCACTTCGCTGCGACGCAGCGCATAACTCATCTCTCGCTCAGAGGATTGGCTTCTAACAGACTCGGTTTTGGCCATCAGAGCTTTATATTTATCAGTGTATATCTTTAGAGACGCACTGCGCAGCAGCTTCAG
>CAZACC010000198.1:0-2464 GCA_964483545.1 uncultured Lachnospiraceae bacterium
CAAACTGGACAATGAATTTCTCTCTTAACTATTCTTTCAATCATCAAATAATCCTCCTGGTAATAAGTTTTTTCTTATTATCAATGGATAAAGGGAAATCAAAACCATTGATGATTTCATTGTGACAGATGAGTTCCGATGCGCCGAAGTCCGCGCCATCTGCCATATTCCTTCTATGCTGATCCCCAATACATTTCTTCTCAATCCAATAATCACTTACCCTCTACAAACCACATATTGTTATCTTCATAGTATAGATGGCTCTCTCGTCCATCGATAATACAAGTGTACCTGATTCCCACTCCGCCTGCTTTACGGCTTGCTGCTCTGCATACATCCTTTACCATTTGGATCTCATACTGATGACCATCCGTCCAGATAAAACTCTTTGGAATCAGTCTTCCATCCTTTGAAAATGTTGCATTTACATCAACATATACTTTGCTCGATTCCACAATAACCTCCTAAAATATTACCCAAAATATCCATGTGGATGAACGGTGTGGGTTGATTCCGCATCCAGTGTAGACAATATTTTATCTTGATACATGATACCTCTTTGAACACAGAAGTATCCAAACCTTCTTCTCAGTTCGTCAATTGCTCCATCCATTTTCATCAGCTTTTCCCGTTTCTCCATACTGCAGAACAGATCTATCTGCTCCCAGTAATCGTCAGTTACAAGGTCTGCACCTCTGACTCCAATGCTTCGGATTGGCTTATGCCAAGTATAATTTTCCTTAAAAATACGATAGGCCTCTTCTGCAATTTCTCCTGTAATATTTGTGGCATTCATGATTTTATGCTGTCTGGTAAAAGAATACAGCTCATTGTCACGAACACTGATTTCCACGACTCTACAACGAAATCCATTTTTACGGAGCCTGGATGCAACACTTTCTGATAACATATAGAGGACTATTTTTACATCCTCATCTGTCAAAAGATCTCTCGGTGTTGTTGTACTGTTTCCTACAGATTTGATTGGTGCATGGGTATTCTCTATTTTTACAGGAGAATCATCATAGCCATTTGCAAAAGCCCATAAAATACTTCCCATCTTTCCCAACTGTAGGTTCAACATTTTCTCATCCGTTCTAGCTAAATCTCCGATGGACTTAATTCCAAATCGTGCAAGCTTCTGATGGGTAGACCTCCCTACATATAGAAGATCCGATACTGGAAGATCCCATGCCTTTGTCTGAAATTCATTCTCATACATGGTGGTAATGGCATCCGGCTTTTTATAATCAGAACCTAATTTTGCAAATATCTTATTGTAAGATATGCCGATACTGACTGTAATTCCCAGTTCCTTCTTCATCCGGTTGCTGATTTCTTTTGCTATCTTTTCGCCATCTCCTTTGACAGATGCACTGGCTGACACATCAAGCCAGGATTCATCAATACCATACGGCTCCTGCAAATCCGTATAGTCACCATATATTTCATGGGCCATTCTGGAAAATCTTAGATACAGGTCCATCCTGGGAGCGATAAATGTTAGCTCCGGACACACTTGCTTCGCTTGCCATAATGCCATGCCTGTCTTCACACCGTGTTTTTTTGCAATGTAATCTGCAGTAAGTATTATCCCATGCCTTGATTCAGGATCTCCACCAACAGCTATCGGCTTACCTTCTAACTCTGGGTGATGCAGGTGCTCCACTGATGCGTAAAAACAATTTACATCACTGTGTAATATGGTCCGTCCCATGACCAGTTACCTCCCTTCCATCAGAAAATCTGTTATCCATACAAGTTCGTTTTCACTCGTTGTCATCCGTCCTTGTAAGTGCAAGTATATATCTACTCTAATAAGATTTCAATGGTCGCTTTGGTTGATTTAGTCTGTTATTATTAGATTTTAATTGCATTTCTGCTGGTATCGTGCTATTCTGTATCTGTGGAAATGAGACACTCACAAACAAAAATCGCTCATGAAGGGCTTAGAAAGGAGTACACATTATGTACTCGGTAGGACAGATCATTTCTAAAAATCGAAAAAAGAAAGGCTATTCACAGCCAGAATTAGCAACTGCACTTAAAAAAGAAGGAATCAACATCAGCTATAAAACCATATCAAGCTGGGAAAAAAATGGAAGTGATCCAAGTGTCACTACTTTTCTTACCCTGTGCAAGATATTAGAAATTACTGATGTATATGAAGATTATTTTGGAGTAAATCCAGGTAATCCTCTCTCTACACTAAATGATGCAGGAAAAGAAAAGGTCCTGGAATATGCTGCACTTTTAAAGGAATCAGGAAAATATGAGAAGGATACTGCAGAGATTCTTCCATTTCCTACAAGACCAATTCGTCTTTATTCGACAATGGTTTCTGCAGGTGCCGGTAATTTCTTAGAAGGCGAAGAATATGAAATGGTTGAAGTCGGTGACGAAGTTCCAGCAGATGCTGACTTCGGTGTCAAGATCACAGGTGACAGTATGGAACCTAGATTCA
>CAZACC010000199.1:0-2457 GCA_964483545.1 uncultured Lachnospiraceae bacterium
TCTGAGCCTTTGTTTTCGCTTCTTGATTAGCTGTCTCTTTTTTCGTTTAAACAGTAAAATCATACTTGGCAGAAAAAGAACGGCTGCTATATAAGAACGATAAAAAGTATACGCAAAAAGCAAAATAAGCATCATAAACTCAACTCCATATAGCAGATACTCCTTCCACTCAAATTGATAGGATCCGTAATCAATCTGCATGGCTTCCTGTTGTTTTATTTTCATACTCTTTTCTGCTCCAGTTTCTGCGTATTGGTCAACGAACTGACCTGCTCCAGTCCTCCGATGATTTTTCCATCTCTATCTTCGCCATATTCTTTAAACTGATAAAGGCTCTGTAACGCTATTTCTTCCTCATGAAATCCGATGATTTCTGCTATCTCCAACACTCTCCTGCTTCTGTCTCGCAGCCTTCCAAGATGAATGATCAGATCTATACCAGAAGCAATCTGTCTCCTGATTGCAGGCAGTGGCATTGATACTCCCATAAGCATCATAGATTCCAGTCTGCTGAGCATATCTTTGGCACTGTTGGCATGCGCCGTAGATAATGAGCCATCATGGCCAGTGTTAAAAGCAGACATTAGATCCACTGCTTCTTTTCCTCTGACTTCTCCGACGATAATTCTGTCAGGACGCATACGAAGTGATGTCTTTATCAAATCCCGAATGGTTATTTCACTGCACCCCTCTATATTGGCATTTCTCGTCTCCAGTCTGACCAGATTTGAAATTCCCTGTATCTGAAGCTCTGCGCTGTCCTCTATTGTTATAATTCTCTCATCTGAAGGAATAAAACAAGATAATGTATTGAGAAATGTGGTCTTACCAGATCCCGTTCCCCCTGAAATCATGATATTGTAGCCTGCTGCCACCATTTTTCTTAAAAATTCACAAGCTTCCTCAGATATGGATTCCATACGAAGCAGATCGCTCATCTCCAACGGCTTATCCGGAAATCTTCGAATGGTCAGAATCGGACCATTCATCGCAACTGGAGGTAATACAACATTAACACGTGCTCCGTTTTCCAATGTGGCATCCACGATTGGAGCAGCAGTATTAACAACTCTATTCGCATGAGAAACTATCTGTTGTATGATATCCTCCAGACGTTCCTTTGTTTCAAAATGTATGGTCAGTTCACATAGCCGTCCAGCTCTCTCGACGAAAATAGGATTTGTTCCGTTCACCATAATTTCTGTTATTTTTACATCATCAATTAAATCTTGCAGAATATCTAATTTTCTTATTGCATGAAACAGTTCTTTTCTTAAACGGTATTTTTCATTGAGACTGATAAAGGTTCTCTTACTTTCCTCAACAATTCTTTTTTCGATAATTTCCAAAACCTCTTCATCCGTGACCTCTCTGCTAAGATCAATCTGATCTCTGATATCCTCTAACAGTCTCTGATTCTGCACTACCACAGACCTTCCTCTCTTTCATCCTCGATCAATCTCTTTACATACTCACCCAGCTCACTGTACATCAGATGTTCTGGTCCATACTCCAACCCCTTCATAAAGCCAAATGTCAGCTTCTTTGTCTTTTCAAGCACTTTTGATTGTCCACTTTGCTCCAAAAAAGCTTCATACTGTAACAGCTTAGCATTTGAAACCGCATCAATCCCACATGGTGTATACACTCTCTCACAGCAGTCTAAAAATCTTGGGAATGCATTCAGATTCTCACCAATGTCCAATATCATAATGTCATACAAGCTGCTGAACTTGATTTCTCTTAGAAACATCATCCAATCCTCTGTAGATACACACTGCAGATCCAAGGGTGATGAAACTGGTGGAATATAATCTAGTCCTTCTATCTGCTGTACAATACTTCTAAGCTTCATATCCATATCACGATTTTCTTGTGATAAATAGAATAGAAAGTCCGCCAGATCGTTGTCAAATTGCTTTTCCACCAATGTCTCAAATCCAGCATAGCCTTCCAAATTGACATATAATACCCTATATTCCCTGGCAAGAAGCTGTCCCATTGTCAGTGCAAATGAAGTCTTCAGTATCCTCTTGATCGGGGAATAAACTCCTATCATTCTAATTTCCTTTTGCAACATATGAAAATTCTTTTTTTCCGCTGTCTGCTCTGCATAGTAACACATGATTTCCTCTAAAATATGTTCTGATGACTGATACTTATAAATTGCTTTTTCACACAGGCATGTTGCTTTTTCTCTAGAACCAGACAGGACAATGATATGATTGACGTTCATCTCCTGTATGCTCTCTTCCATTGCATTTTCCGAAATCAAAAGAATTTCAATACAATTGTCCGATGCATAATCAGCAAGTCTCTCTACTGTTGTGAATGCCTGAATAATAAAAGGATTTTTTTTCTTCTGGTTCAAAAACTCCATTAATTTATGTGCATAGGTCTGTTCTACATCGCAAATTGCCAATATACAGTTTTTCAACATATTCCCTCCCAACAAAT
>CAZACC010000200.1:0-2423 GCA_964483545.1 uncultured Lachnospiraceae bacterium
GATGGAATATTGAATTCAATTCTGATATAATCTATAAGATGTACGCCTAGAAATGAATTAGAGAACGCTATTTCAGCACGGAACTCTTTCAGAATAATCAGAGTTAGATTGTATTTCAATACGAAGGGAGAATATAGAATTATGAAAAAAAGAGACGATATCCACAAGATTTTGATCATCGGTTCAGGTCCGATTATCATTGGTCAGGCATGTGAGTTTGACTATTCTGGGACACAGGCATGTAAGGCATTACGTAAGCTGGGATATGAGATTGTACTTGTTAATTCCAATCCAGCAACGATCATGACCGACCCAGATACGGCAGACGTGACTTATATTGAGCCGTTGAATGTTGAAAGATTGGAACAGATTATTGCAAAGGAAAGACCGGATGGTTTATTGCCGAATTTGGGCGGACAGTCAGGTCTTAATCTTTGTTCTGAGCTTGCTAAGGCAGGTATACTGGAGAAGTACGGTGTTCAGGTCATCGGTGTTCAGGTGGATGCAATCGAGCGCGGTGAAGACAGAGTTGAATTCAAGAAGACGATGAACTCCCTTGGTATTGAAATGGCAAAGAGTGAGGTTGCCTATACGGTCGAGGAAGCACTGGGCATAGCAGATCAGCTGGGCTATCCTGTGGTTCTGCGTCCTGCATATACAATGGGCGGTGCCGGCGGCGGTCTCGTATATAATAGAGAAGAACTAAAGACTGTATGTGAGCGTGGCTTACAGGCAAGTCTCGTGGGACAGGTTCTTGTAGAGGAATCAGTACTTGGCTGGGAAGAATTAGAATTAGAGGTTGTCCGTGATGCCTCTGGCAATATGATCACGGTATGCTTTATTGAGAATATTGATCCACTCGGTGTTCATACAGGAGATTCCTTCTGCAGTGCACCGATGCTAACCATTTCGGAAGAAGCACAGGCAGAATTGCAGAGACAGGCCTATAAGATTGTAGATGCCATTCAGGTGATTGGCGGAACGAATGTACAGTTTGCTCGTCATACAGAAACGGGACGAATCATTGTCATTGAGATCAATCCTAGAACTTCACGTTCTTCTGCACTTGCAAGCAAAGCAACAGGCTTCCCGATTGCACTTGTATCTGCTATGTTAGCAACAGGACTGGATCTGTCCGATATTCCTTGCGGCAAGTATGGTACACTTGACAAATACAAACCAGATGGAGATTATATCGTCATCAAATTTGCACGCTGGGCATTTGAGAAATTCAAGGGGGCTGAGGACAAGCTGGGTACGCAGATGCGCGCTGTCGGTGAAGTTATGAGTATTGGTAAGACTTATAAGGAAGCTTTCCAGAAAGCAATTCGAAGCTTGGAGACAGGTCGTTATGGACTTGGCGTAGAACAGTTCAAGAGTCTGACAAAGAAGGAGCTGCTAGATCGTCTCCATATTCCATCCAGTGAGCGTCAATTCATTATGTATGAAGCACTTCGTAAGGGTGCAACGGTAGATGAGCTATTTGAATTAACAAAGATCAAGTCGTACTTCATCGAACAGATGGAAGAGCTGGTATTAGAAGAGGAAGCAATCAAGCTGTATGAGGGGGAAGTGCCCCCGACAAATGTTCTGCGTTCTGCTAAGAAGAATGGTTTCTCTGATAGATACTTAAGTGGACTTCTGAAGATATCTGAAGAGTCAGTCAGAGAGGCAAGAATTGCTGCAGGTATCAAGGAAGCATGGGAAGGCGTTCATGTAAGCGGTACGAAGGACAGCGCATATTACTATTCCTCATACAATAAGAAGGATGAGAGTATAGTCAATACAAACAAGCCGAAGATTATGATTCTCGGTGGCGGCCCAAACAGAATCGGACAGGGCATCGAATTTGACTACTGTTGTGTACATGCAGCCATGGCACTAAAGGAGCTTGGCTTCGAGACAATCATTGTGAACTGCAATCCTGAGACTGTCTCGACTGATTATGATACATCAGATAAATTATACTTTGAGCCGTTAACATTAGAGGACGTATTAAGCATTCATGATAAAGAGCAGCCAGTCGGAGTCATTGCACAGTTTGGCGGACAGACACCATTAAATCTGGCGGCAGACCTGAAGAAATATGGCGTGAATATTCTTGGAACCACTCCTGAGACAATTGACCTTGCAGAGGACAGAGACCTGTTCCGCGCAATGATGGATAAGCTTGAGATTCCGATGCCAGAGTCAGGCATGGCTGTGAACGTAGATGAGGCACTTGTAATCGCTGCAAGAATCGGATATCCTGTAATGGTACGTCCTTCCTATGTACTGGGTGGACGTGGTATGGAAGTGGTACATGATGATGAGGCTCTGCGTATGTATATGGCAGCAGCAGTTGGTGTCACACCTGACAGACCTATTTTGATTGACCGTTTCCTGCACAATGCACTTGAATGTGAGGCAGATGCAATCAGTGA
>CAZACC010000201.1:0-2420 GCA_964483545.1 uncultured Lachnospiraceae bacterium
ATAGCTTCGTATTAGCTCGTATGGAACCTTATTTCTCCAAAGTCTTCATCGTCGGAAGCTTTTTTGCTCCTAGATTAAATAAACGTGTATCCATTCTGACTTCTTTAAACTCTTCCAATTCACTCTTTCAATTCATGTCCATAAATGTACGATTTTAGAGTGTTTTTTGGTCAAGTTTTGGTCTTTTCAATTTTTTTTGGTCAGAGTATTTTGTCGCCCCTAATAGAGGACTCTTTTCTAAAATACATCCATATTTTTTGCTAAATTCTCAAGTGATGCTCTAGTAACATCTTCGTTTACCTCTGCGTAAATGTTCATCGTTGTTGAAACATCTGCATGTCCCATCACTTCTTGTATTACTTTTACATTTGTTTCGTTCTCACAGAATCTTGAAGCAAAAGTGTGTCTGAAAATATGACACGAGAATCTTGGTATCATAACCGGATCTCTCTTTTCTTTCTTCGCCTTAACTTCTTCCTCTGCATTATGAGCATCCACAATTCTTTTAATTGCACGATTAACAGCTGCCGGATTATGTGGTGTTCCGAATCGATTCGTAAAAACAAAATTAGTCATTCCATCTACATTCTCGACACAGAATCCTTCTTCCTGCTGGCGTTCATATTCATCCTTTAATACATCATATACCTGCTGCATCATCGGAATTGTTCTTACACCCGCTTCGGTCTTTGGCTCAGACACTCGAAACTCACATTTGAATGAATCATCTGCTCTTTGATAGTATGTCAAACTATGATTAATGTCAATCAATCGTTTTTCCATATCTATATCATCCCATCGAATTCCAATTGCCTCACCTATACGGCAACCAGTACCAAGTAAGAAGATGAAAAACGGATACCATTTATAAAAGAATGGATTATCAGCAACATAGTTGATAAATGCTCTCTGCTGGTCTACCGTCAATGACTTTCTTTTCTTTCTTGAACCGCCATTTCGCTTCTTCACTTCTGTGTATGCGCCATCTACTGGATTCTTACGAATGATATCATCTCTTACTGCTAGTTGGAATGAAGGTCTTAACACTGTGTTGATACTCTCTAGTGTATTAATCTGTAGACCTTTATTATTCAACAAGTCACTGTAAAAGAACAACACATCAGAGTACTTCACGTCTTTAATTTTCTTCTTTCCAAAAGTATCTCGAATGAAATGATTCCAAACATATAAGTAATTCGAGTATGTTGAACTTCTAAGTTCTGACTTTGTTGATATATATCTGTCAAACAAGAAATTCACATCTGCCTTTCCTGCTACATATACATCTAAACCATCCATCTGATCTCGGACAAGTGATTCTTCCTTTTGTCGCAGTGTGACCAATGACTTTGCATAAATCATCCGCTGCTTTCCGAGTGGATCTGTATATATATAGGAATATCTACCATCTGTCTTTCGGTAATGCTCACCCTTTCTTAGTACTCTTCCTTTACCATCTTTTCTACAAGCCATTTCTTCTCCCTTCTAAGGAAAAGAGCCTGCACTACGACTTAGGTGTTGATTTCATTTTTAGTTCAACGCCCATTCGTATCAATTGCGATATGGATATGTCATGATTTTCCGCATACTCAAGCATAATCTGATATTCTTCTTCTTTAAATTTTACTGTTACACTCCGATTAATCGGCTTCTCAGCTTTCGGTCTACCAGTTCTTGCCATCTGTTTACCTCCTTCATGACCTATAACCATTATACTTTTGGTCTTACTAAAAGTCAAGCATTCTTTTGCAAACTCTTTCATATTTTTTCAAAGATATAGCTACCCGACCATATTACAGCCAGGTAGCATCCTTATTAACGGTTATTCTTTCTATTTATAGAAATCCTCTTCAACAATATGAAATGTTTCGAGGTATTCATCAATAATATCTAAATTAACAAGCACAAGCTGATTAACCTTATAACAGGCTTTCGCATCTTTTGCGAGCTGCTGGAATTTTGAAAGGCTCATGCTATACATTTCTGCACCATCGGCATATCTTACGAATCTTTTTTCTTTCTTGCCACTACTCTGCATCTTTCAGTTCCTCCTTTGCCAATTTCTTTGCTGAGCTCCACAGATCCAACTGTGTTAACAACGCCTTATCAATCTGCTCCATAACATTAGAAGATACCGTAACATATCCGATTGTTCCACGGACTGCTGATTTGGGAATAGTCTGCATATCTTCAGGCATAACATCCGATATCTTCTGCAAATGAAGTCCATTGACATCCATTGGATGAATCTTTACATGAACCTTAATATCCTTTAACTTGCTACTTAATGGACACACCGTAATCTGTGGTGCATAACGATGATTACTGGAATCCGCTGATACTACTACTGCCGGACGTAAAAATCCCTGTATACCAGTCGGCTGCCATCCAAAATCAACATAGACAACCTGACCTTTTTT
>CAZACC010000202.1:0-2404 GCA_964483545.1 uncultured Lachnospiraceae bacterium
AACAATACCTAATTTCATTTCTTCACTTACCTATTCAAAAAGCCTTGATTTAACTGACTTCTTGCCTTCCCTGATTTTCAATGAGCCTATTATAGCATACTCAAAATACTTTGAAAATGCCTTTCTTCGAAACCATTTTTTTGACAAATGCATTGTCAACGAGTAAAATGTAATTTATGACTGTCACTAATACAGGCCGCTGCTTGTATCAGACAATTGGATATAACGAAAGGAACCTATAGATTATGGAAAGAGTACTCTTATTTTACCCTCCCGGCCCACTGTTTCAGCGTGGCGAGGACCGTTGCCAACAAAATGTGGATGATGGTTCAGCGCAGGCTATGCGTGCCTGCAACGATCTCGGCTATGCAGCTGCCATTTTGTTAAAAAAAGATTATGACGTTAAACTTTGTGATTATCAGACACAAAAAGATACACTAGAGGATTTAGATCATGATATGGAAACATTTCAGCCGGATCTGATTATGATCAGTGTGACAAATACGACGATTTTCGAAGATATCAAACTAGTGACTGAATTAAAGAAGAAATACAACCCTATTGTCGTTTTGAAAGGTGCGATTTTCTATGCACCAGAACAGGCGATGCTGGATCTGCTGGATCTCTCATGCGTAGACTATATGATTGGCGGCGAGGTCGACTTTGCGATCGGTGAAGTTGCTGATTATGCGCTGCGTCATCAGGGAGAGGTATCTTCCATCCTGAGCATTTTATACAAGGATGCAGACGGACAGCTACAGCAGACCGCATTTCATACATGGGGTCAGGATCTGGATCAGATGCCGTTTCCTGCAAGACATTTGATGAATAATGCACTCTATACAAGACCTGACACAGATGCACCTATGGCTACAATCCAAACAGCCCGTGGTTGTCCTTCTAGCTGTACCTTTTGTCTGACTCCTGAGATTTCCGGCAAATGTGTCCGGTTCAGAAGCCCTCAAAATGTAATGGAAGAATTGACTGAGTGCTATGAAAAGCATGGAATCAAGGACTTTTTCTTTAAGGCCGACACCTTTACCATCAATGCAAAATGGGTTCAAGAAATGTGTACGTTGATCATCAACTCTCCGCTTCACGGAAAGATTCAATTTACAGCCAACTCACGTGTACGTCCACTTGCAAAAGAAACACTGCAGCTGATGAAAGAGGCTGGCTGTTTCATGGTTGCTTTCGGTTTTGAATCAGGTTCCCAGGAAATCCTAAATTCTATCCGCAAAGGCACAACCGTAGAAGAAAACCTGCAGGCAGCAAAATGGTGCCATGAAGTCGGCATTCCTTTCTGGGGCTTTTTCGTGATCGGATTTCCCGAGGAAAAAAAGGAACATATTTTACAGACAAAGAAGCTGATTTTAAAAGCGGATCCAGATTTCATTGAAGTCACAATTGCTCTCCCGTTCTATGGAACACCGCTTTATGATACGTGTAAGGAAAATAACTTGATTGCCGAGAATGTCCTCGGAAGCGATTTCTTCCACTCCAGCATGACAGGCACCAAATATCTGTCTATGGACGAGCTGATGAAGCTGCGCCGTAATATCCTGCTCTCCTTCTATCTACGGCCTACCTACATCCTCAGGAAAATGGGACAGTGCATCAAGCATCCGAGTATTTTTGCGAACTATGTAAAGTACGGCGTTAAACTGGTACTGAATCTATTTAAATAAAGTTGTCTGAAATTTTTATTTTATTCATCTAATTCCTTTAGAAGCTCTGCATACAGCTTCTCACGTGCGGTTGCTGACTGATCAAGAATGATATAATCAATGCCGGCATTCAAGGCTGCCTGACCATCTTTGCTCATACGATCTCCGATCATGATGATCTCTGACGGTTGAAAATGATTTTCATCCATGATTGTCTGCAACCCCTTGGGATCAGGTTTTAGACTCATGATATTCTCGTCCAGTGCAGAATATAGTTTATCTGCCTCGATATCCAGTGCATGCAGCTTATCTGCAACTGGATAATCTGAGTAAATCATCACAGAAATGCCCTTCAAATGAATGGCATTGATCAAATCTACCAAGGCCTCATCCCTGCATTCTGGCAGGATGGTTAACGGCTTCTCGTACATCCATTTTTCCACTGCGGCTCTTACACGCTCTGGCGGCATTTTCATTGCTCTGCCGACATAGCTGTACTGGGCCTCATCCATCTGCAGTTCTGTTTCACCTACCGCAATCTCATCCCAACGTTCCCGTACCTCTCGAAATTTCTTGATTGCAAGAAGTTCCCTCAGTCTCCAAAAATGGATACAGTAGTATCTACCCAGACGACAGACCATCATCATGCGCAGCTTTGTCTGGAAATACAAAGTGCCGTCAAGATCAAATATGACGGCACGGTATTTACTTAATATTTGTTTTTTAGAAAGCTTCAT
>CAZACC010000203.1:0-2361 GCA_964483545.1 uncultured Lachnospiraceae bacterium
GGATTTCTTACGGAATATTCCGTTTAGACATTGCAGTTACGCAATCAGATGAACTAAGGAATTGATGGTAAATTCTTTGCTTAAAAGTATCGTAACATATAAGGTTTATAGGCGCAAGTAGTAATTTGCAACAGGCGAAAACAGGCGAAAACAGGCGAAAACAGGCGAAAACAGGCGAAAACAGGAGCAAGTAGCAATTTTTAATGTTGTAATTTAGTATCAAATCACTTATGATTAAATATAATTTTGTGTAAGTATAATTTTGTTCATAAAAATATAAGGCTTTCGAGTATCGATTGCGTATGAAAAGATATCAAAAGGCCATATAAACTACAGATCATGTATTCAGGAGGAAATAGCAGATGTTTATAGAAGTGGAGGGAACGAACATACATTACGAGAGCAAGGGCGAGGGAATGCCGATTCTCATATTTCATGGTCATGGTGTGGATTATCGACTAATGTCGGGACCGATTGAGAAGTGCTTTGAAAAAGAAGATGCTTATCAGCGGATTTATTTTGATCTTCCAGGGATGGGGGAATCAAAACTGAATGATAGTATCAAATCATGGGAGGATCTGAAAAGGCTGTTTTTAAAGGTAATCAAGGAATTAATTGGAGATAGAAAATGCCTGATGATGGGTGAGTCCTTTGGCGGTTATTTTGTCAGGAGTCTGGTGTCAGCAATTCCAGAACAGGTGGAGGGTGTCGGATTTGTGTGCCCCTGGATTCCAGATATTGAGCAGAAGCTGCCCGAGAGAGCGGTTACATACAAAGAACCCGGAACGCAGTGGGAAGATCATCAGTACGTTTATTTCACAGTAAATGCGGTAAGGTGGAAGCAAGAAGTGTGGAAGCGGTATCAGGAGGAAATGGAGCCAGGGATTCTATTGTTTGATCAACATTTTGATGATCTGAAGAACGAACTGACGGTGGACATAGAAGCTGTATTTGCTAAGCCGACAGTATTTATGATGGGTAGACAGGATCATCTCACCGGTTATGAGGCAGCAGTTAAGCTAATGGAAAAATATCCGAGAGCAACCTATGCAATTATTGACTCCTGCGGACATGATATGCAGATTGAGTGCGATGATCTTTTTGAATCTCTGACGAAGAACTGGCTAAAGCGGGTACAGGAATTTCAGGGCTGAAGCTAATATCAATGTATCAAGAAGGATGAGAAAACTGGCTAGTGCAAAGAAGGACAGATGACTCAATGAATTATAACTCACTAAATGCCTACTTGCGAAAGAAATATGGTGAAAAAGTTTATAAACTAGCCTTAAACGGCGGTATGACATGCCCGAACCGAGACGGGACACTGGATACGCGAGGCTGTCTTTTTTGTAGTGCTGGCGGGAGCGGAGAGTTTGCAGCAAATCAGCTGGAAGCTGCAAAACAAAGACTTTCAAGAAAACAGACAGGGAGCAAGTACATCGCCTATTTTCAGGCGTATACGAATACCTATGCCCCAGTAGAATATCTGCGCAATTTATTCTTGCCGATTCTGATGCAGGATGATATTGTAGGTATTTCCATCGGAACACGGCCAGATTGCCTGCCAAAGGATGTGCTTACCTTGCTGGATGAACTGAACCAGATTAAGCCGGTGTGGGTCGAAATCGGACTGCAGACAATCCATGAGAAGACAGCAAGCTTGATTCGGCGTGGCTATGAGCTGCCTTGTTTTGATTATGCGGTTAGGGAACTTCGAAAACGTAATATAGATGTCATCGTGCATTTAATCTTTGGTTTGCCCGGTGAAAACAAAGAGGATATGATAGAAAGTGTACATTATGTAAACCAGTCGCATATTCAAGGAGTCAAATTTCAGTTACTACATATCCTGCAGGGAACGGATCTGGCAGACTTCTATGCGACACAGGAAGCAAACATGTTAGGTGAGCATGAGAGTGATTATGTACTGATTCAGCCGTTGACTATGGAAGGATACATAGACATTCTCTGTGATGCGATTGAAAATCTGTCTCCTGACATTGTCATACACCGTATGACAGGAGATGGGCCGAAGAAACTCTTGATTGCACCGACGTGGAGTGCAGATAAGAAAAAAGTTTTGAATGCAATTCATCAGGAATTTGTACGTAGAGACATTTGTCAGGGCAGAGCTTTATCTGATTTCTTTTGATTTCATTCTTCTGATTTCATTCTTCTTTCTTGCGATTGCATCTTGCGATTGTATCTTGCGATTTTTTGCGTTTTTATTCTTGCGATTTCTTTTAAAATAGTCTTGACAAAGTATAGCATAATTTAGTACAATAGCAAAGCGAGTTTGAAGTACGCATTTGGGATCTTAGCTCAGCTGGGAGAGCATCTGCCTTACAAGCAGAGGGTCAT
>CAZACC010000204.1:0-2335 GCA_964483545.1 uncultured Lachnospiraceae bacterium
CTTTCGTTGACGATTATAACACAAAAGAATCTGTTCGTCATTACCAAATTTAACAAATCTGTAACATTTAATTTTCTTTTTAGAAATACAAATAAGTTGTCAGAAATCTCACAAAATGATATTATAATAAATAGAAAGTTCACACGAAACAAGGGAATATTTGATGGAATAAGGGAGGTTTTGCCATGTTGCTAATTGGAAATGGAAGAATGATTACACGAGATGATAAGACCCCATTGATCGAAAATGGTGCAGTGGTAACAGAAGGAACGAAAATTAAGGAAACAGGAGAATACACAGTACTAAAGAAAAAATATCCTGATGCAGAACTGATTGATGCAAAAGGTGGCGTGATCATGCCTGCATTCATCAATACACATGAGCATATTTATTCGACGATGGCAAGAGGTCTTGCAATCAAAGGATATAGTCCAGACGGATTTCTGGAAATTCTAGACGGCATGTGGTGGAACATAGACAGGCACCTGACCTTGGAGCAGACTGGACTGAGTGCAGAGTCTACCTATATAGACTGTATTAAGAATGGTGTCACAACCGTTTTCGATCATCATGCAAGCTATGGTTCCATTCGGGATTCCTTATATAAAATAGAAGAAGCAGCAAAGAAGACAGGAATTCGAAGCTGTCTTTGTTATGAAATTTCAGATCGTGACGGTGAGACTAAGATGCGGGATGCAGTTTTAGAAAATGAGGCATTTTGCAGACATGCATTGTCCGACGATACAGATATGATCGCTGGTATGATGGGACTACACGCATCCTTTACCCTGTCAGATGCTACATTGGCACTATGCGCAGAGCACAAGCCGGATGGAGTGGGGTATCACATTCATGTAGCCGAGGGGATCGAGGATCTATATGATTCCTTGAGAAAGTATGGAAAGCGGATCATCGACAGGCTGATGGATCACGGCATATTAGGAGAAAAAACACTGACGGCACACTGTATTTATATCGATGAACATGAGATGGATGTTCTAAAGGAAACAGGAACGATGGTCGTACATAATCCAGAGTCTAATATGGGTAATGCATGCGGCTGTCCTCCGACAATGAGGATTGTACAAAAGGGAATCCTGACTGGACTCGGAACAGATGGCTATACACATGATATGCTGGAATCCTACAAGGTGGCAAATGTTCTGCACAAGCATCATCTGTGTGATCCAGGAGCCGCATGGGCAGAGATACCGCAGATGCTGTTTGAGGGCAATGCACAGATTGCAGGACGCTATTTCAAAAGACCGTTGGGCGTACTGAAGGAGGGTGCGGCAGCTGATATAATCGTTACAGATTATATCCCGATCACTCCGATGAATGCGAACAATCTCAATGGGCATATCTTATTTGGAATGAGTGGACGCAGTGTTGTTACAACGGTAGCGAATGGTCAGGTGCTGATGAAGGACAGATGCCTGACTCAAATAGATGAGGAAGAGACCCTGGCACATGTCAGGGAGGCAGCAAAGAAATTAGAACATTCTATCAATGCATAAAGGAGGCGGCTATATGGGCGACAGGATGACACCAATCTCATTTTCAAAACTCGTGGAGCATATATTAACAGAAAAGCAACAAGGAAGCATCTTTGGAATCCGCAATTTATATGTGGCAAAACAGAACCAGACCCTCTCTTTGTTCGGAGAGAAGATGGAAACACCATTTGGTCCTGCAGCAGGACCGCATACACAGCTTGCTCAGAATATGATAGCAGCTTATGTAGCTGGAGCCCGTTTCTTTGAACTGAAGACAGTTCAGAAGCTGGATGGTGAGGATTTGCCAGTTAGCAAGCCTTGTATCAAGGCAGATGATGAGGGATATAATGTAGAGTGGTCTACTGAGTTGACAGTACAGCAAGCATTTGATGAATATGTAAAAGCATGGTTTGCGATTAAGCTCATGGCGAAAGAGTTTGGAATCGGTGCCATGGATGGTTTTATATTCAATATGAGTGTTGGTTATGATCTGGAAGGAATCAAACTGAAAAAGATGGATGACTTTATTGAGGGTCTTAAGGATGCATCCGATACGCCGATATTCCAGGAATGCCGCACATTTGCACTTGAGCATCTGGAGTTGTTCAAGGATACTACGGAGGCGGATGTGAAATCCATCTCGCCTCATATCTGCACGTCGGCAACACTGTCTACTTTGCACGGCTGTCCGCCGCAGGAGATAGAGCGTATTGCCACATATCTAATGAAGGAAAAGCATCTGAATACATTTATCAAATGCAACCCAACTCTGCTCGGCTATGAATTTGCCAGACGTACACTGGATGATATGGGATATGATTATGTATCGTTTGGTGAGT
>CAZACC010000205.1:0-2276 GCA_964483545.1 uncultured Lachnospiraceae bacterium
AAATACGGCAGAGGGGATGACAGGATGTTTCATGAGGAATATATCAGGGATCTGGGAAGTAATTATTTAGTATTGTGCGAGCAGGAGAAAGACTATGATGAATTCCAGGTAAAAATGTTGATGAATAATAAAATAGCAGGGATACTGGAATGTGAGATCAGAGTGATAGACGGATGCGAGAAGTTTTTATATGAAATCAGTTCTAAACAACCGATCAGCAGGATTTATGAAAGAGCAAAAATAGATTATGATGCATTGGTTAGTATCTTAAGGGGAGTTGTCCGATCTGTGGAGTCAGCGAAGGAGTATCTGCTGGATACTCGGCATTTTATCTTACAGCCAGATTATATGTATATGAATCCAGAAACTAAGAAGATAAGCCTATGTTTTTTTCCTTTACATGAGGTGAGTCCAGAAGAGGCATTTTATAAACTGGCAGAATATATTCTGGACAAGGTAGACTATGAAGAGGAAAGAGCCGTCATATTAGCTTATGATTTCTATCGAAAGGTCAAGGAGGATAATTTTAATATTCGTTCAATTTTGAAGCAACCGATTTCTGATGGTAAGGAGAAACTACAGATTCCGATGCATGAACAGTTACAACCATTCTATGAGAAAAATATGAAAACAGAAGATTTGTCGATACACAGAATACAGACAGAAGAGGTCATAACGATAGAAAAAACTCCAAATGAAAAAATTTTGTTTATCATCGGGACAACGATTCTCGGAATTCTGATCTTGCTTTTATTATGGATACAGGTTTATCAGCCTGTCTTTCTAATCAATTCAAAGAAAATGCAGAAGCTAGTATTGATCATAGCTGGCAGTATGGGTGGCATTGTAGCTTTTATTGGATTTGTGGCAGCAAACAGAATATATCGTCGAAAGAATCAGGAGAAGGTGAAGCAAGCCGAGGAGAGTATCATCCGCCGGTATCATGCAGAGGAAGCAATGCAGGAGGCTATGTCAGAGGAAACACCCTATTGTGGGGATACGACACTATTAATACAGACAGAGCGTAGAGAGATTCCAAAGCTGATTCACATAGAGGATGGAGAATTACAGGAAATTATGATTAAAACAACGCCCTTTATTATAGGAAAGATGGGAAAGGGAGTAGACGCGGTGATTCGTAATCATTCCATCAGCCGGATGCATGCCAGAATATCCGAATCAGAAGGCAGCTACTTTTTGACAGATCTAAATTCAACGAACGGAACATATAAAAATGGTGTGCGCCTCAACGCCAATGAAACAACAGCAATTAAACGTGATGATGAGATCAAGCTGGCTGATCTGACGTATTATTTCGCCTGTTGCTAAAAACCTTAGATTTGTGGTATTGTATATAGGAAAGTAATGTCGGAATCTAGGAGAGGTTGTTGGTATTCTATGAAGATTAATATCTATTATGGCGGCAGAGGGATTTTAGATGATCCTACCTTATATGTAATCAATAAGATGCAGGATGTACTAAATGAATTAAATGTAAATACAGAACGCTTTAATCTCTATGAATTGAAAAACAGTATTACTACATTACCAGCAACACTTAATGATGCAGACGGTATTATTCTGGCTACAACAGTGGAATGGTATGGTATCGGCGGTTATATGCAGCAGTTTCTTGATGCCTGCTGGCTATATGGAAATAAAGAAAAGATTAGTAAGATCTACATGTGTCCAGTTGTTATGTCTACAACATACGGGGAACGAGAAGGTAAGCTGAATCTGTCAGTGGCATGGGAGATTCTCGGAGGACTTCCCTGTAGCGGTATTTGTGGGTACATCAATGATTCGGTGTCCTTTGAGATCAATTCGGAGTATGCAGATTTGATTGAACGTAAGGCGGAAAATATTTATAGAACGATTTCTCAGAGGGTTCCGTGTCTGCCAGCCAGCAACCAGGCAGTTAAGAAGATGGTGGACAGCACCAGCAGCACTAACCTGACACCTCAGGAGACAGAGCAGTTGTCCAAATATGCTTCTGATGATACCTATGTACAGAAGCAAAAGAAAGATATACAGGAACTGACCAGTCTGTTCAAGGATATGATGGAAAATAAGGACGTGGATGAGAACATGATATTCATTGCAGATTTTGAAGATCATTTTAATCCGCAGGGAAACTTCTCAGCCAGCTATAAATTCATCATTAAAGAACGTAAGAAGTCTCTGATTGTGGAGATCGTGAATAGTGAATTGAACTGTTATTATGGAAACATAGAAAATCCAGAAGTCATCTGTAAGTTGTCTTCAGAGGTCATGAA
>CAZACC010000206.1:0-2271 GCA_964483545.1 uncultured Lachnospiraceae bacterium
CCGTCTTTCTTCCCACTCCGGCCAAACTTGTCAGCTCTTCCATCGTATGCGGCACTTCTCCTTTATATTCCATGAGCAACTGTCTGCAGCACTCTATGATATTCTTTGCTTTATTATGATAGAATCCAGTTGAATGAATATCCTGTTCCATCTCCTTCAAGTCTGCTTTTGCAAATGCTTCTATGGAAGGATATTTTTGAAACAGATCTTTTGTTACAATATTGACACGTGCGTCAGTGCACTGTGCACTTAGTATTGTAGCGATCAAAAGCTGCCAGGGCGTATCGTGATTCAAATAACATACATACTCTGTTTTATACTGCTCATCCAGTATGTTCAGTATTTCCTTTGTCCTCTTTGTTGCCATATGGTCTTATCACTCCTTTGTTGTCGCTTGAGCTGATGCCTCAATCCTCACTGTATATGCATCCTGCGTCAGTGGATCCCGAATTTGATAATCAAACAAAATATATACTGGTGATTCCTTCTTTGTGCATTTCATCTTTCCATGTATTTTATTCCAATGATGAAATACTTCCATATGTGTCATCCGGCTGATCTGTCTGAGCTCATACTTCTGATAACCTGGAAGATATTCTCGTAATAGCATTTCATCATGGTATAGCTTCTGTATCTGTTCTTGATTTTCTTTGGTCTCCTGTAGGAAGGACGGTCTGCTCTTAAGATTCTCTCGAAGATATAAATCCAAGATCAAACTTTCCCTATATAGACTCATATGTTCTCTGTCATATTTTTTTGAAAATTCATATAAAATCTCATATCGCTTTAAACGGGAGGGCTGATTCACATGATAACCCGATTTTTCATAATATCGTGCAAGCTCTCTAAAGAGAGAATATCCATCTGGAAATACCTGTTCTAACAATGACATTGTATAGACAAACTGACTACTGTTGTAATACATCTCGAGCATCTCTTCTACCGCCTTAAGCTGAAGAATATCATCATAGGTAAGCCATTTCGTAGAAAGCACCTCATAGGGAGGATAGGAAGTGTATATGATTCCATAACTCTCTGCCCTTTCAGCCATAGGGGAACCCTTTAACACCTTCAAAAAACCTAGCTGCAACTGATTGGGGTGCAATGCAAATATTGCGTTGAATGATATGACAAACTTGTCATAATCTTCTTTTGGAAGACCTGCAATCAAGTCCAAATGCAGGTGAATATTATGACCTTCACGTAGTCTGTTCACAACCCTTGCAATCTTAACAAAGTCAGTTCTACGGTCGATTTCCTGTATAGTGACTTCATTTACTGACTGCACACCAATCTCCAGCTGTGCCAGTCCTGGACGTATAGAAGAGAGTATATCCAGCTCCTCATCTGTTAAAAGATCAGCTGCTATCTCAAAGTGAAAATTAGTGACACCATTATCATTTTTCTTGATAAAATCCCAGATTTCAATTGCATGCCTGTGATTGCAATTAAAGGTTCTATCAATAAATTTAACCTGACGAACCCGATGCTCTAGGAAAAAAGTGAGTTCTTGTTTTACAAGCGCAAAGTTTCTTAGCCTTACTGTTTTATCGATAGAAGACAGGCAATATGTGCAGGAAAACGGACAGCCTCTGGAGGACTCAAAATAGATGATTCGATTCTCAAAATCTTCGATCTCCATATACTCTGCTGCATAAGGAAAGGGAAGTTCATTTATATCCATGTATGATGACACACGTGTTGTAAATGAGTCGCATACAATCCCATCTAATTTTTGAAGAGATTTTTCAAGCCATATATCTCCGCTCTCTGAGTCCTTCTGTATTGTATCACTATATGTATGAGGTCTGTATGGAGCATTCAGATAGATTCGGATTAAGCCAAGAAAGGTTCTCTCTCCCTCGCCGACCATAACGCCCCTTACTGGAAGCTTGTTTAAGACATGCTTCGTATGAAATGACACCTCGGGACCGCCAAGCCACAAATCCACATCAGGTAATACCTTTTTCAGCTCCGACACGATCCGTTCCACCATCTCAATATTCCATATATAGCAGGAGAACGCCACTAGATCTGGCTTACGCTGATAAACATCCTTAAGGATCTGTTCCGCATACTGATTGATGGTGTATTCTGCAATCTCAATCTCGACTTCCTGGTGTCCTTCTTCACGTAAGTGCTTTAAGGCATATGCACGAAGACTATATGCTGCCAGATTAGAATGTATGTATTTTGCATTGATTGCTACAATTAATATTTTTCTAAGAATTATCATTTGACATCTTTCTTTTTAGGTTTTCATACATATTC
>CAZACC010000207.1:0-2266 GCA_964483545.1 uncultured Lachnospiraceae bacterium
TAATCAAAATTCTTTAAAGCAATGTCTGCACGACACATGTAGTCTATGAATTTTTCTGCATTTTCTTTATTTTCCGCATTTTTGGGAATGACCCATGAATCAATCCAGATATTCGTGCCTTCTTCAGGAATGACATATTCCAAATCTGGATTCTCACGCTGCGTAAAGATTGCTTCTCCTGAATAAATCACACCGATCGCAGCCTCACCGCCAATCATTTTATCACGTACCTGATCAATGACATATGCCTGTGTCAGTGGCTTTTGCTGAATCAAAAGATCACGTGCTTCCTCTAACTGAGCAGGATCTGTGGAGTTAATCGAATGGCCTGCATAGGAGAGTGCCACCATAAATGCATCGCGTACAGAATCCTGCATCAGGATGTTATCTGCATATTTCTCATCCCATAGAGCACTCCAGCTTGTAATGGGCTCATCAACCATGGTTTTGTTATACAGAATACCTACGGTTCCCCAGCAATAAGGTACAGAGTACTTGTTATCTGGATCAAATTGCTTGGACTGATTCCAGTAATCCTTGCCAATATTGGTACTATTCGGTACATTGTCAAAATTGATTTCTGCTAGGAGATCATGCTCTATCATTTTTTGAATCATATAATCGGAGGGACAGATCACATCATATTTTGCTGCGCCACTCTCAACCTTGGGGTACATGATTTCATTTGTTTCAAATTCATCATATACAACTTCAATACCTGTTTCTTCCTGAAACATAGTGAGGACATCTGGGTCGATATATTCCCCCCAGTTAAAAACAACAACCTTGCCGTTTGGCGATGATTTGCCGCCACACCCGATGGTCATCAGGCCAAGGCATAGGCATAGCAGTAAAACAAGCGACTTTTTCATAATATTCTCCTTCATAATGTTATTCTTTGATGATTATTTCGTTCTCTTTTCTAGGTGTCTTTTTGATTAGAAAGAGAAGTATCAATACCGATAGGAACAACAGGGTGGATAAAGCATACATCTCAGGCTTGATGCCCTTTTTGACCTCGGTATAGATTTTCGTTGATAATGTATCAAATCCAGGTCCTTTTGTAAAGTGTGTGATGATGAAATCGTCTAATGACATTGTGAAAGAAAGCAAAAACCCTGACGCTACGCCCGACAGAATCTCAGGAAAAATGACTTTAAAAAAAGCATATATAGGAGAAGCGCCGAGATCAAGAGCAGCTTCATAAGTACTGTAGTTCACCTGACTTAGCTTTGGCATGACACTTAAGATTACATATGGGATATTAAAGGTAATATGCGCCAGTAATACAGTGGAAAATCCAAAGGTAGCTCCAATTGCAATATAAAGTAGCATGAATGATATACCTGTTACGATATCAGCATTTAACATAGGAATATTGGTGACACCAAGATAGAATGTACGCCATCCTTTTTTCATACTGAAAATTCCAACCGAAGCAGCAGTACCAATTACTGTTGCAATCAGAGCAGACAACAAAGCAATGATTAAGGTAGTAGATAATGCTGTCATGATCGGTTCATTTTGAAAGAGGGAAATATACCATTTAACTGTGAATCCACCCCATTTAGCACGTGTTTTGCTTGCATTAAATGACAGTACAATCAATGTTAGGATAGGTGCATACAAAAGAATAAAGATGAGAGCAACATATATTTTTTTCAAACGATTCACAATCATGATATCACCCCACTATCCTGATCATATTTTGCAGTAACGATCATACTGATGATAATAAATATCATTAAGACAAGAGACAGACCACTTCCCGCATGCCAGTTGCTTGCCTGTTTGAATTCCTGTTCGATTACATTGCCGATTAATAAAATCTTACTGCCGCCAAGCAGATCGGATATAACAAATGTAGTCAGTGCAGGAACAAATACCATGGTAATTCCACTAATGACTCCAGGAAGACTTAAAGGAAATATGATTTTAACAAATGTCTGAATGCTGTTCGCACCAAGATCTCTGGCAGCATTGATTACATTTTTATCAATTTTCGACAATATATTAAATAAAGGCAAAACCATAAATGGCAAAAAATTATAAACCATACCAAGTATGATCGCATATGGTGTGTTGATGATATCCATAACAGGTAAATGTAAGAACTTTAATATGCTATTGATGACACCTGTCTTTTCAAGCAATGTCTGCCATGCAAGAGTACGTAGAAGAAAATTCATCCACATAGGCAGTATAAAAATTAAAACAATAAAACTGGACTGATTGACATTCAAATTGCATAATATCAATGCAAGAG
>CAZACC010000208.1:0-2210 GCA_964483545.1 uncultured Lachnospiraceae bacterium
AATGTGAGGAAATAAGAGTGGAGTATCTGGCACAGAGGATGTCCGTAATGGACAAACTGAATATTTTGAGCGACGCAGCAAAGTACGATGTAGCCTGTACGAGCAGCGGTGTGGATCGAAAAGGTGACGGTCGTGGAATGGGCAATACGGTTGCTGGTGGCATTTGCCATAGCTTTGCAGCAGATGGACGCTGTATCTCTTTGTTGAAAATTCTGTTTACAAATGAATGTATTTATAATTGTAAGTACTGTATCAACAGAGCAACAAATGATGTTCCGCGAACCTCCTTTACACCTGAGGAAATTTGTGAACTGACGATGAACTTTTATAAGAGAAATTATATAGAGGGTTTGTTCCTAAGTTCTGGCATTCTGAGGAACCCGAACTACACGATGGAACTTATTTATAAGGCAATATATATGCTACGAAATGAGCATCATTTTCAGGGATATGTCCATGTAAAGGCAATACCAGGCGCAGATGTACGTATCATAGAGAAGCTGGGATTGATTGTGGACCGTATGAGTATCAATCTGGAACTACCGACGGCCGATGGTCTGAAAGAAATTGCTCCGAATAAGACACGTGAAATGATACTGAAACCGATGCGTCAGATCCAGACAGGAATCGTTGCAAATAAAAATGAACTGACTTTGTATCAGCATGCACCCAAGTTTGTACCAGCAGGGCAGAGTACGCAGATGGTCATCGGAGCGACACCTGAAAATGACTATCAGATTGTATCCGTAGCGGAAAATCTGTATCAGAAATTTGATTTGAAGAGAGTGTTCTATTCTGCATTTATCAATGTTAATCGTGATGCTAGTCTGCCCACAACGCTCAATGGACCACCGCTCTTGCGGGAACATAGGCTGTATCAGGCGGATTTCCTGCTTCGGTTCTATGGATTCAGGGCAAATGAACTTCTCAGTGAAGATAAACCGAATTTTAATACTTTATTTGATCCGAAATGTGACTGGGCATTGAAGCATCTGGAATACTTCCCTGTAGAGGTCAACCGAGCTGATCCGCATGTGCTGTTGCGTGTTCCAGGGATTGGGGTCAAGTCAGCAGAGAGGATTGTTATGGCCAGAAGACATGCCGTCCTGACCTTTGATGACCTAAAGAAAATGGGTGTCGTGTTAAAACGTGCACTTTATTTCATCACCTGCAGTGGACGGATGATGTACCATACGAAGATTGATGAGGACTATATATCACGTAATCTGCTGGATGTCAAAGAAAGGCTGCCAGAGGGAATCAGCAGAGATGGCATGACTTATAAGCAGATTTCACTATTTGATGATGTGAACTTTGGATTTCAAAATCAGATTGTAGGAATTGGGTAAAGTGCAAATAAAGATAAAAAGATGAAGCTGGAACAGAGAAATCAGGACGCAGAAACTGGAAGAAAAGCAGATAAAGGAAGAAAAGCAGGCGAAGGAAGAAAAGCAGGCGAAGGAAGAAAAGCAGGCAAAGGAAGAAAAGATTATGAATCATAAAATATTTGTGTGTGAGAATTCCATAGAGGGTATTTTTACTGGAGTGTATGATGCATGGGAAGCAGCAAGGGAAATCGGACACAGTCATTGTAAGCTGGAAACACTGCCGCCAGATTACGGTAACGGTATTATGAAAAACCAGGATGACAGAAATGATCACTTGTCAATACGGGATGAATGCAGAAATTATGAACTCTTTTCGGAGTATATCTACGTGAAGACGGATCAAGATAAGACAGAAAAGGTAACAAAGACAGTATGTGAGAGAATGGGTTATACTGTGTATAGGGAACTGTGCAAAGCAATACTGGCCGAGGCTCCGGATCTGCTCTATGGGGGTAGGGACACAGACTATGACAAGGGGGATGCGGTCTATCGGACAATGGTCATTGGACTGTCCATGAAATGTGGGGAAGAGGTATTGACCAATTTGGCGAACCCATATGTAGCCAGAATCTTTGAGTTGACCAGACGTGTAGGAAATGAATATCTGCACTGGATTGGGTTCTTGAGGTTTCATGAACTGAGAAATGGGGTCATGTTTGCAAGGATTGCCCCAGAAAATAATCTACTTGCAATGATGGCACCACATTTTGCAGACAGACTGCCCTTGGAGAACTTTATGATCTATGACGAAAGGAGGGGACTATTCATCATTCATGGAGTGGGAAATCTGGATAATCCGAGAAACTCAGGAAACCCAGGAAA
>CAZACC010000209.1:0-2200 GCA_964483545.1 uncultured Lachnospiraceae bacterium
CAAATGAACTTTCTATGGAGCTTATAAGTGCTGCTCAAATCACAGAATCGGAGATTCGCAATGCTGCCATTACATGCATTTCAGATACACTAAACGCACAAACCACCTTGATAACACCTGATGTGCGATATGAAGCAAACACTCTAACTACCGATTGGAATATAGCCTCTCTATTAGAAGCTATGTATATGGAGTTAATAGTAACCTTTACCCCCAACACACAAATCAAAAAATGTGCAAACCCTACTTGTAATAGTTTCTTTGACGTTGGTATTGGCAATTCCAGAAAGATATACTGTTCAAACCGATGCGCTATGTTAATGGCTAAAAGGAAACAACGAGAACGAGATAAAGCGAACTCAAAATAGCCCCTCATTGCAGGGGCTATTCCTTTACTTATTCAAGAACAATGCTATCATTTTCTCTATTCTTCGCACCTCATCTAAATCGCAATCTGTAAGCATTTCATTGATATTACTCATGGAATCGTTTCTTTCATTTTCTTTTCCCTTATCCCCAAAATACAAATAATCTGATGTCACCTTTAGAATTTCACAGATATGAACTAAATGCTCTGGCATACAAGTGACTTTACCATTTTCAATTTTCGATATGCTATCCACCGACAATATCAATTTCTCTGCTAAATTTTCCTGTGTCATACCCGAATTCTTTCTTGCTGCTTTTAATCTCTTTCCAAACTCCATTGCATCATAATTTCTTTCAAACATAATAATCTCCATCCTTTCGTTTTCTGCGGTTCGAAACGTTTAAGGCTGGAAAATTACTCCTACTACTATTAAATTGTTGCACAAAAAAAGGACGCATGAGAAAGTCCAGTCCTTAACTGGTTTCTTTCCCATGCGTCCACGGTGAGTCCGATTTTGCAGGCATCAGTCCCTGCTTGGTGCAATCGTCTCCCATATCATGAGGCCATCATTCTATTGTTATTTGTTCTATCTGCTTTATAGCCGATATCTGATGAACTACTTGATACACTTTAGATGAATACTCTGCCTTCCTTATCCATCAGGGCTTTTATCATTCCCTCGTTGTACTTTTTCAGTACCGCTACTTTGGTACATTTATTGGTATGGCATCGAATAATCATTCCTGGTAATACCGGAGAATCATTATCTCCACTTAGAACGTATGCCATCTTCATACTTTTCTTGCACACTCTGCAATAAAAATCTACTTGTTTAATCTTCTTCTCTACTTTCATTTATCAGTCTGCTCCTTTACAATCCAAAATTATCAGTTCGATTTTGTCCTGAAAGGAAAAGGGAATCACCTTTGCAAGTACTTCCTGCCGGGTGTTCCGATGCATACCTGTCTTATATGCCCCGGCATAATGCTGATCTTCGAAGCCAACTGATTACATGCCACCGCATATAATCAGGCTCCAGTTCTTCCTTCTACAAACCACATATTATTATCCTCATAAAACAGATAACTGTCTTTTCCATCAATTACACAGGTGTATCTCATGCCCACACCTCCTGCCTTCAGGCTTGCTGCCCTGCGCATATCCTTTACACGCTGTATCTCATAAATTCTGCCATCCTTCCACACGAAGCTCTTTGGTGTCAGAATGCCATCCTTGGAAAACTCGGCAGTCACATCCACATATACTTTTACACAATCCAACCTACATCCCCCTCACAATCACTATAGGATTCGGCATCTTAGGTGCATAACCAATCACACCAATGTCCTGCAAATGCTCCAACTCCAGATACACATCTGATAATTTATTTGTATTCATGATATCCATCAGTTCTATTGGAGATGGAGCTTTCTCATGCTCCTCCATATAAATCAGAATACTCTCGTTAATCGCAAAATCTCTGTCGGAGAACTCTGCTTCATTGAGCGGTAACAGCACTGCCACTCTTCCGTCTAAAACAGATTCATCCATTCGTATTTTTCTCTTTGCTAAAGCTTCCATTATCAAGCACCTCCCTTACACTACCTCAATCGCTCTTGGACTGCCTTCTCTTCTACGGATATATCCCTTTTCTTCCAGCTGTTTCAAATAATGATGTGCACTGGAAGAAGATGCAAGTCCTGCCATCTCTGCAATTTCCCTCACTGTTGGTGGGAATCCGTGTTCCTTATTAAAATCACATATATCATCGTAAATTTTATTCTGTTTATCATTCAAGTCATATCTCATGTAAGCCATGTAATAACGCCT
>CAZACC010000210.1:0-2190 GCA_964483545.1 uncultured Lachnospiraceae bacterium
CTATGATACAAAAACAGAATGAAGAAAGAAAGTGAAATTTGTTGAAAGGATTGAAAACATGAAAGATTCACAATGTATTTTTTGCAAACTGGCAAACGGCGAAATACCGACAAATACAATCTGTGAGAATGCTGATTTTAGAGTGATTTTAGACGCATCTCCTGCTACGAAGGGGCATGCCTTGATCCTACCAAAGGAGCATTATGCGGATTTGTTTGAATTACCAGAGGATCTGGCAGAAAAGGCGATTGTTCTTGCAAAGAACATGGCAGTTAATATGAAAGACAGGCTGGACTGTGACGGAGTCAATATCGTACAGAACAATGGAGAAACAGCAGGACAAACGGTTTTTCATTTTCATATTCATATCATTCCAAGATATACGGATGACGGACAGCTAATCGGATGGAAACCAACCTCACCGACAGAAGAGGAATTCATGACAATCAAAAATGCGCTGGTCTAGAGACCTGCGCATTTTTTAATCATATCCACAATCACAGAAGCAGAATCCGTCTGATTGGATTGATTCATTTGTGTAATATATTGAAACCTGTTTTCATACAGTTCTAAAATTCTATTTAGTAAAGTCTCGTCTGTAAGATCTTCTTCCTCCAAAACAGAGGAAAATCCCTGTTTTTCAAATGAACGTGCATTCAAAATCTGATCCCCTCGACTTTGCTTTGCAGACAATGGAATCAGCAGAGAAGGCTTTCTGAGAGCAAGCAGTTCACAGATTGTATTGGCGCCTGCCCGGGAGACTACGATATCTGTTAGTGCAAACAGGTCTTTTAACTCCTGTTTGATATACTCAAACTGGACATAACCGTTTGTATGAAGCAGTGTTTCATCCAGTTTTCCTTTTCCACAGAGATGTATGACCTGAAACTGTTGTAGAAGCTGTGGGAGGATATTCCGTACAGCTGTATTAATCGTAGTGGCACCAAGACTGCCTCCCATAATCATAATAATCGGTTTGCTGGCTGAAAATCCACAGAGCTCCAAAGCTGTCAGCCTGTTGCCAGCCAGAAGTTCACTTCTAATCGGAGATCCTGTTAACACAGCTTTATTTGTCGGAAGTGTATTGACTGTTTCAGGAAAGTTACAGCATATTTTTGTTGCTGAAGAAAAGCATAATTTATTTGCCAGTCCAGGAGTCATGTCTGACTCATGGATAATCGCAGGTACTTTATTGCGTTTGGCGGCTAAAACGACGGGAACCGATACAAAGCCTCCCTTGGAAAAGATAACATCCGGCTGCAGTGTTTTTATGAGTTGATTCGCTTCTCGAAACCCCTTTAAGACACGAAATGGATCTGTAAAGTTTTTGAAATCAAAATATCTGCGTAATTTGCCAGAAGAAATTCCATGGTAGGGGACATCAAAGTCGGACATCAAAGACTTTTCAATACCCTCATAAGAACCGATATAATCTATTTGAAAACCAGCATCGAGAAGTTTGGGAATCAAAGCGATATTAGGTGTTACATGTCCAGCCGTGCCACCGCCTGTCAGGATAATGTGTTTCATACTACCATTCACTGCCTTTCTGCATTCTATTAAGATGATTATACTTATCAAGGGTGTCTCACTTCGTGAGAACTCTCTCCTGATTATAACAAAGCACTGTCTTTTTTGCCATGGTATTTTAAAAGATGTAGAAATTGTCTTGCTAAAATAAAGGCTATTTGCTACACTTATCAAAGAATTATCATAGCATAATTCGAAGAAATGAGAAAAGTGTTCGTCACAAAAGGAGAGATAGTATGAGAAGTAAAATATCGTATGATTATAGCAAAGCATCTTCATTTATCAGTGAAGACGAAGTAAAATTTATGAGCAAGCTTGTAATGGATGCAAAGGAAGAGTTATTATCCAGATCTGGAGCGGGCAATGACTTCTTAGGTTGGATCGACCTGCCTGTTGATTATGACAAAGAAGAGTTTTCAAGGATCCTGAAGGCTGCAGAGAAGATCAAATCTGACTCAGAAGTATTACTGGTCATTGGTATTGGAGGTTCTTACCTTGGAGCCAGAGCAGCAATAGAGTTCCTAAGACATAGTTTTTATAACACGGTATCAAAAGAGATCAGAAAAACACCAGAGATCTACTTTGTAGGCAATAGTATCAGCAGTACTTATATTAATCATTTGAAACAGGTCATTGGAGACAGAGACTTTTCTATTAACA
>CAZACC010000211.1:0-2111 GCA_964483545.1 uncultured Lachnospiraceae bacterium
AGCTTCCCATTGCGCCGTACCGGAAAAATAACTTTGCCATCACCCGTCTCCTCATGATTAATATTCATTCGGTTTTCACAAAATCAAAGTCATGTTCCGTGAAAGCCTATCATGTAAAATAGCCATATGAAATGTTCCATATGGCTATCATATTGTAATGCAAAATCTTTTATAAAGATTTATTTATTTTCTTCGACTTGTTCTTCACGGATTGCCCTTGATGCGATTTCAGCCTGAAGATCCTTGAGGAATTCATCGAGCTTCTTCTGCCCTTCGTCACCAGCAAATCTACTTCTAACTGACACAAGCCCAGCTTCCTCCTCCTGTGCTCCTACAACAAGCATATAGGGAACTCTCTCCAGTCTTGCTTCACGAATCTTGTATCCAATCTTCTCAGCGCGCTCATCCATCTCACAGCGAATTCCGTTTTTCTTCAATTCCTTAACAACTCTCTCCCCATAATCAAAGAACTTCTCCGAAATCGGAAGTATCTTCACCTGAACAGGAGCCAGCCATGTCGGGAATTTTCCTGCAAAATGCTCTGTTAAAATACCGATAAAACGCTCTACTGATCCAAAACATACACGATGAATCATAATCGGTGTATGAGCTTCTCCGTCAGCTCCGATGTACTCTGCTTCGAAACGCTGTGGCATCTGGAAGTCTAACTGGATGGTTCCGCACTGCCATGTTCTGCCGATGCAGTCAACTAGATGGAAGTCAATCTTAGGACCATAGAATGCTCCGTCACCTTCATTAATCATATATTCCAGTCCGAGATCCTCCAGCGCACTCTTCAAACCGTTTGTTGCATGCTCCCAGTCCTCATCACTGCCCATAGAATCTTCTGGTCTGGTAGAAAGCTCTATCATATACTGAAATCCAAACAGCCGATATACTTCGTCAATCAGTCCGACCACTCGCTTGATTTCATCCTGGATCTGATCCGGTGTCATCATAATATGTGCATCATCTTGATTGAAGCAACGCACTCTCATCAAACCATGCAGTGCACCTGACTTCTCATGTCTATGAACAAGTCCCACCTCTGCAAGGCGAAGCGGCAAGTCACGGTAAGAATGCGGCTGTGACTTATAGACTAGGACAGCACCCGGACAGTTCATCGGTTTAATGCAATAGTCTACATCATCAATGACGGTGGAATACATATTGTCCTTGTAATGTTCCCAATGTCCTGAAGTCAGCCAAAGATCCTTATTCAACATAATCGGTGTCTCGATTTCCATGTAATTCTCTCTGGTATGAATCTCTCTCCAGTATTCCATCAGGGCATTTTTTAAAATCATGCCCTTAGGCAGGAAGAACGGAAATCCTGGACCCTCATCCATGAATGTAAAGAGTCCCAGCTCCTTGCCAATCTTTCTATGATCACGCTTCTTGGCTTCTTCCATTCTTGTAATATATTCTTCTAGATCAGCTGCCTTGGTATACGAGGTTCCGTAGATTCTGGTCAGCATTTTATTTTTTTCATTTCCACGCCAGTATGCACCAGCAATTTTGGTTAATTTGAATGCTTTAACTGGCTTAGTAGACATCAGATGCGGTCCTGCACACAGGTCTGTAAATTCACCCTGCTCATAAAAACTGATGATTGCATCCTCAGGAAGATCCTGAATCAGTTCAACCTTATACGGCTCCTCTTTATCCTGCATAAATTTGATTGCTTCTGCACGGGGCAAAGTGTAGTGCTTGATCTTGAGATCTTCTTTGACAATCTTCTTCATCTCAGCTTCGATCTTCTCCAGGTCTTCTGTTGTGAGAGGTATTTCTCTGTCAATATCATAATAAAATCCATCATCAATAGACGGTCCAATTGCAAGCTTGGCATCCGGATACAACCTCTTGATTGCCTGTGCCATAATATGCGAGGTCGTATGACGGAATGCATCTGCACCCTCTTTATCATTAAAGGTCAGGATATTCAGTGAACAGTCCTGATCCACCATAGTTCGAAGGTCTACTCTCTCTCCATTGATTTCTCCGGCACACGCCGCTCTTGCAAGTCCTTCACTGATATCTGCAGCAATCTCAATGACTGACATCGCTCTGTCATACTCTTTGGCAGAACCGTCCTTTAATGTGATCTTCAT
>CAZACC010000212.1:0-2092 GCA_964483545.1 uncultured Lachnospiraceae bacterium
ACGTGGGTTCGATCCCCATCACCCGCTTTTTTGCTACGCAAAAAACGTGTGATGGGGATTTTTGATTAGGAGTCTGCGACGCATGTCACCCGCTTTTTTGCTACGCAAAAAGCGTGTGATGGGGATCTACAACTATGAATCATAATAGATATTATACTTTGGATACGCTTCGGGGTTTTGCCTTGATTAATATGCTGGCATTTCATACTTGTTATGATCTGGTGGTGATTTTTGGGATGGAGTGGTCGTTTTTTTACTCCAAAGGAGCGTTTTACTGGCAGCAGATGATCGGTCTATTGTTTATATTGATATCAGGATGTGTGGCGAGCTTTAGTAAACATTTATTAAAGCATGGGCTGATGGTATTCGGGGCAGGTATGCTGATGACACTTGTGACATATGCAGCGATGCCAGAACAGGTGATTTGGTTTGGGGTATTGCATTTACTTGGAAGCTCCATGATTTTGATATCTTTAGGACAGTCCTTGCTGAATAAAGTACCAACGATCATAGGAATGACTGTTTCTTTCTTGCTCTTTATTACATTACGTTATATTGATGAGGGAACCTTGAACTTTTTCGGTTATAGATATCTGAAACTTCCTGAGAATTGGTATGAATCAGGTAAGCTGTTTTTTCTAGGTTTTCCGAATCGATATTTTTTTTCATCTGATTATTATCCAGTAATTCCATGGTTATTTTTATATTTGACGGGTTATTTCTTTTTTGCTTTTATAAAGGATCGAAAAAATACGTGGTATTTGTATGTTAAGGTACCTGGATTGAGTTATGTGGGCCGCCATACCTTTATTATTTATCTGCTTCACCAGCCAGTTATTTATGGGATTTTATATCTGACCAAATTCATTTAGATGTGGTTATCGGAGGTAAAATGATGGATGAAGACAAATTAAAATTTCATATGAAGTTACGGCTATATCGTAAGGAGCGAGACTTTGGACCAGGTGTAACAGCTCTGATGGAGCTTGTGAAAGAAAAAGGCTCTCTATCTGCGGCAACGAAGGAAATGGGTATGGCTTATTCTAAGGCATGGAAGATTATCAAGCATGCAGAGGAAGATCTAGGGATTACTCTGATGGAAGGACGCAGCGGTGGTAACAGCGGCGGGGGTACAGTGCTCACGAAAGAGGGAGAAGAGCTGCTTACGAAGTATCAGCAGTTTACGAAGGAATCCCAGATTGAGGCTGAGAGAATTTTCGAGAGAATCTTCGCGGATTATAACGGATAGTAGATTAATAGAATTGAATCAAGCGGCTTGCAAGAAAAGGAAAAATGAATTATAATACAAAACATGTGGTGCGGTAATTTGCACCACATAAAAATAATTACGTTATTCTCAAATAAGAATAACGAAGAGGAGGAACTAGATATGAAAAAGAAAATGATAGCAATGCTGTGTACAGCAGCGATGTTAGCCGTAGCAGGATGCGGAAGTAAAGCAGCTGAACCGGTAGCAGAGCCTGTGGCAGAAGCAACACCTGTTGAGGAAGCTGTAGAAGAGACAGCAACACCGGAGGTAACCCCGGAAGCAACAGAAGAACCAGCAGCAGTCGTAGAGGGAGATCTCATGATCGCAGCAGCAGCTAGTCTGGAGAATTGTTTGACGGAGGAGATTATTCCGCTATTCAATGAATCCTATCCAGCGATTAAGGTGACAGGAACCTATGATAGTTCAGGAAAGCTGCAGACACAGATCGAAGAGGGTGCGGAGGTAGATGTGTTCTTCTCAGCTGCAACAAAGCAAATGGATGCACTGACGGAGGAGCAGATGATCGATGCAGCTTCTGTTGTCAATCTTCTGGAAAACAAGATTGTTTTAATCGTTCCTACAGGAAGTGAAGGAGATTACAGCAAGTTCGAAGATATCGCAAAGGCAGAAACAATTGCAATCGGTGATCCAGAGAGTGTACCAGCAGGTCAGTATGCCGAGGAGTCCCTTACGAATCTCGGTCTGTGGGACGGTGTACTCGCAAAGTCCTCTCTCGGAACGAATGTAACGGAGGTTTTAAACTGGGTAGCAGAGGGAAGTGCAGATGCTGGAATCGTATATGCGACAGATGCAGCACAGATG
>CAZACC010000213.1:0-2058 GCA_964483545.1 uncultured Lachnospiraceae bacterium
GATTAGTACTACCAGTATCAGAATCAATTCCACTACTCCGATACCGTCTTCTTCCTGTATAAATCTTTTTACTGCTGCCATTTCCTCACCTCCTTTCCTATATTAATCTTACGAAACACCCTGAAGAGATAAAAATGCTGGCAGGATAATCATGAGCATTACAATGATCAGCATCATGAACATAGGTATCAATAGCTTTGTTCCTGCCTCCTCTCCGAGTTGTCTTGCAATACTTTTTCGCTCCTCGAATGCATCTGTCATCTCACGCAGCAGCAGTGTAACGGTTCCTTTCGCTCCTCTTTTTACACCCTGACTGATGATTGATGCCAGAATCTGATAGCATGGCAATTCAGATCTTTGTCCAAATCGTTCATAAGCCTTTGATTCTGAGACACCGCTGCACATTTCATGATAGGTAATCATCATTTCTTCATACGCATATCTCTTTTTTATCCTAGAATGGCAAGCTTCCTCATAATCGTTTACTATTTTTTTCCATGCTCCCTTTGTTGTCATTCCTGCCCCTAAAAACAAAGCAAGTTTACTAATAATCTCAACATAATCTATTTTCATTTCCTTTCTTCTTTGCTCCACCTGTTTATGCAGATTAATATCCTTTCCATAATAGAGCGTTACAGAGCAAATGATTGTCAATACTAGTAAATACAAACTTTCATGACTTTTCTTTTCTCTCCAGATAACCTCCTTTTTTTCAACCTGATTTGGCAGTTGAATCTCGGAATCTGTTACACTTGCAGCATTTCTTTCCTCAACCTCTTGATGTATTTTTTCTATAAATTTCTCCTGTTCAGTCAGCATTTTGGGATATAGCCTAATATGAAAGATGCTTTCTGCCTGATAATCTTCATATGAAATGAGGGCTTTTATTGATGTAATACTACCTTCTTCCTTTATTTCTTCGCTATGAATCGTACCATACTGATCAATCAGTCGATAACTGCCAGGCTGCCATCGAATCTGAAAAGGATATCCCTCCACCCTTTTTACAAGATTTAGATGATTTCTGACTTCATCAAATGATGGATTTTCTCCCAGAATGATACTAGGTAGCTGTTTCATCATTTCTGAGTACATTCCTTCTGTCTCGGAATGACTATATTGCCGTCCAGATATCTGCATGGATATATCTTCTTTTGCTGAGCCATCATTATAATATGCACTCAGATGTACAACTTTGCTTCCTGTATCATAACTCCCTCTCATAATCCTATTTCCAGTCTGCAAAATGGAATTCTGAAAGGTACTGACTTCCAATAGTGCTGCAAATAGAAGCCCTCCCGTCATTGCAAGAAAAAAATATTTTTTCTTTTCCTTAAAATACCTTTTTGTTTTTTCAGCTGCTGGCTCTGTTGGATACAACATTTCCATATCATGTAAAATATGATTTCTATCCTCTGCTCTCTCCATAAAGAATCTGTCTGATTTCATTTCGTTCTCCCCTACACTTGAATATCCACAATTTTTTCTGACAAGGCGATTGCAAATAAATATACTGCCATACAGATTGTCATGACTACTATTCCGATAGCATTATGATATAAAGAATCCATCATACTTCCCGTACTGCTTCCCACATACAGTACAATTAAAAAAGGAATGACATTCATGATCTTTTGTTCTAACTGTTTTGCACTGATCAGCACCTCTATCTCTCTTTTGATTTCTGTTTTATCGTTGATAACAGATACCGTATTACAAATAATATCTATTAATGACCCACTATTTCTTTTTGCAGCTGTAAATACTGCTGTAAAATCCCTGATATCATCTACTCCACTTCTCTCTGCAAGATCATACAGACAACTCTCCAGCGTATGATTCATCGACAATCTTCTTTTTATATTTTGAAGCTCTATCGTAATCAGACTTTTGCTTCCATACAGCATGTCCATGTCCTTAATCGCCTCTATAAAGGCATTTTCGATTGAGTAACCTGCACTTAATCCTGACGAAACAGCAGAAATGGCCTCTTTAAATTCCAGTCTGAGCCTTTGTTTTCGCTTCTTGATTAGCTGTCTCTTTTTTCGTTTAAACAGT
>CAZACC010000214.1:0-2034 GCA_964483545.1 uncultured Lachnospiraceae bacterium
AGAATTGATCACTTTATTACAAAGTTAAGGAATGAGAAATAATGAACATTGTATTATTTCAGCCTGAGATTCCGGCCAATACAGGAAATATTGGCCGGACTTGTGTTGCTACGGGAACAAAACTGCATTTGATCGAGCCATTTGGATTTCTGCTGAATGATAAAACAATCAAGAGAGCAGGAATGGACTACTGGGAGCATTTGGATGTGACCAGATACATGAATTTTGCTGAGTTTCTGGAGAAAAATCCGAATGCAAAGATCTTTATGGCGACAACGAAAGCGAAACATGTATATACTGACGTTGAATATGATGAGGACTGTTACATCATGTTTGGGAAAGAAAGTGCTGGAATACCAGAGGAGATTCTGGTAGAGAATGAGGAGAACTGTATCAGGATTCCGATGCTGGAACAGATTCGCTCATTGAATCTGTCCAATTCTGTAGCCGTTGTATTGTATGAGGCATTAAGACAGACAGGTTTTCATAAAATGCAGTTAGAGGGGCAGCTACATAGACTTCATTGGTAAACAGTTTCAAAAAAGAATAAACCAGGAAACAGAAATCAGGATTCAAAGCCCTTGGATTTGGGAAGCGTAAAGATAAATTCTGTGCCGACCCCTACAGTGCTAATGACATTGAGATTCTCATGGTGTGCATTGATAATCTCTTTTGTGATTGAGAGTCCAAGTCCTGTTCCTTTCTTATCCTTACCTCTGGACAAGTCTGTTTTATAGAAACGGTCAAATATCATTTTCAGACTTTCTTTTGGAATTCCAATCCCTGAATCCTTCACCGAGATAAATACTTTATCATTTTTTTCGGTTGTTTCGACTTTGATCGTAGAGTCATCATGACTGAATTTGATGGCATTATCAATCAGATTGTATAGAACCTGCTGGATTTTGACCATATCTGCAGATACAAACAGAGTTCTTCCTGTCAAAATCAGGTTAAAAGAAATTCTTTTTTTCGTACAGGTACCCTCAAATGTGGCGGTCACATTCTTAATAATCTTATTAATATCAAAATCTGTTGTATCCAACAGCATCCCTTTTGTGTTCAGGTTATTCAAGGAAAGCAAAGAGCTAGTTAGTTTGGTTAGCCGCTTGGTTTCATTTAGTACGATTTTCAAATATTTTTGCTGCATTTCCAGAGGAATCGTACCGTCCAGCATGGCCTCTAAATAACCCTTGATAGAGGTTAGTGGCGAGCGAAAATCATGTGATACATTGGCAATAAACTTTTTCTGATTGTCCTCTGAACGACTGAGTTCACTGGCCATGTATCCTAGAGAAGCAGCTAAATAACCAATTTCATCATCTTTATCTACCGAAAACTCATACTTTAGATTTCCAGCAGCATACTCTTCAGTAGCCTTAGTGATCTTTTTGAGTGGAATATATACCATATCGGTAAATACAATCAAAATCGTGGTGGACAGCACAAATATAATGCCAAGAGTAACATAGGAGATATTCAACAGTTTATCACGTGATGATGCTACTTCTTTTAACGGAGAATGGATGACTACATAACCACGCACCTTGAAATTGGAAGTAATTGGTGAGAAAACGCTGATGACATTTTCGTCAAACTGACCGTAAAAATCACCTATCATATAGAAGCGGTTTCCAGTATCGGTAGGATCAAAATGTTCCACAACAATAGGATTGTTAGGGGAAATATCCTGCCTGGAATTAAATATGACATTCCCATCAGAATTAATAATCCAAATAGGAGAGGACACATAAGTATCAATAGCAATCAGTTGTTCATGGACATCCTCAGCCGACAAAGCATTTTTATAGAAATTAGATGCATATTTCGTGGAAATCAAAGTAGCCTCTTTATAGATAGCAGAAGCTTTGTCCTGAATCAGATAATCAAGCGTCAGATTGGAAGTAAAGGTAGCGATTGCGACAAAGCTGAGCAGCCCGAAGATCAGGTAGGCCAGTATGAACTTTAAGTAGAGTGTTTGCTTCATGTGCAAGTTACTTCACCTCGAATTTATAGCCGATTCCCCATACAGTA
>CAZACC010000215.1:0-2009 GCA_964483545.1 uncultured Lachnospiraceae bacterium
AGATGGTTTCGGAACTGTATTCTACACAAAATGGAGACTATATCACGGCTGTAGATGAGCAGCACATCATATTAATCAAGACACTAGAGCAGGAAGAGTCTTACGAGGAGCTGGATGAGGTGGCAAGAGTTCTTGTTGATATGCTGAACTCTGAGGCCATGACAACAGTTCGCGTGGCATATGGCACTATTGTACATGAAATCAAGGATATTTCAAAGTCTTACAAAGAAGCTAAAATGGCACTGGATGTTGGAAAGATATTCTATGTTGAAAAGGTAATCATAGCCTACAATACACTTGGTATTGGAAGGTTGATCTATCAGCTGCCAATCAATCTGTGCCAGATATTCATAGAAGAGATCTTTGGAGATCATCCACCTGCTGAAATCGATGATGAGATATTAGCGACAGTGAATAAATTCTTTGAGAACAATTTAAATGTATCAGAGACGTCCAGACAGCTGTATATTCATAGAAATACACTTGTATACAGAATAGAGAAGCTACAAAAAAGTACAGGTTTGGATATCAGAGTATTTGATGATGCTCTGACTCTCAAAATTGCATTGATGGTAGTCAATTATATGAAATATGTAGATTCATTGGAATATTAGTATCATGAAATACCGCGAAGAGATACATTCTTGATATAAGGAGTCAGTATCTGTGTAAAATGCAGTAATTCTTCCTTGGTGCAGGCATGAAGATTATGATCTGAGACCTGTTCAGAGTCTTTAAAAGACTGTAGATAATAGGAGGAGGCACCATTGATCAGTTTGCCAATGTCCAGCATGACAGTATCATCATGGTATTCCTTTATGACAGTTGTACGAAACTCATATGGAAGACCACATTGCATGATCAACTGGATGGATTTTTCTATCTGATTCATGTCAATGGTGTGCAGCCCTGCCGCCATTGAATAACCAGACGGAGATGACTTGATATCCATGGCAATATAATCAAGAAGATGCATATGAACCATGTCTTTGATCACATTAGGGAGATATCCATTGGTGTCCAGCTTGATTAAATAGCCAAGAGACTTTACTTTTTGCATAAAAGGAATCAAATCTAAAGAAAGAGTAGGTTCTCCGCCAGTAATACAGATACCATCCAAAATGCCTCTGCGAGATTCTAGAAATGACAGAACTTCCTGTTCAGAGATTTGGGGAATAGAAACAGGGTTGGCAGCAAGTTCCATGTTATGACAGAATGGACAACGAAAATTACATCCTCCGAGAAAAATTGAGGAGGCTACATAACCAGGATAATCTAATAGCGTTGTTTTTTGTAAGCCACGTATCTGCATAATGTAAACTTCCTTTATATTGTCAGAAAGTAATCCTTTGTGATAAATGATCATTTATGTTATTCTTAATATTATTATATTCTGACACGAGGAAAAAGGCAAGATGACAATAGATGAAAAATACATGAAAGCTGCTTTACAGCAGGCAAAAAAGGCATATCAGATCGGAGAGGTGCCGATAGGCTGTGTGATCGTATACCAAGATCGGATCATAGCAAGAGGTTATAATCGCCGCAATACAGATAAAAATACATTATCACATGCTGAAATGACGGCCATTAATAGAGCAAGTAAAAAAATGGGCGACTGGAGACTAGAAGGATGTACCATGTATGTGACTCTGGAGCCTTGCCAGATGTGTGCAGGAGCAGCGGTTCAATCACGTATAGACAAAGTGGTGATAGGAAGTATGAGCCCCAAAGCAGGCTGTGCAGGATCTGTATTAAATATTCTGCAGATGGAAGAGTTTAATCATCAGGTGGAAATCGTGTCAGGAGTATTGGAAGAGGAATGCGGCAAAATATTGTCTGATTTTTTTGTTGATCTCCGTATCAGGAATAAAGAAGAAAAACAACTGCAGCAGGAAGAGTAAATGAATGGTGAAATGAGTAAATAAAAGGTTCCTCATATTTGACAAACCCATGAAAACACAGTATAATAATGTTTCCGTGCAGCCGGGGAATCAGCGGCTCCCTGT
>CAZACC010000216.1:0-1997 GCA_964483545.1 uncultured Lachnospiraceae bacterium
AATGATTTTGGAATGAAGTCAGACTTTTGTGGCTGATACTTGTCCAAAGGTGGTACCAATGAAAAAACATAAGCAGAGTGGTTCAGTGACGAACCCTCTGCTGTGAAACGAAGAAGATAGTTTGATATGGTATGGAGAAAGGAGTCAGATATGGGACGGTTTGAAATACAGGAAAATGGAATTTATGTGGTGTTTGAGGTATCGGCTGGAGGTTTTATGAAGCTGCTGCATTTCTCAGCACTGCCTTTTCATGAGGAGGATATTAAGGCTCCAAATACGGAGGATGGATTTAGACTTGTAGAGATGAACCTAGCAGGCATTGACCGACCAGGGGAACGTCATGGAAATAAGTATATCTATACAGCTCCAGGCTATAGGATGAAATATGAGGGGCACAGGGATGAACGTAATGAATTTGGAAGGAAGCTGGAAATTACATTATATGATGCTGAGACACAGGTTTATGTGGTGAATCATATGCAGTTCTATGATGGAATTTCTGTAGTACGGTGTTGGAATGCAGTCGAGAACAGAGGAGATGAAGTACAGACACTGGAGATGATTTCTTCCTTTAATTATACTGGAATCGAGAAAGAGGGACTACTTCCAAGGGATGAGAAAATGTCACTGCGGATTCCACATAATTCCTGGCAGAGAGAGATGAACTGGAGAACCTATACACTGCCAGAGCTTGGCATGAGTCAAGTGCAGCCGACTGAAATCCAGCGTTCCTCTTCGGCTATTGAAGTCACGAATACTGGTAACTGGTCATCGAAAAAATATCTGCCGATGGGATATCTAGAGAACACCGAGACAGGCAGCAATTTGTTTTGGCAGATTGAGCACAATGGTTCGTGGCATTGGGAGATTGCGGATCAGAACGGACATATGTATTTGTGTATCACTGGACCGAATGAAATTCAGTCTCACTGGTCAAAGAATCTATACCCTAATGATGTATTTGAGACTGTGCCAGTCGCTGTAGGTGTGAGCTGTGCAGAACAGAGTGTAGTGGATCCTCAGGGCAGTATGGCAGGCGGCGTTGGACGTGTCTTTGCAGGCACAGAGGCGGGATGCCGACAGACAGGTTTCGACACGGCGATGGGTGAACTGACAAAATACAGACGTATCATCCGCAGAAAGAATGATGATAATGAATCATTGAAGATCATATTCAACGATTATATGAATTGCCTCTGGGCAGATCCGACAACCGAAAAGGAAATACCACTGATTGATGCAGCAGCAGAGGCAGGCTGTGAATATTTCTGTATTGATGCAGGCTGGTATGCAGCTGGAAAATGGTGGGATGCAGTCGGAGAGTGGAAGGAATCCAGAGAACGTTTCCCGAACGGGATGAAGGAAGTGACGGATTATATCCGTTCCAAGGGCATGATTCCAGGCGTATGGCTGGAAATAGAAGTGATGGGCATCAACAGCCCAGTCTTACAGCTTGCGAAGGATGACTGGTTTTTTCTGCGCCATGGCAAGCGTGTATATGACAGAAGCCGCTACCAGCTGGACTTCAGAAATCCAGAGGTCATAGAATATGTGAATGGCGTGCTGGATCGGATTATCAGTGAGTATGGCGTAGGCTATATTAAGATGGATTATAATATCGAACCGGGAATTGGTACGGAATTCAATGCGGACAGTGTCGGAGACGGTATGCTTGGACATGAGAGAGCGTATATTACATGGCTAAAGTCTGTATTTGAGAAATATCCAGATCTGATTATTGAGAACTGTTCAAGCGGCGGACTTCGTATTGACTATGCAATGCTGAGCCAGTACAGTATCCAGTCCACGAGTGATCAGGAATGGTACGGCAGATATGCAACCATATCAGCCAATGCACCCGCAGGCTTGACACCAGAGCAGGCAGCCATCTGGTCTTATCCGCTTCGTGAAGGAGATAAGGAAGAGGTGGTATTCAATATGGTCAATGCCATGCTGCTTCGTATTCATCAGAGCGGACATCTGGCAGAGCTGTCACC
>CAZACC010000217.1:0-1994 GCA_964483545.1 uncultured Lachnospiraceae bacterium
GCTGAGAACATAATCAGTACGACACCGATCTCCGCCATCTGTACCAGAAAGTCAGATGCAGTGACCAGTCCTAATAGGCTTGGTCCGATAATCAATCCAGCGATGATCTCGCCAACGACTTGCGGAGCCTTTAACTTTCTTGCTAAGATTCCAAAGAACTTGGCAAATATGATGATGATTGCCAGATCCTTAAATATTTCGTATGCTGCCATTTTTCATTCCCCTTCTCATTGAGCTTAGTATCTTATAAAAAAAGGTTGAGTGCTTGAGCACTCCCCCTCTTATTATAAACATTAAATGAAATTTTACAAGTCTGCAATCAGGATTTTGAGAAACGAATGTTCATATAGGCTTTAATTGCTTCTTTACAGCCGTCAAAACCGAGCTTGCCGCTGTTCAGCACGAGGTCATAGCTACGTAGGTCGTACCAGTCAAGACCTGTGTAGTATTTGTAGTAATCAGCTCTGTATTTATTTGTCTTTTCAATAAATTTGATCGTATCTTTTTCAGAAAAGCTGGTGCGTTCCAGCGCATTCTCCAGGAGAAAATCTGCATCGGCATAGACAAATACACTGACAACGTCAGGATTGTCTCTCAGTACAAAGTTTGCACATCTGCCGATAATCACGCAGGAATCCTTGTCTGCCAGATCCTTAATGATCTTTGCCTGATAATTAAAAAGATTTTGGTTGGAGGTAAAGCCGTCGCTTTCTGGAGAGATGAGCTTCCCTTTATAGATATGATTCAAATTAAAAAAGGAATTGACTCCGATCTGTTCATCTACCTTGGCAAACAGACTTTCATTGATACCGCTGTCTTCGGATGCCATTGAGATGATTTCACGTTCATAGCAGTTGACCTTTAGATCATCTGCCAGCATCTGCCCGATGGTCTTGCCGCCACTGCCGTACTGCCTTGCTATTGTAATAACCGGTTTACTCATGTGAAACCCCTCCTTATTCACCTAAATAGGCTTTTTTAATGGATTCATCACTTAATTCATCATTGCTCATAATGATCTTGCCTGTTTCCAGTACATAGCATCTGTCAGAGATGGAAAAGGCTTTCTTAGCATTTTGCTCTACCAGCAATACAGTCGTGCCGCTCTCGCTGACTTCTTTGATAATTTGGAAGATCTCATTGACATAGATCGGAGAGAGTCCCATTGACGGTTCATCCATCAGGAGGATACGCGGTTTGCTCATCAGTGCACGCCCCATTGCGAGCATCTGTTGTTCGCCGCCAGAAAGAGTGCCGGCTAACTGGTTCTTGCGTTCCTCTAGGCGTGGAAAATGATCATAAATCCCTGCAAGCGAGTTTGCAATCTCTACTTTGTCCTTACGGGTGTAGGCTCCCATCATCAGGTTCTCATATACAGTCAGCTCTGCGAATACGCGGCGACCTTCAGGAACATGTGCCATGCCGAGAGAAACGATTTTATAGCCTGGCATCCTGGTAATGTCTTTGCCCTCAAAGGCGATGGAACCGCTTTTTGCCTGCAGCAGCCCTGTAATTGTGTGCAGTATCGTTGTCTTGCCAGCACCGTTGGCGCCGATTAGGGCGATGATCTCACCTTCATTGACTTCAAAGGAGACACCCTTTAATGCGTGGATGAGACCGTAATATACATTTAAATCTTTAACCTCAAGCATTGCCATGAGCTGTCCCTCCTTCATCTTCATCCTCATCCCCTAGGTAGGCTGTGATAACCTTTGGATCATTGAGGACTTCTTCGGGCTTGCCATGGACAAGCAGTGTACCAAAGTTCAGTACATACAAATATTCGCAGATACCAGATACGAGCTTCATATCATGTTCAATCAGCAGGATTGTCACATGGAACTGGTTGCGAACGAGCTCGATTGTTTGCATGAGTTCCTGTGTCTCGGCAGGATTCATACCGGCCGCCGGCTCATCTAAAAGCAGGATTCGAGGATTGGTTGCGAGTGCTCTGGCAATTTCCAGCTTGCGCTGTTTTCCATAGGGAAGATTGG
>CAZACC010000218.1:0-1978 GCA_964483545.1 uncultured Lachnospiraceae bacterium
GTTAGCACTCAACTGAAAAGAGTGCTAACAACAGAAGAAAATCATTATTATATATTCATTTTAAGGAGGCGTTTTACAATGAATTTAGTACCATTAGGAGACAGAGTTGTATTAAAACAGCTGGTTGCTGAAGAAACAACCAAATCTGGTATCGTATTACCGGGACAGAGCAAAGAGAAGCCGCAGCAGGCAGAGGTGATCGCAGTAGGTCCTGGCGGAGTTGTAGATGGCAAAGAGATCAAGATGGAAGTCAAGGTTGGCGAGCAGGTGATCTACTCAAAATATGCAGGAACAGATGTAAAGCTAGATGATGAAGAGTTTATCATCGTGAAACAGTCAGACATTCTGGCAGTTGTAAAATAGGCAGATTACTGGGAACAAATGAGACTCAGAAAGTAATTTAATTTTATTGATTAATAATCAGGAGGCGTGAAATATCATGGCAAAAGAAATAAAATATGGCGCTGAAGCAAGAGTAGCTCTTGAATCAGGCGTGAATCAGTTAGCTGATACAGTCAGCGTAACGTTAGGACCTAAAGGAAGAAATGTCGTACTTGATAAATCCTACGGTTCTCCGCTCATCACCAATGATGGCGTGACAATCGCAAAAGAAATAGAACTAGAAGACCCGTTTGAGAATATGGGTGCTCAGCTCGTTAAGGAAGTGGCTACAAAGACAAACGACGTAGCAGGTGACGGTACTACTACAGCAACTGTACTGGCTCAGGCAATGATTCACGAAGGAATCAAGAATCTGGCGGCAGGTGCAAACCCGATTATCCTGAGAAAGGGTATGAAAAAGGCTTGTGATGAGGCGGTTAAGTCAATCGTAGCTATGAGCGCTAAAGTAAATGGCAAGGATCATATCGCTAAGGTTGCAACCGTATCTTCAGGAGATGAAGAGGTCGGCAAGATGATTGCGGATGCGATGGAAAAGGTTTCAAATGACGGCGTTATTACAATCGAAGAGAGCAAGACAATGCTTACAGAGCTTGATCTTGTAGAAGGTATGCAGTTTGACAGAGGATATATCAGTGCCTACATGGCGACAGATATGGACAAGATGGAAGCAAATCTGGAAAATCCATATATCCTCATTACAGATAAGAAAATTACTAACATTCAGGATATTCTGCCTTTGTTAGAGCAGATTGTACAGTCAGGTCAGAAGTTACTGATTATCGCTGAGGATATCGAGGGCGAAGCACTGACAACCTTAATCGTTAATAAGCTTCGTGGAACTTTCTCAGTGGTAGGCGTGAAAGCACCAGGTTATGGCGACAGAAGAAAAGCAATGCTTGAGGATATCGCAATTCTGACAGGTGGTCAGGTTATCTCTGATGAGCTTGGATTAGAACTCAAGGAAGCTACCATGGAGCAGCTTGGACGTGCAAAATCCGTTAAGGTTCAGAAAGAAAACACAATTATCGTTGACGGTGAAGGCGATAAGAAGGCTATCTCAGCAAGAGTTGCTCAGATCAAGAAGCAGATTGAGGAGACTACATCAGACTTTGACCGTGAGAAATTACAGGAAAGACTTGCAAAGCTTGCAGGCGGCGTAGCTGTCATCCGTGTTGGAGCAGCAACTGAGACAGAAATGAAGGAAGCAAAGCTTCGTATGGAAGACGCACTTGCAGCAACCAGAGCGGCAGTTGAAGAAGGTATCATCGCAGGTGGTGGAAGTGCCTATATTCACGCAACCAAGGATGTAGCAAAACTCAAAGAGACACTGCACGGTGATGAGAAGACTGGAGTTAACATCGTCCTCAAAGCACTCGAATCACCGCTGATGCACATCGTAGCAAATGCAGGCTTAGAAGGATCCGTTATCATCAATAAAGTATACGAATCAAAGATAGGCATTGGCTTCGATGCACTGAAAGAAGAATACGTGGACATGGTAGCAGACGGTATCCTGGATCCTGTTAAGGTAACAAGAAGCGCCCTGCAGAATGCAACCAGCGTAGCCAGCACATTA
>CAZACC010000219.1:0-1944 GCA_964483545.1 uncultured Lachnospiraceae bacterium
CATGGTCAGAGTACAACCACTTCTTGATGATTGGAAACAAATTTTCACTGTTAATTGATAAATTACCTTTCTTTGCTGCCATTTTCTACACTTCCTTTTTCTCATTATGAATTTTTGATGCATGAATTGCTTCGTTGCTGTGCAACTCCAGTCATCTTACTTACTTGATTGTAGTTGAGAGAAAATGAATTGTCAAGAGCAAATTAGCACTCAATCATCTCGAGTGCTAATAATTCATAATTATTTAATATTTTATTTAGATTCATCTTCTGAGCCCGAGGCAGTAAGTTCATTATAAACATCAAAAAAACCTGTTGTTTCAACTCCATCCTCATGATCTACATTGATTGACTTCCATAACGGTTCATTTAAATTAGAAGTCAATGTCACCAGAAATTCATCATATACCTGATTAAATGCTTCTTCTTTTCGTTTTTTCACGATTGTCAGCTTGTTGGCATCTGTTTCTTTCTGATTAAACGTGCTGACACACAATATAATATGATAACCGAACTCAGTCTCAACAATATCGCTGATTTCACCATTGGATAACGCAAAGGCAGCATCTTCGTAGTTTTGCGGCATGGTTCCTTTGCCAAAGCTATATTCTGACTGAATATCCTCGTTATATGCCAGAACTAGGGCATCGAAGTCCTCCCCCGTTCTTGCTCTTGACAGAATGTCCGCACACCGATTATATGCATCCGTTTTCTGCGCTGCCTCAAAATATACCCTGTTTCCATAGGCATCTGTTTCATAGGTCTTGATCAGGATATCCTTGACCGTCATGATTCTGGCTTCATCATCACTGATTTCAGGATTGACCGTAGCCGTCAGTACCTCGTAAACCTTATTGGCAAGAGCATACTCCCTATACATGTTGGTAATCAGTTCTTCATTTGCTCCCAGCGCTGCTGCTTCTCTAGGTGTTAATGAATCATAATACAGCTTTGCCGCCCTCTTCGTCAGCTTTACTTCATCTGCGCCAAGTGATACCTTGTGCTCCTCTGCCAGCAGATTCATTGCTTTAATCTGTGCAATTCTAGCCAATATGATATCCTTGAACTCCTCTGATAATGGGATTCCCTCTATATCTACCTGCCAGATTTCTTTTCCGAATGCACCCTCATACTGGTTACGAGCCGTTGTCATATAAACCATGATTTCCGGCAGAGTACATGAAATATTTTCTATACGGAATACTTCATTATCATGAAAATCCGTTGTCAATACAATTTCGGTATTCTTTTGAATGTCGCAACCACACAGCAGTATCGTAAGCAGACCGACTGCGGCTAAACATTTATGTATCCACATACTGTTACCTCAGTATTCTAAGTCTAAACAACATCATGCATCTCTCTTAGCCAGAATACTTCTCGCAGCACTGATGCCGTTAGCAGAAGCCTGCTGCAGTCCACGCGTAATTCCAGCCCCATCACCGATTGCGCGCAATCCCTTAATGCTAGTTCCAAAATCTTGATCAACAACTACCTTATTAGAATAGAACTTCACTTCTACACCATATAACAATGTTTCCTCTGCTGCCAGCCCTGGCGTAATCTTATCTAGTGCAAGAATCATCTCCTCAATATCCACCATGATTCTATGAGGAAACACCAGAGACAAATCACCTGGCACTGCATCCTTCAGAGTTGGAATCAGATTATTCCTGCACAGTCTTTCCTCGGTCGTTCTCCTTCCACGTCTGAAATCGCCAAAAGTCTGTACGAGAATGCGTCCTCCACACAGCATATTGGACAGCTGTGCGATCTGCTTGCCATATTCAATTGGTGTCTTAAAAGGTTTTGTAAAATTTTTAGATACAAGAATTGCAAAATTTGTGTTATTTGTCTTGTAATCCTTGGATTTGTATGCATGACCGTTTACAACAGCAAGACCATTCTCATAATATTCTGTTGCTACCTCTCCTGATGGATTGGT
>CAZACC010000220.1:0-1931 GCA_964483545.1 uncultured Lachnospiraceae bacterium
GAGCTGCATGAATATCTGCCGCAGCATTTTGAGATGCTTCTTGTTGCATCTCAGCGTTTGCTACAAAATTGTATGGACAATGACATTGTATGTGTTACAATGCCTATTAAGGCAAATGATTTAATCAACACCATATCCATGATCTCGCAGACCATTATGCGCCGCCGTAAGAAGATGCGTCTCAAGCCGAGAGCACGAAGCGGAGAGGATCAGCAGATTTTGGTAGAAGCCAAGCAGCTGTTGATGAACCGGAACAATATGTCTGAGGAGGAAGCACATCGCTATATCCAGAAGTGCAGCATGGACACTGGAACGAACATGCCTGAAACGGCACAGATGATATTGGCTTTAATGCAATAAGGCAGAGTAGAAGTGAATAATTAATAGGAGTTGCAGAGCATGGAATTTACGAAAATGCATGGTTTAGGAAATGATTATGTATATTTTGACTGCTTTAAGCAGAAGATAGAGGATAAGAGTGAGCTTGCCAAGAGCGTCAGCGACAGACATTTTGGCATCGGTGGTGATGGTGCGATTTTCATCAATCCGTCTGAGGAAGCGGACTGCGAGATGGAAATGTACAACGCGGACGGCTCCCGTTCTGAGATGTGTGGCAACGGTATTCGCTGCGTTGCAAAATATATGTATGATAATAAAATTGTAGACAAGACAGAAATCAGCATTATTTCCGCAAAAAAGATCAAATATTTGACCTTGTACCTACGTGATGCTAAGTCTGGTGAGCTATCCAATCAAGGTAGGGTAGTCGATACCGTCAGGGTCGATATGGGCGAGCCAGAGATCATTGCCGAGAAAGTGCCTGCTATTTCAAAGAATGAAAAGGCAATTAATGAGCCGATTGAGGTCGATGGAAAGACATATCGCATGACATGCGTATCCATGGGAAATCCGCATGCGGTCATGTTTGTGGATGACGTGGAGCAGTTTCCACTTGCAGAAATCGGACCGAAATTTGAATATCATCCAGCATTCCCGAATCGTGTTAATGCAGAATTTGTGCAGATTCTTGATCGAAATACAGTCAAGATGCGTGTATGGGAACGCGGCACTGGAGAAACACTGGCATGCGGCACTGGTTCCTGTGCGACAGCTGTGGCGTGCATTTTGAATGGTTTTACAGATGCGAATGTAACTGTTAAACTACTCGGTGGAGATTTACAGATCGAGTGGGATCAAAGCACAAACCATGTGTTTATGACAGGCGGAGCAACGACGGTATTTACGGGAGATTATTTCATAGATTAGAGAAAGACGAGGGATTAGAATGTTTAAAGTAAATGAAGATTATTTGAAATTGCGTGGTAGCTACTTATTTTCCAATATTGGTAAAAAGGTAAATACATTTGCAGCAGAGCATCCAGAAGCATCCATTATCAAGATGGGAATCGGCGATGTGACGCAGCCGCTCGTACCAGCAATTATTAATTCCCTGCACGATGCAGTAGATGAGATGGGACACATAGAGACATTTCATGGCTATGCACCGGATTTGGGATATGAGTTTTTACGCAAAGCAATGGCAGACAATGATTACAAGGCAAGAGGCTGTCAGATAGAAGCGGATGAGATTTTCATTTCTGATGGAGCCAAGTGTGACTCTGGCAATATTCAGGAGATTTTTTCTAAGGACAATAAGATTGCAGTCTGCGACCCAGTATATCCAGTATATGTGGATACAAACGTTATGGCAGGCCGCACAGGCAGCTTTGATGAGAAGAGCGAGACTTGGAGTGATGTCATTTACATGCCGTGTACAGAAGCTACAAATTTTGCACCAGAGCTTCCGAAGGAGACACCAGATTTGATTTATCTATGTTTCCCGAATAATCCGACTGGTTCTACGGTAACAAAAGAGCAGCTGCAGGAGTGGGTTGATTATGCAAATAAAGTAGGTGCAGTCATTATTTATG
>CAZACC010000221.1:0-1922 GCA_964483545.1 uncultured Lachnospiraceae bacterium
GCTATTATGAATCGTTTGATTCGTGCTGCGGCACATCAAATCATAGAGGTATGATAAAATAAAAAAAGAAAGAAGGACATGTTATGATAGCAATCGGAAGTGATCATGGTGGATTTGATTTAAAAGAATTAGTCAAATATCATCTGGATGAAAAGGGAATCGATTATATAGACTTTGGCTGTAATTCCTATGATTCGGTAGATTATCCTGAGTATGGGAAGGCAGCGGCACATGCTGTCGCAAACGGCGAGTGCGAAAAGGGAATTGTGATCTGTACAACTGGAATCGGAATTTCAATTGTAGCAAATAAAATACCGGGAATCCGTTGTGCATTATGTGCAGACACTACTAGTGCCAGACTGACACGTTCACATAACAATGCCAATGTACTAGCAATGGGCGGTGGCATGATCGGAGGGAATGTAGCGTTGGATATTGTGGATACATTTCTGGATACTCCATTTTCAAATGAGGAAAAGCATATTCGGAGAATCGGGCAGATTGAATAGAGAATAAAAAAATGATCATACGGAGGAGAGACGACAATGGGAGAAGCATTTATTATGGATCATCCCCTAATCCAGCACAAGATTGGTTACATCAGAAGAAAGGAAACTGGAACTAAGGATTTTAGACAGACAATCGGGGAAATTGCGATGCTGATCTGTTATGAAGCAACCAGACATTTACAGCTGGCCGAAGTAGAAGTGGAAACGCCTATCTGCAAAACAATTGCAAAAGAGTTAAAAGGAAAGAAAATGGCAATTATTCCGATTTTACGGGCAGGACTGGGTATGGTAGACGGTATGCTGACTATGATTCCAGCGGCAAAGGTAGGTCATATTGGTCTTTACAGAGATCCAAAGACACTGGAGCCAGTAGAGTATTATTGCAAAATACCAGCAGATTGTGCAGAGAGAGAAGTGTTTGTGGTAGATCCTATGCTTGCGACAGGAGGCTCTTCTGTAGCTGCGATTCAGATGTTAAAGAATAAAGGTTGTAAGAATATTCACTTTATGTGTATTATTGCAGCACCAGAGGGAATCAAGAAAATGCAGGAGGCTCATCCAGATGTAGATTTGTACATAGGAGCTCTTGATGAAAAATTAAATGACCACGGATACATCGTACCAGGTCTCGGCGATGCAGGCGACAGAATCTTCGGTACTAAGTGAGATAAAATCGCTTAAGCGATTTTGCTCACAGTCGAAAAATGGAACATTTTTCGACCCCACCAAAGAGTGGATATTGATACAACCCCACCAAAAAGTGGATATTGATACAACCCCACCAAAGAGTAGAAGATTTAATCAACCCCACTATATTTCTGGAGGACAAAAGAGTATGAGCAATAAACGAACCGACTACATTTCCTGGGATGAGTATTTCATGGGAGTTTCAATTCTTTCTGGTATGCGCTCCAAGGATCCAAGTACGCAAGTTGGTGCCTGCATTGTAAGCAGTGATAACAAGATCCTCTCTATGGGCTACAACGGATTTCCAAAGGGCTGTTCTGACGATGACTTTCCATGGTGTCGTGAAGGGGATCCACTAGAGAATAAATACTTTTATTCCACACACAGCGAATTGAATGCCATACTGAACTATCGTGGTGGCTCGCTGGAAGGAGCAAAGATTTATGTATCACTCTTTCCGTGCAATGAATGCGCTAAGGCGATTATCCAAGCTGGGATTAAAACAATCGTATATGATTGCGATAAATATGCTGATACTCCATCGGTAATTGCATCTAAAAGGATGCTGGATGCTGCAGGAGTAGCATATGTGAAGTATCAAAGGACGGATAGAGAAGTTAGATTTACGCTGTAAGTATGAACAAAGGAGTACAGGGAAGTGAATGGCAGGAAGCTACATAAATGGATTGCAGAGGTACTTGCAGTTGTACTTTTGATACAAGGCAC
>CAZACC010000222.1:0-1903 GCA_964483545.1 uncultured Lachnospiraceae bacterium
GGATTATATAGTGGTTCCCCTGTAATCACAGACTCTGTCCTCGCATGATAGACCATAATATCATTTCCTTCTTCATCCTTCGTAAAGGTATTATGTCCTGGACCATAGATTCCTCTGTCTGCATCGCTGGAGAGAACTGGATTGCGTTCTTTTTCCCATGAATGCGGATCCAGCAGATTCTCCTTTTCATTGATGCTTAGCATCCCGATACAATAATGTACACCTGTATTACTTGCTGAATAGGTCAAAAATATTCTGTCATTATGTTTGATCACTCCTGGTGCTTCATTGACCCATAATACCCTGCGTTCCCAATCATAATCTGGTGTTGTCAAAAGCACCTGTACTGTTTTGAGCTTATTTGGTGTCTCCAGCTCGCCAATGTACAGATTAGAAATCTGACTGCCTACACCAACCTTTTCTGCCCATACATAGTATCTTCTGCCCTGATTTTCAAATACTGTTCCGTCAAGAGAAAAATTTTCAAAAGAAAACTCGTCGTCTGCGGCTTTCTGCATCATTCCTAACTCCGTCCACTTTCCGGTCATGGGATCTACATCTGCACATTCAAGTACATACGGCCGCAAACTCCATACATCATTTACATCACTGGCCGCAAAATAGATGTACCATTTTCTATCTAAATAATGCAGCTCTGGTGCCCAGACATGCTCACTCATAATACCACATTCATGTTTATGCCAGATTTCCTTCTCCTCAGCAGTCTGCAGCCCCTCAAGTGTATATGATCTTCGGAGAACAATACTGTCATATGTCGGAACAGATGCTGTGAAATAATAGACTCCGTCGACATGACGGTATATGTATGGATCTGCTCTTTGCATGATCCAAGGTTTATTATAGTGTAGTTGAAATTTTTCTCCCATATGCTTCTCCATTGAAAAGAACTTTGTGGTAATCTAAACTAATTTAATATATGCTAAATTATATATGATATTTCCTCATTATGCAAGCCCTTTTTCAACAAACTGATTGTTCCTGTAAATACGCATAAAATAAATAAAAATACACCGCCCGTACATTTTCATAGATCTGTACGAACGGCGTATTTTATGTTTATCTAAAGATTAATTCTTTTTATGTTTTGATAAAAGATCGAAGGTAACAGCACCCAGAAGAACGACACCTTTGACAACCTTCTGTACATCTGTAGTCCAGCCAATCAGCGACATACCATTGTTCAGGATACCCATAATAAATGCTCCTACTACTGCTCCCACGATTGTACCTACACCACCAGCTGCAGCGGCACCACCGATATAACAGGAACCAATGGCATCAAGCTCGAAGCCGTCGCCGGCCTTCGGTGTAGCTGATGCGTTACGTGCTGACAATACGATACCAGCAATTGCTGCAAGAATACCCATGTTGGCATATACCCAGAAGAAAACCTTTTTTGTATTGATACCAGACAGTCTGGCAGCCTTTGCATTACCACCCAGTGCATATACCTGACGTCCTGCCACAGTCTTACTGGTGATAAAGTGATAAACTGCAACTAATACAAACATGATTACCAATACTACAGGAATCCCATTATACTGAGCCAACTTTATGAAGAAGAACCATACGATGAAGAGTATAATTGCATTTTTCAACGCTAGCTGCCATAAAGGACTTGTGTGAAAACCATATTTTTTCTTAGTTTTGACATCCTTCATTTCTGATAGGATTAACAGCACAGTTGCTACAATCGCAATGATGACTGCAACCAAATCCAATGTTCCTTCTCCAAACGGTATCTTAATAGTAGGTAGGAATCCCGCTCCCACTTTAACGTAATTGTCCGGGAGTGGACCTTTGGTCTGAGCCTTCAGTATGGTATAGGTAAGGCCTCGACCCATTAACATTGTAGCAAGTGTAACAACAAAGGGCGGGATTC
>CAZACC010000223.1:0-1871 GCA_964483545.1 uncultured Lachnospiraceae bacterium
ATAAAGGAGATATCCAGTACCGTAAGCAGGGTTCCCTGATTGCCTTTGAATCAGGAGAATCTATCACCTATGGTCTCTACAATGCGCAGGAACGTGGTATTCTCTTCATAAAAGCAGGTGAGAAAGTCTATGCTGGCATGGTCATCGGTCAGAGTGGAAAACCAGAGGATATCGAGCTAAATGTCTGCAAGAAAAAGCAGCTGACTAATACTCGCTCCTCAGGAGCTGATGAAGCACTTCGTCTGTCACCTCCAAAGATTCTGTCTTTGGAACAGGCACTCGAGTTCATAGATTCTGATGAATTGCTGGAAATCACTCCAGAAACCCTGCGAATCCGCAAGAAGATACTGGATCCGACACTGAGAAAACGTTCTCATTTTAATAAAAATCAAAATTAAATTTTTAGTACATATGTTGCAATCTGGAAATAGATCATCAGAGATAATGCATCGACAATCGTCGTGATAAAAGGACTGGCCATAACTGCTGGGTCAAAACCGATTTTCTTAGCCAGCATAGGCAGTGTGCATCCAACCAGCTTTGCAAAAAAGACAGCCAGAACCAAGGTTGCGCAAACTACAAATGCAATCGATAGCGATACTTTATCAATAATCATGAGCTTCGCAAAATTAGCAGCAGCAAGCGTAATACCGCAAAGCACTGCGACTCTTGCTTCCTTCCATATGATTGCAAGGATATCTCCAAAATCAATTTCCTGCAGGGATAATGCACGGATGACAGTGACGCTTGCCTGTCCGCCGGCATTTCCACCGGTATCCATCAACATCGGAATAAATGCAGTCAGCACTACATAAGTGCCCAGCGCTTCCTCATAATACAGGATGATTCCGCCTGTAACGGTAGCTGAAATCATCAGAAGCAGCAGCCATGGAATACGTTTTTTCCATGTCTCAAATACTCCGGTCTTCATATATGGTTTATCAGACGGCACAATAGCTGCCATCTTTTCAATATCCTCAGTTGCCTCTTCCCGCATGATGTCGACTACATCATCGACTGTGATGATTCCGACCAGACGATTCTCATTGTCTACAACAGGCATGGAAGTAAAATCATACTTCTGGAATACCATCGCAACCTCTTCCTGATCCATCAGGGTTTTGATCGAGATGACATTTTCATTCATGATATCTCCGATTTTCGCATCTGCATCAGAAAGCAGCAGATAACGGAGTGAAACCGTACCAAGCAGTCTTCTCTGCGCATCCAACACATAACAGATATTGATGGTTTCTTTATCAACACCGGTCTTTCGGATACGCGCAATTGCCTGTTCCACGGTCAGATTTTCCTTCAGATCTACAAACTCGACTGTCATGATGGATCCTGCAGAATCCTCCGGATATCGCAGCAAATGATTGATATCACGCCGTGTTTCTGAGTTTGCATTGGCCAGCAGCTTTTTGACTACATTTGCCGGCATTTCCTCCAGCAGGTCAGTTGCATCATCTGCCATCAGGTTATTGATGATATTAGCAGCCTCTCGATCAGTCAGAGTCGCTATAATCGTCTGCTCTGTTTCTATCGGAAGGTACGAAAATACATCTGCCGCAATAGATTTTGGCAGAATCCTGAATATTCTAATCAATTCTTCTTCGGGTAATTCTTCTAAGAGCGTAGCAATATCTGCTTCATTTAACTCAGATAATTCCTGACGCAAGAGTGTATACTGCTTGTTGTCAATCAGATCTTTGATCTTCTCCATATTTTCCATAGCAATTCTCCTTTATGGCGCGCATATAGCAGAAAATTGCAAAGCAATTTCCATCAAAAAAGATAGCCTGCACGCTTTATGTAGTGGTTTACGCGCGGACTTCGACCCGGAACATCAGATAACGAATTGCTCTTTA
>CAZACC010000224.1:0-1863 GCA_964483545.1 uncultured Lachnospiraceae bacterium
TAAAAAAGAATCAGTCATTCTGGACGCTGAGGCAGAGAAGCAGTCTGCAATCCTGCGAGCAGAGGCTGAGAAGGAGAAGAGAATCAAAGAGGCTGAAGGTGAGGCTGAGGCTATTTTGAGGGTGCAACAGGCAACTGCAGATGGTATTAAGTTCCTAAAGGAAGCTGGAGCAGATGAGGCTGTTCTCAAGATTAAGAGCCTTGAAGCATTTGAAAAGGCAGCAGACGGACAGGCAACAAAGATTATTATTCCTTCAGAAATACAAGGTCTGGCAGGTCTGGCAGCAGGTATCAAGGAAGTACTGACGAAATAGAAATTTTGAGAAATTAAGCATACAGCAGAATCACGTTGTCAACAGCCCGAATGGCAGACAGCGTGATTTTACATAGGAGGAAAGAAGATGAGCTTGAAGAATCGCCATTTTTTGACATTAAAGGATTTTACCAAAGATGAAATCAATGAATTTCTAGATTTGGCTGCTGATTTAAAAGAAAAGAAAAAAAATGGGGTTGATATTGCTAAATATCATGGGAAGAATATAGCTTTGATTTTTGAAAAGACTAGCACGAGAACGCGTTGTGCATTTGAGGTGGCTGCACATGATATGGGTATGTGCACGACTTATTTGGATCCAGCAGGATCACAGATCGGCAAGAAGGAAAGCATTGCTGATACAGCACGTGTACTTGGCAGAATGTTTGATGGCATCGAATATCGTGGATTCGGACAGGAAATTGTAGAGGATCTGGCTAAATATGCTGGCGTACCTGTCTGGAACGGACTGACCAATGAGTATCATCCAACACAGATGCTTGCAGATCTTCTGACGATTCGGGAACATCTGGGATCGCTGGAGGGGAAGAAGCTGGTATACATGGGTGATGCCCGCTACAACATGGGTAATTCTTTGATGATTGCTTGCGCTAAGATGGGAATGAACTTTGTTGCCTGTGCACCCAAGCGTTACTTCCCAAATGAGGCTCTGATTGAAGAGTGTAAGGCATTTGCGAGGGAGAGTGGAGCTACGCTTACATTTTCTGAGGATGTCAAGGCTGGAACCAAGGACGCTGATATACTCTATACAGATGTATGGGTATCCATGGGAGAGCCAGACAAGGTATGGGAGGAGCGGATCAAGGATCTGACCCCTTATAAGGTGACGATGGATGTTATGAATCATGCAAAGAGCAATGCTATTTTTCTACATTGTCTGCCTGCATTCCATGATTTAGAGACAAAGATTGGAAAGGAAATGGGAGAGCGTTTTCATCTGACAGAGATGGAAGTGACAGATGAGGTATTTGAAAAGTATGCAGATGTGGTGTTCGACGAGGCAGAGAACAGAATGCATACGATTAAGGCAGTTATGGTGGCGACACTGGGTCGGGAGAGATTATGAAAAAGGAAGCCAAAACATATCTGAAAAATGCCATTCAGGCCAATGGGTTTGCAATCGATGTTATCAACATGATGATCGGTATTTCCGTTATAGTCATGGCAATCATTGCGTTGTCCAGTGAGGAAAGTGATTTGTACTTATTTCCAGTCATCTTCATACTCGGTGCAATCATGACATGTCTGAATGCCGTAAAGATGATGAAGCACAACAAATTGTTTGGTATTTTTTTCATGATTTTTACGGTTGTACTAGTATGTGCATGTATTTTTAGTTTTCTTGTATTGTTTTAGGGTTTGACGATTGTATAGAGGAGCAAATATTAACAATATGGACGAAGAAAAGATCGTGCTCTGCGGCGCTAATGCCTATGAGCAGAAATATTATTTTAATCCGCTGTTTCAGAGGCTGCCTGAGTCAATTCAGGAGGAGGTACATATCATCAGCGTACTTTTTACAGAGGAAGT
>CAZACC010000225.1:0-1855 GCA_964483545.1 uncultured Lachnospiraceae bacterium
ATTGAGCAAAATGTATAGGAAATGAAAAAAAGTTTGTATAATTGTTGCATGGTCAATAAAACAAAGGTTTGATATACTAATTTCAGGTTAGTTGCGGAAGTGTCCGCATATAAACACACAATTTTAGGAGGAATTTAAAATGGCAAGTTTACAGTTAAAGAACATCTATAAAGTATATCCTAATGGATTTGAAGCTGTTAAAGACTTCAATCTGGATATCGCAGATAAGGAGTTTATCATCTTCGTAGGACCCTCAGGATGTGGTAAGTCAACAACACTTCGTATGATCGCAGGTCTGGAAGAAATCTCATCAGGCGAACTGAAGATCGGTGATAGAGTTGTGAATGATGTAGAGCCTAAGGACAGAGATATCGCAATGGTATTCCAGAACTATGCTTTGTATCCTCATATGTCAGTTTATGATAATATGGCTTTCGGTTTGAAGTTAAGAAAGGTACCGAAGGAAGAAATCGATAAGATTGTTAAAGAAACAGCTAAGATCCTTGATCTGACACCACTCCTTGATAGAAAGCCAAAGGCTTTATCAGGTGGACAGAGACAGCGTGTAGCTATGGGACGTGCAATCGTACGTAATCCTAAGGTATTCTTGATGGATGAGCCTTTATCAAACCTAGATGCTAAGCTTCGAGTACAGATGCGTATCGAGATTGCTAAGTTACATGTAAGACTTGGAACCACAATCATCTACGTAACACATGATCAGACAGAGGCTATGACACTGGGTACCAGAATTGTTGTTATGAAAGATGGTGTGATTCATCAGGTAGATACACCACAGAACTTATATGACAAGCCACAAAACCTCTTCGTTGCAGGATTCATGGGATCACCTCAGATGAATTTCTTGGATGCAGTTGTTGATATTCAGGGTGACGTTGCTCATCTTAAAACAGCAGGAAAGTCTATTCCTCTTCCTCCAGCTAAGTCAAAGAAGCTGATTGAAGGTGGATACAACGGAAAGACGGTTACATTTGGTATTCGTCCTGAAGATGTATATGATTCAGAAATGTTTATCGAGACATCACCTCAGAGCGTATTTGAGTCAACCATTAAAGTGTATGAGTTGCTTGGTGCAGAGGTTTATCTGTACTTTGATCTGGAAGAGTTCCCGATCACTGCAAGAGTTGATGCACGTACAACAGCAAGACCTGGAGATACATGCAAGTTCGCTCTTGATGTTGAGAAGATTCATGTATTTGACAAAGAGACAGAGCAGACAATTACGAACTAGTTCAAATATAAAAACGAATAGAACGAATATGGGAGATGCAACAGCATCTCCCATTTTGTAAAGGAAGTGAAAAAGCATGATTACAAACCAGATTATACAGACAAGTATTTCTGAGCTATGTACAATTACGAAAATGGAGTTATGTGTGGCAGATTTGCAGGGCAATCTCGTAGCACAGACATATAGAGAGGGTGTAGTCAGCAGAGAGATCTTGATGAACTTTGCGGCATCTGAGGCAGATAGCCAAGTGATACAGGATCAGCATCTATTCAAGATCTATGATGACGATTTGCCACTCTATATACTTGCTGCCAAGGGCGGAGAAGACACCTATATGATCGGAAAGATTGCAGTCAGTCAACTGCAAAATCTTATTATAGCATATAAAGAGAAGGTAGATCGAAATAGTTTCTTTCAGAATCTGATTTTAGATAACCTGCTGCTGGTCGATATCTATAATCGTGCCAAAAAGCTGCACATTACAGCAGAGCAGACAAGAGCAGTATTTGTGATAGAAACGAAAACAGAAAAAGATATCAATGCACGAGAGATGGTTTCGGAACTGTATTCTACACAAAATGGAGACTATATCACGGCTGTAGA
>CAZACC010000226.1:0-1852 GCA_964483545.1 uncultured Lachnospiraceae bacterium
CTGCTGTATATACATTATAGCATACTTTTTGCAAAAATGTCAGTGCAAGTTTTACGCTGACATTTTTGCGTAAAAGATTTTCATTACTATAGGTATCTGTATAGAAGTTTCTGAAAAAGGTCTGATACCTATTTCGACTTTTTGAGAGATACCTTTTGAAGCTGTTTCCTGCTGAGAAATAGAATTCTAAGATATACCCATAGTAATCTTTTACCCCGCAGTAAATACTCCCCTATCCAGAAGGCATCATAACATATAAAACTCCGACAAATACCAATTTGCAAATTCTTGTTTTATATTCTGTAAAATTTATAAATATGTTACTCTTCTGTTACCGTATACATTTTTTCTTTTACTTTTTTCTTTCTTTTTTCACTAATTGGCAGTATCGTTCCATTCATCATTTCTATCTTATCAGTATAATACTTTTTTACGTAGTATTTGTTAATCAGAAAAGAATGATGGATACGTATAAAACAGTTAGTAATGATCTGGATATACTCTTCAACTCCCGATAATGTATTATAGAATAGTAACTCCTCTCCATCTTTACAAATCATACGAATTTGTCTTTTCTCGCTTTCAAATATCATAATATGGTTGACTGGTATCTGGTAATAAACATAATGACTATGAAAACAAAACAGTCGCTCATGTTTCCCAGTTTTATAGCAAGCTTCCTTATATATCCCAATCAATTGTTCCTGTTCTACTGGCATCAAAATAAAGGAAAAGGGATGTGCCAGATAGGCATCGTATGCCAGTTTGTCACTTTCTGCCAAGAAAATTATCTGACAGTATGGATTTACTACCGAAATCCGCTTTGTCGTTTCTATATCTTTTGCTTCGATCAGATCAAGTATGGCAATATCAAATCCTCCTTGTTCCTCTACATCCCACAACAGATCCTCTCCCTTACGATAACAATAACTTTTCACATTTCTTTTTTCCAAATCTCCTTCTTCAACGATCCATTTCTCCATTTGTTTAACCATCTTTAAATCCCGGTTACAAATTGCTACTCGTATCATAGTATCCCTTTTCCCCCTTGCCAATATACTGTTTTTTGTATTATATTATAAAATATAGAAAATTGTGGAATATACAAAATAATGATGTGAAAATTTTACTATTACAACAATACGTTGTCTCTTTTCATGTTGTCCTTTTAAGACAAAACAAGTATAATAAATTAGGAACTACACGAAATGAAAAGGATGATGAGAATGAGTAAAAAGAGTAAAAATAGAAGATCTGTTAATAAAACATATCATAAACCACCTACAGAAAAACCCATTACAGAAAAATCAACCATTGATGAACCAGAGATCCGTGAACCAGATGTCCGCGAACCAGAGATGGCAGATTCCGTCACTGATAAACCTATTGTCCCTAAGAAAAAGAATACTCTATCACTATCAATACCTGGTATAATTCTATATTCATTGCTTTTGATTGTAATTATGTTTGGTACCTTTATCGGAGTCGAAAGAAAGCTTTCCAAAAGTCCCAAGGCTCCCGATACTGCTGCCGTACAGGAAATGACACCTACTCCGTCTGAGGCACCAGAAGCTGCACCAACACTGGCAGAGACTCCAGCTACCGAGGTTCCAGCTGAAGAAGAGGAAGACTGGATTGACGTTTCTACCATTGTAAAAGGAGAAGATCATACCATCGATTATACTGCCATTTTTTATGAGCCCAATAAAAGAAATATCAAGTTAACCTGGGAGGACACTGTATTTTCAAGAATAGAAAACCCTAAAAATCCTTCTAAGGCGACGATCCATTCCTATCTCATGACCAGAACCTGGGCAACCAGAGAAGATGGCAAAAAGATGGAGTTTGAAAC
>CAZACC010000227.1:0-1844 GCA_964483545.1 uncultured Lachnospiraceae bacterium
CATTACAGAGAACAGATACCATATACTTCAGTTTATTATTTAATGCATGAGATTATCTACAGAACGGGATATTTGGAGTTTGTTTCGGCAATGCCACGTGGGGCACAACGGCGTGCAAACGTCAATATGCTGCTGACCAAGGCAGATGATTACGGCAGAACCAGCTATAAAGGACTGTTTCACTTTGTCAGATACATAGAATATCTGCAGAAATATGATGTGGATTATGGAGAGGTTAATCTGGCAGGAGAAAATGACAACGCAGTCAGGATCATGAGCATCCACAAAAGCAAGGGTCTCGAATTTCCAATCTGCATCATTGCCGCTATGAATAAAAAGATCAATTTTCAGGATGCAGCGAAAGCCGTAATTACAGATATAGATTACGGTATGGGCGTCAATGCGATTGATCCGGCTCTACGGTTGAAAACACCGACTCTGTTTAAGAAGCTGATGCAAAGAAAGAATAAAATAGAGACACTTGCTGAAGAACTGCGTATTCTATATGTAGCCATGACACGTGCCGAAGAAAAGCTGATTATGACAGCAGCAGTAGAGGATGCCGCCGAAAGACTGGGAAAGTGCGAGATTATCAGTAGCTGTATGGATACAAGGTTTCCTGTCACAACGATTGCCTCCTTTACAAATGCATTGGACATGGTTTTGTATGCTAGACACAGGTACGAGACAGATATTCAGATGACCTGTCTGAATGTTTCTGATCTTGTCGTTGAGGAAATTCGTGAACAGACAAATGCAGAGACGAAAAAAGAACAACTGTTATCAAATGAAAAACACATATTGCCAGGAGAGCAGCAGATTACCGAGCATTTTTCCTATGTGTATCCATATGAAAATGTAGGACAGGTACGGATGAAGGTTTCTGTTTCCGAGCTGAAGATGCAGCACATTGAGGAAGAGCAGGTGGATGGAGAGATTCTCTTTCCTACAGAAGAGATTATCCCTTATATTCCACAGTTCATCAGTCGAAAAACAGAGGTTTCTGCAGTACAAAGAGGTACCGCATATCACAAGGTGCTGGAGTTGTTGGATTACAGGCTCACAGCTGGAGGTAATGTCTCAGAGGAGACTCTGATGCAGCATTTTATGGAATTGCGTGACCGTGGGCATATTAGCGAGGAATTATTCAAGGTCATACGGCCAGCAGACATGATGACGTTTATCCAGTCCTCCACAGCCAAACGGATGGGTGCAGCATTCTTGCAGAATCATCTGTATCGTGAACAACCATTCGTATTAGGTGTGGACGCAGATCAGGTTTACCCTGGCATGGATTCTGGAGAGACGGTTCTGGTGCAAGGAATCATTGATGCCTATTTTGAAGAAGATGGAGAGCTAGTCGTAGTGGATTACAAGACAGACCGTGTGACGACCAGTGAGGAACTGGTCAGTCGGTATCAGATGCAGCTGGATTACTATGCGCAGGCACTGGAGCAGCTAGCAGGAAAGCATGTTAAGGAAAAGCTGATCTATTCATTTGCCTTGAAAAGGGAAATCGCAGTCTTGTAAAAATTGTGCAAATACAGTATGATTATTGTCATGACGGAGGGGATCAGATGAAGTTCAAATTTGGATTGCGAGAACTATTCTTTGCCATGATGGGTAGTCGATTGTGGGAAGTCTGATTGATTTGATCTACAGCGGATTGGTGAACGTCAGAAAGAAGATCAAGAAACACAAAAATAAGGAGCCAGTTTTATGAAAGAGACAACGGGAATACTGCTTGAAGGAGGAGCACTTCGCTCGGTATTTACCGCAGGAGTCCTCGATTATTTTATGGATGAGAACTTCTATGTACCCAATGTAGTGGCTCTGTCAGCAAG
>CAZACC010000228.1:0-1826 GCA_964483545.1 uncultured Lachnospiraceae bacterium
AAATTAGTCACCAGCTCTTCCACGGAGGAGTCGCTCTTCTTAGCTCCGTAGCATTCGGTCATATACAGAAAGTCTTCATTTGCCTCTTCATATGCTGTTTCTAGAACCTGCTCCATAACGTCTACCTTGAGTAACTTGCATTCTCCCTCATCTGCCACCCTGAAATACGGATCCAGATCTATCTCATGAAAATGATTTTTTACCACATTCAGGCAAAAGCCATGAATCGTCGTGATCGGAGCTTGATGTATCAATAACGACTGTTTTTGAAGATGTGTATTCAATGGTTGCTCTCTCAGAGCTGCTTCTATGGCATTGCCGATTCGTTCCTTCATTTCGGCTGCAGCCGCCTCAGTAAATGTCATGACCAGCAATTGATCAATATTAACTGGTTTCTCTTCATCCAATACCCGTCTGATGATACGCTCAACCAATACAGCAGTCTTTCCTGAGCCTGCTGCTGCGGAAACCAATATGTCGTTGTCTCTGGTCGTTATGACGCTTTGCTGTTCATCGGTGAATTTCATCCCTGCTCCTATTCTACGGCTAAGACTCAATAGTAAGTGTTATTATATTTCCGACCCTTACTTTTCGTTTTTCCATCTCAGTTCTTTCTATTTACCCATTTCCAGCATGGCTTCCAGGATCTGCTCTCGATCCATATTTGACGCTTGACGTGTCTTGGCGCCTGACATGCGTTCATCAAAACCACAGACCGCATGATATTGACAATAAGTGCATGCAGAACTCTTTCCATCCCCATATGGACTGGCTGCAATCTCTCCCGTCAGGATCTCTCTGCCCATGGTGGCTATCTTATGATTCACATAGTCTGATATCCGTTTAAACTGCTCACTGCTTGCTACAGATGCCGCTTTGGTGAATTCGCCGCCTGCTGTCCTGCTAACTGGTATGACATCAGATGACCGTTCAAAGTCCGCATCCATCATATGAATAATATGCTCATCACTATTGACCAATCCCTTGGTACATAGCTCAGCCACTATCTTTTGATTGATTTCCTCCGGTGTCATCTCACCTTTTTTCTCAATCAAGGGATCATCGATGTGATAATAAAGAATTCCCGCTGGTATCACTTCCTTGTCTGGGTTCTCCCTCTGCAGCATTTCCATCGCCGCATCCAGATAAACAACCAGCTGCAGCTGCAGTCCATCATACACTGCCGCCAGATCAAAAGACCGATTGCCGGATTTGTAATCAATCACCTTCACATAGAGCTTATTCTCTTCTTCACAAGTATCCATCCTATCAATTCTGCCACTCAGATGCATCGCTTCATCATCAGACAGACTAATGTTCAAAGACTTATAATCTGTTTCCGCTGAAAATGCAAACTCGAATTGATTGGGGACAAATTTACCTTTTCTGATCTGTACCCCGAGCACTGTAACCGTGCGGTTCAGAATACGCTTGATTCGATTCAGCACATACCCGTATCTGGCAGTGCTGTACAAAATTTCGTTCTGAGCCTTTCCCATGCAATCTGCCACAGCCTGCGCCACCAAAATCTCCGACTGCTCAGCAGATATATCAAACCATGTATAGCTGTTCTTTTTGAGAAGCTCTGCATAACGCTGCAATGCGTCATGGAAAATCGTGCCCATATCATTTGCCTCAAATGAATAAATCTCACGTTCACGCAGATGCAGCCCATACTGTAGGAAATGACTGTAGGCACAGGCCGCATACAGTTCTAGTCTTGTAACACTGTTTTCAAGCACCTTTCCATATAGTGCCGTAGCCACTGCTTTACCAATCTGATCAGTCTTTTCTGTGCTGAAGGCTGTGCTGATATATTGCTTCAG
>CAZACC010000229.1:0-1804 GCA_964483545.1 uncultured Lachnospiraceae bacterium
CTCTCGGTCTAACTCTCTTCATTGTCGGTCCCTTATTTGCGTAACACTCTGCTACGTATAAGTTTTCTGCATTCATCCCGTTATTGTTCTCAGCATTTGCAATCGCTGACTCCAGCAACTTCTTGACGATGCTTGATGCGTATCTAGGATTATATGTCAAAAGCGCAAGTGCTGACGTAACATCTTTTCCTCTGATGGCATCTAATACAAAACATGCTTTCTGAACAGATACTCTTGCATAAGATAACTTTGCAGAGGGTCTTGTATCCTTATTCGCATTTCTTTCTCTTTTTATTTGGGATCTATGTCCTTTAGCCATGGATGAAACCTCCTTTCAAATTATCTTAATTATTTCACCTTAGATTTTTTCTCGTCCTTGCCGTGTCCTCTATAGGTTCTGGTTGCTACGAACTCGCCGAGCTTGTGTCCAACCATGTCTTCTGTTACATATACAGGAACATGCCTTCTTCCGTCATGTACCGCGATTGTATGCCCTACAAACTGAGGGAATATCGTGGAACGACGTGACCAAGTCTTGATAACAGTCTTGGAACCGGCTTCGTTCATTGCATCAACCTTCTTTAACAGGCTCTCGTCTGCGAAAGGTCCTTTTTTAAGTGATCTTGCCATTTTTGCTCCTCCTTATCTACTTGATTGCCTTGCCGTCACGACGACGTACAATCATCTTATTGGATTTCTTGTTCTTCTTTCTTGTCTTCAGACCAAGTGCAGGCTTGCCCCAAGGAGTTGACGGACCTGGACGACCAATTCCTGTCTTACCTTCTCCACCACCATGCGGATGGTCATTCGGGTTCATGACCGAACCACGAACGGTAGGTCTAAAGCCCATGTGGCGCTTACGTCCTGCTTTACCAATATTGATAAGGCTATGGTCACCATTTCCGATGACGCCAATAGATGCTCTTGCAATCAGCGGAACCATTCTCATCTCGCCTGAAGGAAGTCTAAGTGTTGCTAGTTTTCCTTCTTTCGCCATGAGCTGTGCGCTGTTTCCAGCTGAACGAACAAGCTGTCCGCCCTTGCCCGGATATAACTCAATGTTATGAATCTGTGTACCAATTGGAATCTCTGAAAGAGGCAGGCAATTACCAACTCTGACTTCTGCTTCTGGTCCGTTCATGACCTTCATGCCATCTGTTAAACCCTCAGGAGCAAGAATATATGCTTTTTCTCCGTCCGCATAGCAGATCAGTGCGATATTTGCTGTTCTGTTCGGATCGTACTCGATACCAATAACCGTAGCTAGGATACCATCTTTTCTTCTCTTAAAATCAATGATTCTATACTTTCTTCTGTTACCGCCTCCGCGATGTCTGACTGTAATCTTACCCTGATTGTTACGTCCAGCACTCTTACTGAGAGAACTGCATAATGACTTTTCTGGTGTTGTCTTGGTAATCTCTGAAAAATCAGAGCCAGTCATCTGTCTTCTGGACGGGGTATATGGGTTATAGGTTTTAATTCCCATGATTATTTCTCCTTTTCTTCACAATTTATTATCGTGCTTTGTTGCACATAAGCAGTGATTTTGCATGCAAAATCGCTGCGGCGAAATCTTACATAGTAAAATCTTCGCATCAAAGCATTCATGCTTTGACAAATCTCAGTGTTTACAGCCCTTCAAAAATTTCGATATCCTTGCTGTCTGCTGTTAACTGAACAATCGCCTTCTTTGTCTTTGCAGTCTTTCCTGAAGTAGCCCCACGGCGCTTTGTCTTACCATCAAGGTTCAATGTGTTAACGCTCTTTACCTTTGTTCCTGCAAACATCTTCTCTACAGCTT
>CAZACC010000230.1:0-1788 GCA_964483545.1 uncultured Lachnospiraceae bacterium
GATCAAATATGACGGCACGGTATTTACTTAATATTTGTTTTTTAGAAAGCTTCATTTTACACTCCAATCAGCCTGATATCTATCCAATAGTTCAACGCTGGAATATCTACAAATGTCAGCACAATAAAAAGCAAAATCAAGAATGCAATATAGGCCAACAACTTCTTCTCCTTATAAAGCTTTTCTGGCTTCTGCACCGCAGAATCCTCTTTAAAGCTGATATAGAAATAAGCGCAGAATAGCCCAAATATAAATGGCATGCCCATCAGATACTCGATTCTATACTTGATCATAAAGATGCCACAGAAAAATGTGGATGCCATCGCATAAAAGAATGCCGATACCAGCAATAGATGCTCACTATAATACTTGAAAGATTTCCGGTAAAGTCCTGCCTGCTCCGAATTGCCAATCATGCGATATTCCGCATAGCGCTTAATCGCCATCAAAAAAGCGCCGCCCATCCAGTAGCCGATCAGAATCGAACTAGGTGGCTGCAGCTCACTATTGATAATAAACCAGCCTAACAGCAGACGAATCATATTATTGACAGATTCGGACAGGACATCTAAATAAGGAATATCCTTGGTACGAATCGGTTTCACATTATACAGAATGCCCATAATCAAAAGCGCTAGCTCTGTATACAAAAAGACTTTTGAAATCAGTAAGGAACAGCCGATACCTGCCAGAGCAAATAGCACATATTCTACCATAACCAGAGAAAATTTCATGTCTGCAGAAACAACTGGACGGTATTTTTTCGTCGGGTGGTATTGATCAAAGTCCGCATCCAGCCACTCATTGATGACATAATTCGCCGACGCAATAAAGCATGTTGCAAAAAAACCTATGATAAATTTCCAAATATATGAGGGGTCAAATGTAAAGTCTGTTAATAATATGGCAATCACAACGCCAGGAATAATAAACACATTCTTTACCCAGTGATCCAGTCTTGCTATCTTTATATAATTTTTCATTCTGTCATTCCCCTTTTTTTGGTTTTCTCTTTGTTCTATTTGTCTGACTCCTTATTTCAAATGCTTCCAGTCTATTTTGAAAATAAATCGTATTATCTGTAATATCTCCTCTGAAAACAGAGGAGCCAATTACGATTACATTTGCACCTGCCTCCAGTACAATGTGCAGATTGTCTTTTGTAATACCGCCATCTACCTGTATGTCTGTATGCAGTCCCCTGTCATCTAGTAAGCTCCGCAGTTCTTGGATCTTCGCCGTACAGGAGTCCATATAGCTCTGCCCACCAAATCCAGGCTCTACTGTCATAATCAGGAACATGTCTGCCAGATTAAGAATCGGCAGCAGCTGATCTACGGGAGTCTTCGGACTAATGGATACGCCTGCACGCAACCCATTTGATTGGATCAGCTCCAATGTCTTTCTCAGCGGTTTGCACGCTTCTTGATGAATCGTGATACCATCTGCTCCACACGCAATGAATTCCTCAATGTAGCGTTCTGGTTCCTGAATCATCAAATGCACATCGAAGAATTTTTGAGTCACTTTTCTGATTGACTGGATGACTGGCATCCCAAATGAAATGCTAGGCACAAAGGTTCCATCCATCACATCTATATGAATATATTCTGCACCTGCCCTATCTACCTTTTCAATCTCCTCGCCTAGCTTTGAAAAATCAGCTGCAAGAATAGATGGTGACAATTTAAAGTACATTTTAATATCTCCTTCGTTCCTTAATTTCTTCATAAATCTGCATATAGTTCTCATATCTGATTCTACTGATCATGCCAGTCTCAACTGCAT
>CAZACC010000231.1:0-1777 GCA_964483545.1 uncultured Lachnospiraceae bacterium
CCAGATCCCTGATATATTCCTCATGAAACATCCTGTCATCCCCTCTGCCGTATTTCGATTCTTCAATACTGCTGTTTTCGACTCTCTCTAATATATTTGGGCTCATCTACACGCCTTGCCACAGCTTCTCTCTTCAAATACCAGACATCTCTCTGCAAAACCATTTCCACCAGAACGCCTCCAGGCATCTGCATTGTACCCTCATATGCAACTGTAACAAGATCCGGATTTGTTTGAACATCATCAGTCAAAGTCCAAGATCCTAATAAATGTCCCTGCGGTAGCTGTGTACTGCATTCTTTCGCAGTATGATATGCTGCAGTATCTCCTTCTCGCTCCTCACTTCCGCGAAGTGCTGCAATATATGCACACTTTTGCATAAATGCCCTATCATGAGTATAGTATGCACTATAAATAATGAATACAATGCTGCCTATTATAAATGGCATAATAAGGGCTGCTTCAATTGTATAGCTTCCTCTTTTTTTCATTGCAAAACCATCCCTGTGTATGTAATTAATAAGAACGGAACAAATGCAAATTCCTCTTTTCTGTTTTTTTGTTTGATTATCATAAGAAACAACCCATATACGGCAGCCGCAATAGATGCGCCTGTGATTAGTATCAAATTCGATTTCATATCCAACAAAAAACCGGTCATTATAACTAGAACCGCATCTCCATCCCCAACTGCACCTCTTGTATATTTACTAATCAAAAGCAATCCGATTCCTACGATCACTCCCCACGGCAGATAAGCCTCAACCAGTATCACCCGGTAAAATATCAATGCTGTTTCCACAATACCAAAGCCTGCTAACAGTCTGATAGACATCTCTCTGCTTTGTATATCAGAATAAGAACAGATAGTTAATAAACTGAGAATATATACTTTTTCTATCATTTTCTCTCCTTATCTCGACAGGTATTTTCAATCAATGATTTGTTGAACCACATCTGGAACAGGCTCTCCTGCTTCCTACTTCCGAAATTGGTATTGAAATAATATCTCTCTTGAGACCGCTACAGGTAAGACTGCTGTGATACCTGTCTCCATCTTCCGTAATATAGAGATGTTCACTGCTTAATGACCCTTTGCAGATCTCACAGCTCTTGTACTTTCCGCCATCTGTATTTCTTAATCCTTTTATTTGTTCTGCTGCTACCTCACGTATTGACAGCTTGATATGAGAACAATCTGCAGAACGATGATATACTGTTCCATGTGGAGTTATATACACATACTCTTCTTCCCCTGCTATCGTATTTTCTGAAAAAGCACTGCCATAACCGACCCATTTATGTGCCACACTCCTCTGTTCCATTGGAAACGTTCCGACTCCAATCAGATCAAAAGGAAACTGAAGGCTATACTGTGCCGTAATATCAATCACATCCGAATGATCGGGATGTGTACTGCTAAAACGAATTCCATCCCTGCCCCCCTGTATCGGTGCATGTTTCATACAATCCTCATCCAGATCCTGCAGTACCCCTGTTTGTATTGCAGATTTGTCTATTATCTGATCATACGATAGCTGTGCAGCATATTTCACATTTTGATCAAGTGCTCCCTGTAGATTGATATATAACCCTATTGCATCTGACAAGGAAATAATCAAAAACATTGCAAATAGAAAAACGGGTAATATGAGCGCAGTTTCTATTGTCATACTTCCTCTAAAATAACATGTGGTAAATGATGACACCCTCTCCCTGCCTGCTTCCTTATGGGTTTTCTGACCTGATATTAAGAAATGCAAATCTAATTTATATT
>CAZACC010000232.1:0-1776 GCA_964483545.1 uncultured Lachnospiraceae bacterium
CTCCAAGCTCAGCATAGGCTTTACTTAAAATATGCGTCGGTATGTAGGAAAGCATAGGATCAAGCCCCACTACAATCGGCGCATCTTTCTTCTGAATCTGTTCAATTAACTGATGAATCATTTTGTCTCTCCTTACTTATTATAAATTCTACATTAACCATATCATAGGGAAATGCATTGTTCACATTTCCCTATGTCCGTCAGTTATTACAATTGAATCCGCTAACACTTCCCTCTATACGGATACTGTAGCTTTTTCTTCCATATATTTCTTAATATTAAATGCGTTGGTATACTTATTAATCATATCTCCATCCACTACAACCAGTGTCGGTGCCTGCATAACCTTATAACGCGTAGCCAGTTCAATATTCTCCTCTGCGTCAATTATGACATACTTCTCATTTTTGAGATATTCCCTTGCCAGCTTGCAGTTCGGACATGTTTTTGTTATGAAAAGATACTTGATACGCTCCAACGGTGCGATCTCAACTGCTTCTTCAACATTTTCTGCCAGAGAAGTAATCTTGACAATACTACTAGTCGGGCGCTTCAGACTGGAGTGATCAATATCATATACGATACGATTCTTGTATTCCTGAAGCTTGCCATCATTCCAGTTCTGTACAGGTCTGTAGTAGCCTGTAATACGACTGTAGACCTCGGTAACAGCTCCGCAGTGCGGGCATGACTTTTGCTCTCCTGCTAGATAACCATGCTCCTTACATACAGAATATGTCGGTGACAGAGTATAATATGGAAGCTTATAATTCTCTGCAACTTTTCTGACCAATGATGCCGCTGCCTTCCAATCCGGCATCTTCTCACCCAAAAATGCATGGAATACGGTACCTGATGTATATAATGTCTGTAGATCATCCTGAATGTCAAGAGCATCAAAGATATCAGCTGTATAATCAACTGGCAGATGAGAACTGTTCGTATAATACGGGGTATCTCCTACCTTGCCTGCTGTCTTGATATTCGGCCAGCGTCTCTTGTCATGCTTCGCCAGACGGTAAGTCGTGCTTTCTGCAGGAGTTGCCTCTAGATTGTATAAATCACCGTACTGTTCCTGATAATCAGATAAGCGATTTCTCATATGATTGAGAACTTCCTTTGTAAACTCCTGTGTCCTCTTATCTGTCATGTCCGCACGCAGCCAGTTTGCATTCAATCCCACTTCATTCATACCGATCAGACCGATTGTTGAGAAGTGATTATCAAAGTTTCCAAGGTAGCGTTTGGTATACGGATACAGTCCCTCATCCAACAGCTTGGAAATAACTCCTCGCTTTACCTTCAAGCTTCGTGCTGAAATATCCATCATCCTGTTGAGACGCTTGTAGAAGTCATCTTTGTTTGCCGCCAAATAGGCAATCCTCGGCATATTGATTGTTACCACACCTACAGAACCCGTACTCTCACCAGAGCCAAAGAACCCGCCTGTTTTTTTACGCAGTTCACGTAAATCCAACCTTAATCTGCAACACATACTTCTAACATCGCTCGGCTCCATATCACTGTTAATGAAATTAGAGAAATATGGTGTACCATATTTTGAGGTCATTTCAAACAATAAACGATTGTTCTCGGTATCTGACCAGTCGAAATCCTTTGTGATAGAATAGGTCGGAATCGGATACTGAAATCCGCGGCCGTTTGCATCGCCCTCGATCATTGTCTCAATGAATGCCTGATTGACCATATCCATTTCAGCTTTGCAGTCTTTATACTTGAAATCCATTTCTTTTCCGCCTACCATTGCAGGCAGAT
>CAZACC010000233.1:0-1739 GCA_964483545.1 uncultured Lachnospiraceae bacterium
CCCCGTATCAAATTCGCATATTTGATTACAGCACTTTTTATTACATCAAGAACAGTATCGGTGACAGGATTTGTTTTTTTTGCAGCTGTCTTCGTCCTGCTTCTTTATGAAAAGCGATACCGAACAGCAGCTATTGGGGCAGGCGCACTAGTATTGATCTTTGCGATGTACGTTCTGCTTCCGCCGACAGCGACCGGTTTCATCATGCAGTATATGCAGATATTCCTGCTGCTTTATATGACCATTTCAGCTGTATCAGAAAATGGAAATTCTTCGAGAATAACCGCAGGCCTTAGAAAACTGCATATTCCTGAAATGATGATCACAATTGTATGTGTGATTTTCCGCTTTTTCCCGGTACTTTCGAAAGACATTGCGATTGTAAAGCAATCAATGAAAACCAGAGGGGTATTTAAGGCATGGAGAGAAAAAGTTCTCCATTTTCCGGAATATTTTGAAATACTCATTGTGCCAATGATCTTCCGTGTCATACGTATTGCAGAAGCACTTGCAGCTTCAGCGGAAACGAGGGGCATTGCTTTGCATAGAAAACGGGAATCTTATATCAGTCTGAAAATTAGAGCAGCTGATGTGGCTATGGCAGTTCTATTGGTGGCATGTATTGTATTTCATGCGGCAATCAATCATTTCATATAGAAAACAATCATTTTATGGAGGTAATTTAAAAATGGGTTCTGATAAATTGAATAGTAAAGATATAATTACAATTGTACTTCTTTCTTTAATCAATGTTTTGTTATTTATGGCGAGCTCACTTTTGTATATCTCGCCAATCACCATTCTTCTGATGCCCATCATTTATGCATTAATTGAGGGGATTGTATTTTTCACGATTGGCGTGAAAGTGAGGAAAAAAGGTGCACTATTTATTTACTGCGCAGTCAGGTCTTTGATGGGCGGGTACCTTCCCTATTTAATCTGTTATTTAGTTGCTGGAGTATTAGTTGAATGGATACGGATGAATAAAAAATTCACATTAAAGGTGAATCTGACAATCAGTTATGTAGTTGTAGAATTGCTTGCATCGTTGGGTGGTACGTTTTATCCTTATGTTTTGGCGTACAAGTCATTTTTTGTAGATAAGGCCGAATTTGTCATGCAAAATAATGGAGAAAATATTATCGCAGCAGCTGATATGATGCATTCATGGATTGGTCCAGCATTGGTAATCGGGATTATAATCGCAGCAATCATAGGCTCGATGATCGCGCAAAGAATTATGAAAAAGCATTTGCTGGACTCTGCTGGGGAGGATGGCTTTGGACAAAGGAAAAAATAGAGTGAATACGAAGAAATCAGAAGAGCAGAACCAAACCCAGTCCTCATCATTCTTCAAGGAGATGGGCGGATTCATGAAACCATATCAGGGAAGATATATTCTGTCGATTTTAATCAGTGTGTTGTCTGTGTGGTTAAGCCGTGAATTACTTGCACTGCGTGAATAAATATGGTATACATTAGAATAAAGTTTGTATAAAATGGAAAGAAAACTATCTGTAGGAAATCATGAAATGAATTTACTAATTGTTGATGATGATAAATATATTCTCGAGGATATGGAAGAATCAATTGATGTTGAAAAAAATGATATTTCATGTCTGTTTACGGCGCTTAATATTTTTCAGGCAAAAGAAATACTGCTAAAGGAAGATATTGATATTATTATTACTGAGATTCTACGTCAGTACTTTATAAACCACCCTCAAAGCATTGATAAA
>CAZACC010000234.1:0-1737 GCA_964483545.1 uncultured Lachnospiraceae bacterium
AAGCTCTGGCAGAAAGCCATAACCTCTCTGTCTGACTTGCCCTTGGGATCAAAATCAGAACCGCCCTTACCGCCACCGATCGGAAGACCTGTCAAAGAATTCTTAAAGATTTGCTCAAAACCCAAGAATTTGATGATGCCTAGGTTCACTGAAGGATGAAGTCTGAGACCACCCTTATAAGGTCCGATTGCTGAATTGAACTGTACACGGAAACCGTTGTTGATCTGAACTTGACCCTTGTCATCTACCCATGAAACTCTGAATAGAATCTGTCTTTCCGGTGTAACAATTCTCTCGAGCAATGCATCTTTTCTGTATGCATCCTCATCCCTCTCGATTACAACTCTTAATGATTCCAGTACCTCTTTGACTGCCTGATGGAATTCCGGCTGTGACGGATTCTTCTCTACCACCATGCTAAACACTTCATCAACGTATGACATTTTAATTCCTCCTATTTGATATAATATATAATTTGTTGCTTCCCCGTTTGTTAATACATTACATTGAATATGTACCAACAAAAAAAACATCTGTAGGCATAGAAACCCTATGCCTGTAGACGCCTTTGCCTAATGCAGATTATATAACGTCTTATTTAAATTGACAAGTACTTTTTAAAAAGAATCCAGAAAATTCTGGATTCTTTTTATTATAGTTTGCTTTATACTCAGTCTATTCCACAAAATCTGCTTTCACATAAGCTGTCGAACCTTTGTAGTTAATCTTGCACCAACCATTTGACTTTTCAATCAGATCAAACTGCTCGCCACGGTAGGCAACACCCAGTTTATTTCCTGTTTCGCTTGCAGACTCTCTGATATTAACTGTATCCTTAACAGTAATCTTGCCAGACGTAGTCGCTGTCGTTGCCGAATCCGAATCGGTTGCGCCTGTACCATCTGTATCCTCGGTAGTCGCATCAGCATCTCCTGTCGCCGCATCTCCCGTCTCACCGCCAGTAGATTCTACTGTTTCAAGAAACTCTGTCTTAATATAAGCCTCTGTTCCGTTATAATCAATCTTACTCCAGCCATTCTCAAGAACCTCCAGCTGTGTGAAGGTATCGCCGATTTCAGCCTTCCCCAGTGCGTCCGACTCTGTACTGGCTGACTTTCTGATATTGACCTTATCAACTGTCTTCACCGTAATCTCACTCGGAACATCCTCTGTAGGAGTCTCCTCCTCCACTGGCTGTGCTGCTTCTGCCTGTGCATTCAGTGCATTCTTAACTGCTGTATTGATTTCGTCTGGAAGTCCCGCAACCAGTGTTGCTAGTGCTGGATCAGAAGCTACCGCATCATCATATTTTGTCTGAACCTCTTTTAATAGCTCTACAACATCATCCTGCACAGACAATGCCTTAAAATACTCCTCTGTCTGTCCATCAGCCGCCTCTTTATTAATATAAAGTGCACCTGATTCATTCGTACACACATAAACTGATGTTAATGCAGGAGCCAGCGTATCAATATCTTTAAACTTAATATCATACCCTACAATTGCAAGATAGGAATTTGGTTCTGGTCCAATCTTTGTATAAACCTTATAATTTTGAAATCCGTCATAATGCTTGGCTGTTTCCTGTATTCGGAATCTCTCTTCTTCAGTCATGGTATTGCTTAATGAAGCCATCGTATCAGCATCCCCAGCAGCCATTGCGGAACAATAATTCTCCAAAAGCGTATTCACTGCAGGATATGCATCCACCTCATATTTATCAGTAGGTACTTCAAC
>CAZACC010000235.1:0-1721 GCA_964483545.1 uncultured Lachnospiraceae bacterium
CCGTCCAGCGAGATCAAGATGCATATGAGAGTTTATGCAGAGAGACCTGACGTACAGTCAGTTGTGCATGCACACCCAATGTATGCAACAGGATTTGCAATTGCAGGAATCCCCTTGGATAAGCCGATTATGCCTGAGGCCATCATAGCACTTGGTACAGTGCCAATCGCACCGTACGGAACACCTTCTACGATGGAAATACCGGATGCAGTATCACAGTTTCTACAGACATACGATGCAGTACTGCTGGAGAATCACGGAGCATTGACTTACTCCGATTCCTTGCTGGCAGCTTACCACAAGATGGAATCAGTCGAGTTCTATGCACAGCTACTCTTTATCTCCAAACAGCTCGGTGGACCGCAGGAAATACCTGAGAGGGAAGTAGAAAAGTTAGTTGACCTGAGACAACAGTTCGGCATGCAGGGCAAACACCCTGGAAGAGCAATGTTGCATCATGATCAGACAGGCAATATGGATCAGGAGGAACTTGTTGCACAGATTACAAAGGCTGTAATGGCTCAGTTGAATTAGTAAAGGAGAATATAAATGGCTATTCATGAATCAGAGTTTGATATTGCAAGGAGCTCCAGAATTCCCAAGCTAATAGAAGATTTGTTTAAAAATATGCCGGAGATCGAGTCCGACAGAGCAGTTCTGGTGACAGAGTCATATAAAGAAACAGAAGGCATGCCCGTGATTACGAGGCGTGCCAAAGCCTTATCTCATATTCTACGCCATCTTCCAATCACAATCCGTGATCAGGAATTAATCGTAGGCAGTGCTACAAAGGCACCCAGAGGATGTCAGACTTTCCCTGAGTATTCTTGCTCATGGCTAGAGGATGAGTTTGACACAGTAGCAACAAGATCCGCAGATCCGTTTTACATATCAGAAGATACGAAGAAGCAGCTGAGAGAGGCTTATCCTTACTGGAAGGGTAAGACAAACAGTGAGCTAGCTTCCGCCTATATGGATGATCAGGCAAAGAAAATGATTGATCACAATGTGTTTACACCAGGTAATTACTTCTATAACGGTGTAGGCCATATTTGTGTACATTATGATAGGGTCATTGCAGTCGGCTACGAAGGTATTCTTAAGGAAGTGAGAGAGGAACTGGCTGGATGCAATGTAGCAGACGGAAATTATCAGACAAAGGGTCACTTCCTTGAGGCAGTGATTGAGAGTCTGGAGGCAGTCATTGCATACGCAAAGAGATATGCAAAATTGGCGCAGGAGATGGCAGCTAAGGAATCAGACCCAGTTCGTAAACAGGAGCTGCAGCTGATCGCACAAAACTGCGAAAGAGTACCAGCAAAGGGAGCAACCTCCTTTTATGAAGCGTGCCAGTCTTTTTGGTTTGTACAGTATCTGCTGCAAACAGAGGGAAGCGGACATTCCATTTCTCCCGGACGTTTTGATCAGTATATGTATCCTTACTATAAAAAAGATATGGAAGCAGGAAAGATTACACAGGAATTTGCACAGGAATTGATGGATTGTATCTGGGTGAAGCTGAACGACCTGAACAAGGTCAGAGATGCAGCATCCGCAGAGGGGTTTTCAGGCTATGGCCTGTTCCAGAATCTGATTGCAGGCGGTCAAAATGAGGATGGTGTGGATGTGACCAATGAGCTTTCCTATATGTGCATTGAGGCATCTATGCATGTTATGCTGCCACAGCCTTCATTATCTGTACGTGTGTGGAACAAATCACC
>CAZACC010000236.1:0-1708 GCA_964483545.1 uncultured Lachnospiraceae bacterium
GCTTCCTTATGGGTTTTCTGACCTGATATTAAGAAATGCAAATCTAATTTATATTTTTTTGTGTGAGGGATTCTAATACATTTGATAGGACAAGTAAAGGGCATCATCATTTATCACCTTTTATTTTCTCTCTTCTATTTCATATCCGTAGCTTCGTGTAATGTTGTACTCATAACCATACTCACTGCTGATGTCTGCCCTTGCATTGATATATTCAGCACACCCATCCATGCAAAAATAAGGGTTTTCTTCCGTTAACCTGACATTTGCCTCTATCAGATCCATACACCTCTTTCTTTTGTCGGACATGGATTCCTTTGCTAGATATGCACTTAGATACTCTTGATAACTGAGACCTTTTCCGCCGCCTTCTCCCATATAAGTTCTGAATATCAAAAGATCTTTCAATGGCAATCTCCAATCTTCGGAGGATTTTGTGACAGGCACACGCCCATCATTGATCAGCCGATTTACATCCAGCATAGCCTCTGCGTATCCCCATGCATATAGAAGAGAATAAGTTAACGCTTCCGTTAAGCCTGGAATCTCTATGCCAGCAGTCAAGAGAAGTGCCAGTTCCTCTGCTTCAGATATCTTTTCTTCATCTCCAAGCAAATATGCCACATCAGATGCCTCTCTTACTCTCAGCAGATTCTTAGCAACCTGATTCAGATTCTCATAATCTGTTTCCTTTCCAGCAATGATATACTCGATCTCATATTCCAATGCATTTTGAGAATATCTTCTCGTCTGATAGGAATATTTTTGAAATATATACGCATCAAAAAGTCTTTCGTATTCATTTCCTGTTTCCTTTTCAGAAAAAGGAGCATTTCCGATTCCAGTACACAAGTTTCTGTGTGAAGCAAGTGTTCCCAATGAAATTCCTTTCTGTGAAATCTCCACTCCATCTGATACCAGGGAAAGAGTATCTTCTCCACGCAATGCATTGATTCCACTGACCTGTTCCGGCATAGAAATTCCACTGACTCTATTTTCAGCTTGACTTCGACTTCCACTCAGATTTGTTTCATCAAAATGCCTAATCTTCTGATCAATCGCCTTCCCATCTGTAAACTGCTGATTGTTTGCATAATATTTCATATAATGAACGGCTTGTCTGCCAAAGACTCTTCCATCATGATCTGAAGCCAAGAGACTGTCTTGTATCCTGACATCTTTGATTTTGAAACGAAGCCAATCACCTGTCTGATTCCGCTGCATGTGATCTACTGTCAGATTTGCCTCCAAATAATCCTGCAGATGGTTTTCTGTATTACATATATCTGCTGCTGTTTCTCGATAGGACATATCAATGAAAAAGAGGTCATATCGCGATAGAAGTGTGCGATTATATTCTGCCAAAACCGAATGCATACTCAAGTCCATGCCCGACTCGATCTGCATTCGCATTGCACTCACCTGCGTACTTTCAATGATTGTCAGTAACAGACTACAGGTAATAGATAAAAGCAATGCCAGAAAGATTGTAATTTGACCTCTTTTCATATGTACTCCTTGTGTGGTAGTAAATTTCTATTTCCGTGGATATAACGAAGTAATGATTCAGACAGAAGAACTGTCACTGACAATACGGTCAAAAATACTATTGATCAGTGAAGTTAATTGATCCCGAAAAATAATAACCAGCCCGATTAGTACTACCAGTATCAGAATCAATTCCACTACTCCGATACCGTCTTCTTCC
>CAZACC010000237.1:0-1624 GCA_964483545.1 uncultured Lachnospiraceae bacterium
TACAATTACATCTGGAAATGACTCAATGAAGAGGCTGTTTCTGTGGCAACACATGAAATAGCTTTTTTTCGAGGAAATGACACATAACAAATTCAGGAGGATGGGGAATCATGAGCAATCAGGAAAAAAAGATGGGCAGCGAGGGCATCTATGATGCAAGACAGCTTGGAGTTCCGAAAATGGTATTACTCGGACTGCAGCACATGTTTGCAATGTTTGGAGCAACCGTACTGGTACCAGCACTTACAGGTTTGAGTGTATCGGCAACATTATTGTTTGCAGGACTTGGAACATTATTATTTCATTTGTTTGCGAAAGGGAAGGTACCAGCGTTTTTGGGATCTTCTTTTGCATTTTTAGCAGGCTATTGGGCAATCGCACCAGGTGGGGAGAAAGAACTGCTTCCTTATGCCTGCATAGGTGTAGCATTTGCAGGTATTCTGTATCTGGTTCTGGCAGCATTTATCAAAGCATTCGGAGCGAAGAAAGTCATGCGTTTCTTCCCGCCGATCGTAACAGGTCCGATTATCATCGCAATCGGATTGACATTATCATCCTCAGCTATTAATAACTGCAAGGAAGACTGGCTGATTGCCATCATTGCAGTGGTTGTCGTAGTTGTCTGCAACATCTGGGGCAAGGGAATGATCAAGATTATTCCAATCATTCTGGGTGTAGTTGCATCGTATGTAGTTGCAGCATTCATGGGAAAGGTTGATTTTACTGCTATTAGTGAGGCTGCATGGATTGGTCTTCCAGTGCATTATTCTGAAACTGTTTTTTCAATCTTTCAAGAACCGAATGTATCTCTGATCATCACATCTATTGTTACGATTATGCCGATTGCACTGGCTACTATGGTTGAGCATATCGGTGATATTTCGGCAATTTCATCTACAGTCGGCAAGAACTTTATCGAGAATCCAGGTCTTCACCGTACGCTATGTGGAGATGGTCTTGCTACGACGATTGCTTCACTGTTCGGAGCGCCTGCTAATACGACATATGGTGAGAATACAGGTGTACTTTCTTTGACAAAGGTTTATGATCCGCGTGTCATCAGAATTGCTGCTTACTTTGCAATCCTGTTCTCCTTTTCTCCTAAGTTCGAGGCTCTGATCGGCTCTATGCCGACAGCGACTATCGGCGGTGTATCTATGGTGCTTTACGGTATGATTTCTGCAATTGGTGTCAGAAATGTAGTTGAAAACCAGGTTGACTTCACGAAAAACCGTAATGTCATCATTGCAGCACTAATTCTGGTACTGTCGATTGGTATCAAATTCACCACAGCTTTCAATGCAGCAGGTGAGGAAGTTATGGCTTCTGGTGTCAATATGACTTTCGGAAGTATCACGGTTTCCATGTCTGGTCTTGCAATCGCTGCGATTGTCGGGATCATCCTGAATGCGATTTTGCCTGGCAAGGACTATGAATTCGGCAAGAATCCAACGGGTGATCAGGCAGCGAATCTGAAATTGTAGAAACTGGTACAATACAAAAAGGTTAGGAAAATGATTTAGAAAAAGGTTTAGAAGCTGCAAGCTGGCGGCTGAGATTGGTATGTGAAAGAAGAACGTCATCGACGTTCTTCTTTTTGCGTGTGATTGGACAACAGAGGTGG
>CAZACC010000238.1:0-1604 GCA_964483545.1 uncultured Lachnospiraceae bacterium
AATGTAACCCGTATGTGGCGTAATAATAGGATTGGTGAGAAAAGCGATTATTCAGAGGATGTCAGGAGTCTGGGCAATGTGCTGATGACCAGCGGTGGTGCCGTGATTTACGAGCCAATTAAAAAAGGCTCAAAACAGTATAAATGGCTGGAAAGCGAATTAGACAGCAAAGAATATCAGGATGCAAAGTATAAGGTGGTCATGTTTCACCATCAGGCACATGGATTAGGGCTGAATGCCATACCTCCGTTTACGGATCCCGTCAAGAAAGAGATCAGGGACACGAACGGTAAATTGCAGCAGATTTTATATGAGTATCCGATTGAGAAGGATTATTTACTCCATGATTTGGAGCCATTGCTGGAAAAAGCGAGAGTGGATTTGGTATTTAACGGGCATTCTCATGTGTGGAACCGTTTTCGGACGGCGCAGGGAATGAATTACCTTGAAAGTTCTAATGTAGGAAACAGTTATGATGCATTTATAGATGGTAAAGAAAGAAATGAGATGGTGCCGTCTGATCTGCAATACTTTGACGCAAATGATTACGTATTATCAGGAGATCCAGGCGGATTGGAGCCTATATCCCCTCTCTTTATGGATAAGAGCGTGAAGTATATAGCGAGCAATGAAGTGACTGTATTCTCCATACTGAATACACAGACGGGAATCGTGTCCAGCTATGCATATGACATCACAAAGCCAGAGGATGGTGTGAAAAAAATAGACTATTTCTTTGTTAGCCGAAACAAGAGTAGGTAGAGAAAAGAAGGATATAAGTATGGAAACGGTAAAACAATCAGAGACAACCGCTGGACTGCTGCGTCCTCGGATTATTAAGAGTAATCGGAAATCAATAACGCTTGTTATAGACGAGAGTGGAGAATTAATTGTACGTGCTCCACGGTTTGTATCTGACCGCGAAATCATGAAGCTGGTAGAGGCAAAGCGGGATTGGATTATCAAAAGGCGGCAGGAAATCGAGAAGACAGATAAATTAAAACAGGAATTAATCATTAAAAATGGATCTGTCATCCCTTTTATGGGAGAGGACAGGACGATTAGCATCGGAGAGTATCGCAGGATTATGTTGACGGAAACAGAAATTCAAGTTCCGATGGTACATGATCCAGAGAAAGTGTTCAGAAAATGGGTGAAGATGCAGGCTCTTTATACATTGCAGGAAAGTGTGGAGCACTATGCAGAGCAGATGGGACTCAGCTATGAGAACGTGAAGCTGTCCAATGCAAGAACCAGCTGGGGAACCTGTACCTCCAAGCGAGTGCTGCGTTTTTCATGGAGACTGATTCTGTGCCCGATTGAAATATTGGATTATGTGGTGGTGCATGAACTGAGCCATATCCGGCATATGAATCATAGCCAGGAGTTCTGGACATGCGTAGCAGCAGTGCTGCCAGACCATAAGAATAGAAGGAAGTGGCTAAAGGCTCATGCCTACTATATGGATTTTTAATTCTTGACTTCAACGGCTGATTATGGTAATATAATCTTCGTTGCAAAGCCTTATTTATGATGGCTGCATCCAATCAATGTGCGTGTAGCTCAGCTGGATAGAGCGTCTGGCTACGGACCAGAAGGTCGCG
>CAZACC010000239.1:0-1579 GCA_964483545.1 uncultured Lachnospiraceae bacterium
TATCTGCAGGGCAGGACACCAAATCCCTGTATTGCCTGCAACCGCTATGTGAAGTGGGAGTCTCTCTTGAAAAGAAGCATGGAGATCGGAGCAGACTATATCGCCACAGGTCACTATGCACAAGTCGTCAGACTGGATCATGGGAGATATTCTCTGAAAATGGCACCATCTTCAAAGGATCAAACCTATGCATTATATAATCTGACGCAGGAGCAATTATCAAGGACGCTTATGCCAGTCGGAGCTTATACGAAGGATGAAATTCGTACAATTGCGGAAAAAATAGGTCTGCGTGTAGCGGACAAGCCGGACAGTCAGGAAATCTGCTTCATACCAGACAATGATTATGGCAGATTCATTCGTGAAAATGCAGGTGACCGTGTGCCAGGGGGAGGCAATTTTGTTCTGATGGACGGAACCGTGATCGGAAAGCATAAAGGAATCGTACACTACACGGTCGGACAGCGTAAAGGTCTGAATCTTGCCATGGGACATCCAGTCTTCGTAATAGAAATCAGACCAGAGACCAATGAAGTTGTGATTGGAGAAAATGAGGATGTATTTGGAAAGAAACTGATCTGCAATCACATTAATATGATGGCAGAAGAGCAGATACCATTCGAGAAGCGTTTGGTTGCGAAAATCAGATACAGCCACAAGGGAGCAGAATGCACAATCAAGAAATTCGATGAGGATCAGATACAGGTAATCTTCGATGAACCAGTACGTGCGATTACCCCCGGACAGGCAGTTGTATTTTATGAGAATGATCATGTGTATGGTGGTGGAACGATTATTTAAAATAGAGATGTTTTAAAATAATCAACAAAACAATAATTAATAAATCAGGAAACATTTAATCTAATTTAATGAAAGAAGCTTTGCGGTTTTCGAATACGGTATAGTATCGGAAGCCGCTTTGTTGCAGGATAGATTCCATGCGAGCAAATTCATAGGCGACATATTGTGGAATATGGGCATCGGAACCAATGGTGATTATCTCACCGCCGAGTTCGTGGTAGCGCTTGATGATATCCTCAGTTGGGTTCGGGTGACCGAGACCGTATTTCAGACCGCCAGTATTGACTTCAATTCCCTTGCCACGGCTGATTAGCTCACGTAGAATTTCATCTATGATGTCAGAAAATTTCTGATAGGTATAGAATTGATTTTTGTTTGGACCATAACGAACGATATAATCCAGATGCCCATAAATATCATAGGTATGGAACAGACGAATATTGTTCAGTTCGTCCTCAAAATAGGCTTGGTATGCCTCATCCTCTGTACGTCCTTCATAGTAAGAAGGATAGAACGGATCCAGTCCTTCGGCGATATGGGAGGAGCCTATGATGAAATCAAACGGATAATGGTTGACATAATCCTTGTGTCGCTGTACAAGATGTGGCTGCAGCCCAAGTTCAACACCAAATAGAATGTTGATTTGTTTCTTATATTTTTCCTTTAACATGCATAATTCAGCGTGATAAGCGTCTGTATTCACTTCGAAGCTTGGTGTATCCGTTTCAGTACGCGGAAAGTCCATATCCATATGCTCTGTAAAACACATCGCTGACAG
>CAZACC010000240.1:0-1572 GCA_964483545.1 uncultured Lachnospiraceae bacterium
TTCTTGGCTTCGGTATAGTCAATTTCTTTGAAAATACTATATTTGCTCTGGATGATTTTGTTTTGGTGACTGTTATTTGTATCATTAATGTTTAATGTTTACTGTTATATGAGAACTGCGAGGGTGGCAAAATTTACTTTTGACACTCACATCTTATTTTAATAATGGGAAAGCGGATCGTAGGTGGGACATTTGGGGTGGGATGGTGATGGGGGTGCCAGCTGCGGTGATGGCGGTTGTGGGATCTTTGAGGCCATTTCCGGTTACGACGGTAACTATGGTTGCATCGTGGGGGATTAAGGACTGCTCTATGGCCTTCTTGATTCCAGCAGTTCCTGTGGCTCCAGCGGGTTCTGCGAAAACTCCGCAGGTGGTGCCTAATAGCTTCATAGAATCGAGGATTTCCTGGTCGGAGACATTTACGGCAACTCCCTTTGATTCGCGGATGGCATTTAAGGCTTTATCGGGATTTCTTGGTACACCAACGGCGATACTGTCGGCGATGGTGTTTTCTTCCATCGGATACCAGTCCTTGCCCTCAGTAATGGCGCGGTTAATCGGACAACAGCCTTCTGCTTGAACACTAATCAGTCGCGGAAGTCGATCTATGAAACCAGCTGCATACAGATCTTTGAACCCTTTCCATACACCGCTGATTGTGCAGCCGTCTCCTACGGAGACGGCTACATAGTCAGTCATTTTCCAGTTTAATTGCTCTGCAATCTCAAGGGAGACTGTCTTTTTTCCCTCCATTAAATAGGGGTTGATTGCTGCATTCCGGTTGTACCAGCCCCAGTGGTCGATTGCTTCTGCTGATAAACGAAAGGTATCTTCATAGGAACCCTTGACGCTGATGACATTGGCACCGAACATCATGAGCTGTGCGACTTTACCCTTTGGAGCACGTTCGGGTACAAAGATATACGTTTGAAAGCCTGCTGCCGCAGCATTGCCTGCAAGAGAGGAAGCTGCATTGCCTGTGGATGAGCATGCGATGATGGATGCGCCTGCTTCTTCGGCTTTTACAACTGCCATAGCAGAAGCGCGATCTTTCAGACTTGCTGTAGGATTGATTCCGTCATCCTTGATGTACAGCTTTGCGATACCAAGCTTCTCTGCCAGCCGCTCTGACTGATAAAACGGAGACCAGCCGACACGTAGCTTAGGAACCTGGCTGTCCCCCTGTACTGGAAGAAATTCTCGGTAACGCCACATACTGTTCTCGTGCCGATTCGCCATATCCTTCACGGATACCTGACTCTTAATCCACTCATAATCGTACTGAATATCCAAAATCCCGCCACACTTCTTACAGATTGTCACATTTGGAGTCGCCTCAAACTCAGCTCCACACTTCACACAAACCGCTGAAATTACATTTCTCATCTTCCCCATCATATATCCTCCACAACTCACAATCTATAATTGTTTTAATAATCCCGTACGTTCATTAAATTCATGAATCAATTTATCAATGTCCTCTGCTTCTCTGCGGACAGCACCCCATGTGTGCTCATCATCATACCAAAGTGCATTTAGCTCCTCGGCGGTTCTGCCCTGCTGCTCTACCCA
>CAZACC010000241.1:0-1572 GCA_964483545.1 uncultured Lachnospiraceae bacterium
CATGCACGTAATACTCCTGCTTCGATTTTAGAGCGGTCATAGGTTTCTCTGTTATTATCTTTCTTAATAATAATCAAAGGAATGGTCTCAACCTTCTCATAAGTTGTAAATCTCTTATCGCATTCATCGCATACACGTCGACGACGAATGGAGTTATTGTCGTCAGCTGGACGACTGTCAATGACTCTTGTATTCTCATGACCACAAAATGGACATTTCATCGTGTTTCCCTCTCATTCTCTCTTTTGTTTTTTCCATAATATAATTAAACACGATACTATTTATTATTTTTCAGAAAATCTGGAATCTTGATTGCCTTAGATTCAATCTTACTCTCAATAGGAGCCTGCGGTCGTTGTACTCCACCGAACTGATTCATCGGAGTCGGCGTTGGCTGCTGAACTGGCTGCTGACGCTGCATAGGCTGCCCCATTCCCATACCGCCGATTGGCTGTACACCACCCTGCATCATTCCCATATTGCCTGGCTGTTGCATCGGCTGCTGTCCCATTCCCATACCACCCATAGGCTGCTGCATCGACTGCTGTCCCATAGGTGCCTGTCCTGCTCCTCCCATTGGTGCAGCATTGTGTGGCGATGGCTGTGTTCCGAAACCTGTAGCCATACCGCCCTGACGCTGTGAATATGGATATCCTGTAGAATATCTATTCATAGCGGACTGTGCAGCGGATACAGATTGCTGCATATCCAGACCTGTTGCGATAACGGTAATCGTGCAGGCATCTGCCATTCTATCATCATACATAGCACCAAATATGATATTGGCTGTGTCTCCCGACAGATCCTGTACATAGCTGACTGCATCATTGGCATCCATCAATGTGATATCACCTGATACATTGATAATGACATGTGAAGCTCCTGAAATCGTTGTCTCAAGCAACGGACTAGCAACTGCCTGCTTGACTGCCTCCAGTGCCTTGTCGTCACCCTTTGCAAAACCGATACCGATATGAGCCACACCCTTATCCTGCATAACCGTCTGTACATCAGCAAAATCCAAATTAATCAAAGCAGGAACATTAATCAGATCGGTGATACCCTGTACTGCCTGCTGCAATACCTCATCCGCCTTTTTTAATGCCTCCGGCATAGTTGTCCTTCTATCAACAATTTCTAGTAGCTTATCATTCGGGATCACAATTAATGTATCTACATTCTCTTTTAACTTCTCAATACCGCTGACAGCGTTAATCATACGTGTTTTTGCCTCAAATTTAAAAGGCTTGGTCACTACGCCTACAGTCAGAATGCCCATATCCTTAGCTACCTGTGCCACAACTGGAGCTGCTCCTGTACCAGTACCGCCACCCATACCACAGGTTACGAATACCATATCCGCTCCCTTGATTGTACTTGTAATCTCTTCAATACTTTCCTCTGCAGCCTTCTCACCAATTTCTGGCTTAGCACCTGCTCCGAGTCCTTTTGTCAGCTTATCCCCTATCTGTAGTAGTCTGGGAGACTTGCATAATTGCAGCGCCTGCTTATCTGTGTTGATCCCGATAAACTCAACTCCTGCTATATTTTCATCAATCATTCTATTTACTG
>CAZACC010000242.1:0-1526 GCA_964483545.1 uncultured Lachnospiraceae bacterium
GTTTGAACTCCTCTTTCGTAATACTTTCTCCTATATATCCCATGATTGAACACATAAGCTTGTCCTCCTTCATCTATTGTTTGTTGTATCTATGCATCGATTGTTGATACACAGATTGTCTGTTCCTCCAGCACATTCAATAACACACGTACTGTATCAAGTGATGTAAACATCGTCAGATTATTTTCCGTAGCGCAACGCCTGATTGCAGCACCATCCTCGTAATGCACCCCCGATAGAATCGCCCGTGTATTGATTACATAGCTGACATATCCTGCTCGGATGGAGTTTAAAATCTCTTCACTGCCCTCACTTAACTTCCTCCTGATTCTAGTCCGGATGCCATGCTCTTTCAGGAAATCCGCCGTACCGATGGTTGCTTCGATATTAAAACCAAGATCATAAAAGCGTTTAACAAGTGGCAGCGCTTCCTCCTTGTCCTCATCTGCCAACGTCACCATGACGGTTCCGTAATTAGGCAGTTTAATACCAGAGGCAATCAGTGCTTTATAGACAGCTCTGTGGAGTTTATCGTCATATCCAATGGCCTCTCCTGTTGACTTCATCTCCGGAGACAGATAGGCATCCATGCCTTTCAGCTTCATAAAAGAAAAGGCGGGAGCCTTCACATACCAGCGTTTCTTTTCTTCGGGATATAATGAAAAGAGACCTTGTTCCTTCAGACTGACTCCTAAAATAACAAGTGTTGCTATATCTGCAAGTGGATATCCTGTTGCCTTTGACAGGAACGGCACCGTTCGGGAAGATCTCGGATTGACCTCAATGATATAAACTTGATCCTGTTCGTCTACAATAAATTGAATATTGTACAGACCAATGATTCCGATTGCAGTTCCCAGTATTTTTGTGTATCTTAAAATAACACCTTTTACTTTATCTGAGATACTAAACGGAGGATAGACACTGATGGAATCTCCCGAATGTACTCCAGTTCGCTCCACGAGTTCCATAATTCCTGGAACAAATACATCCCTGCCATCACAGACTGCATCTACCTCTACTTCCTTGCCCCTGATATATTGATCCACTAGCACTGGTTGATCTACATCTACTTCTACTGCCGTCTGCAGATACTGTCTCATTTCACTTTCTTTTGATACAATCTGCATGGCACGCCCACCAAGTACAAAGCTCGGACGTACCAGTACTGGATATCCAATTTCTTCTGCAGTCCGGATACCATCCTCTATATTGGTTACGGCACGTCCCTGTGGGCGCGGGATGTTCAACTCTGCCAGGAGTTGTTCAAATGCATCTCTGTTCTCTGCTCTTTCCATGGCCTCACAATCTGTTCCGATTAGCCCTACTCCGTATTCCATGAGTGGCTTCGCAAGATTAACCGCCGTCTGACCGCCCAGAGACGCAATCACACCCTCCGGATGCTCCAGTTCGATAATATTCATAACATCTTCCACACATAACGGCTCAAAATACAATTTATCTGAGGTCGTATAGTCTGTAGAGACCGTCTCTGGGTTATTATTGATGACAATGGCTTCATAGCC
>CAZACC010000243.1:0-1502 GCA_964483545.1 uncultured Lachnospiraceae bacterium
TGTTTTAACAGCACTGGAAAATCCGGTTCGTGATGTAAGTTCCGCAAGCACCTTTAGAACTCGCCCACGTTCTTTGCTTTCGCAGTTATCCATGTAAATCTGCATGGTCTGTGGCATCATATCATAAATGCCACTATTACGAAGAGAACGAGGTTTTCTGGCTATGTAAGTAAGATATGGAATCCAGTCCATTCTCTCATGTTCATTACCGTATAAACGTTTGTGGCGAACAACTTCGTGCATATCTTTGTCCATGACAATCACATATGCTGAGGTAATCTTTAGGTTCACCACAGACTCACAGAATGCAGGTGATGCGGAGTAACGGTGTTTTCCAGCATCCAGAGTAAACTTTCCATATTTATCAGTGGTGGCAGTTATATAATTCGCTGTGTCAAATGGGACCGAGGGAAGTGGTAATAACCGCGCTTTATCTTCCTCGAATAATTCACTGATAAAGCGATCTGAATCGTCATCGTAGTGTTCACGCTGCATATCTATTTCACAGCGTCCAAGAAGATATTGATTCTCTTCCACAAGATTATCAAATCGGGGAACTGGTACAAGTTCATTACGGCGTAGATAGCCAACCTTATTTTCAACATTTCCCTTTTCCCATCCGGATTCAGGATTCATAAATAAAGGTTTTATGCGATAATGCTCGCAAAAGCGTTGGAATCGTTCTGTTACATTCCTTCCGCCACCTTTGATGATTTCAGTAACAATGGTTCTTGTATTATCGAACCAGATTTCGGTAGGTACACCTCCGATATGTTCAAAAACAGCTACCATGCCTTCTAGGAGGCATTCCATGTTTTCTCCATAATTAAGTTGGAGAAAACCACCATTACTAAATGGAAAACTGAGAACTAGATACTTGGCTTCCTCATGAAGTTTTCCGTTTTCGTAAAAACTTGCAGTTCCAAAATCAGCCTGAGCTTCGCCAGGACGATGGTCAAGCGGAATATATCCATCTGTTCGTTTGAGCTTAAGTTCTTCCTTTCTGATTTTGACATATGAAGCAACAAGCCGGTAACTGCAGTCGAAACCATCGGCCTCATTTTTAAGGCGTTTAAAAACTCTTTTAGCAGTGTGGCGTTGCTTCCTTGGTGCAAGCTTATCAGCCTGCAGCCATTCATCAATCAGAGGCTTAAAGGCATCAAGTTTTGATTCATGTGCTTCCTCTGATGATGGTGTGGGTGGTGGACTATTGAAATCCTCCATATCCACGTACTTCGTAACAGTCTTGCGATCAAGACCAGTTTCAGATGCGATTTCGGAAATGTTCTTATCTTGTTGGTAAAACATTTCTCTGATATGATGTATCTGATCCATTGTAGTTGACATTCTCCTTCCTCCTTGTCTTTATTGTTTGGTCTACAACAAAGATAAGGGTAACGGTTTATTTAAATGTCTGCAATGGATCTTTTCATGAAATGGCTCATACTTGGTGGCTACCACTTAGGCGCAACACCGTTCCAAAGAGTCATGATATAAAGCTC
>CAZACC010000244.1:0-1490 GCA_964483545.1 uncultured Lachnospiraceae bacterium
TCATCCAGAGCAAATATAGTATTTTCAAAGAAATTGACTATACCGAAGCCAAGAAGAACAGCGGGTCTGCCTGTAAATTCGCAGGTCAAGCCAAAGGAGTCTGAAAACTCAGTAAGAAAGCAGGAGCGTAACCTCCTGCTTTCTTACATCTCTGAGGTTGAAGAGGACGACGCATCGAAGAATTTGCAGGCAGGCCCGCTGTTCTTCGTCCGTCAGTTAATCGTTTTCTACCTAAAAACAGCACCCCTTCATCAGGAGTGCTGTTCTAATAAGTTAATCTTAATTGAGCTCTAAGTTCTTCCATATATCATCAGGAATCAAAGCGATATAAGTCTTGCCTGTATTCAATGTAATCTCTTTTCCGTCCTGATCAAAATACTGTGTCACTGCAAGCTCCTCAGCCTTAGACCAAGTAATCGGAATTGCTTTGCCGTTTGTGATATAGTATCCCTCACGATCATAATCGATAGAATGGAACATCATATATCCGTTATCATCAAACACAACATAACGCGCATTCTGCAAAAGAACATTCTTGAATGCTAACTGCTGATTGTTGTTGCCTGGATCAACGTGCTTTGAACCATACTCTGAGTAGTAGTAGAGACCATCCTCTGCATTGTATTCCAGAGACGGCTTGTTGTGCTTATAAGGCAGCTGGATATCTGATACATCCTTAGCCTCAGAGTCAGAAGACAAATCTACAGGGCTTGTTTCAGAAGCAAACTGATAATGAGGACCTGGATAGTAATCATTGTATTCCTGCGTGTATTTAGAGCTTGAAAACTTCTTCTCCAGATCTCCCGCTAAAATGTACTCTGTAAATTCTCTGGACTTGCCATTGTCTACACGTGAAAATCCGCCGCTGAAGTTATTAACATAGTCATTTGCAAGATAATCATCAATATAGAACGGACCACCGTCATGGCAGATGATTGCATTCCACTCAGGAATCAGCTGCAGGTTTGTAGGTCTGACACTACGGATAGAACCCAACTGCTCGATGCTGCCCCAGTCCTTTACGAGAGCCATCAGACGTGTAATACCATCGTTTGCCGTACTGTTTGTGATTTCATATACGATATCAGCCTCGGATACACCATAGTGCGGAAGAGCTGTCTTCTCATTGTCAATCATGGCCGCAATCGGTCTTTGGTTTTTAAGGGCTTCATCAATCCATTCGTTTGTTAACTCGCTGCGGTACATACCCTCTCGAGATTCCTCCTCTACGGCTGCAGGAGCGTCTGTAGGTGATTGGTCTGTGACAACCTCGATTACTGGTTCAGCAACAGCTTCTGACGGTGTCTCCTCCTTGCCTTTTCCACATCCTGTCATCACTAAACCACAAGCCAGTGTTGCCAGAATGATTAAGTTCCACTTCTTCATAAGTATACTTCCTCTCTTTCTGTTATAAACGATGCAGCTAATGTGATAGCTTTCGTTGACGATTATAACACAAAAGAATCTGTTCGTCATTACCAAATTTAACA
>CAZACC010000245.1:0-1450 GCA_964483545.1 uncultured Lachnospiraceae bacterium
CTATGCAATATCCACCTTCTGTTATGAATCCTCTTCTTGATATTTCACCAATGCTACCCTTCCTGATGATGCAATCAGAAGTAACGTAATCACAAGCAAAAATCCTGGCAGTATAAAGGATCCTATTTTATCTGCTAAAAATCCAAAGATGCCTGGTACGAAAGTACTGCCTATGTATGCACATCCCATCTGAAGTCCCATCATAGTCGAAGATGCTTTCTTTCCAAAGCGGACAGGTGTTTCTTGTAGCATATTTGGGAATATAGGTGCAAATCCTATTCCAATGATTACCAATGCGATTGCTGAAAATACTACCGGTAAAGGAAGTATATACAGAATAACCCCTAAACAGCTGATCATGCCGCCCCCGAGAATCAGAGTGTTTCCATTAAATTTCATAGTTAAGAAACCACTGAATGCTCTTCCGACTGTAATACCTCCATAATAGAGAGATACAAAGGCTGCCGCTGTTGCAGCACTTAAGCCACGATTTTCTATTAAAAAGGTGCTGCTCCATAGCCCTGTTGTCATCTCTACACTACAATAACAAAAAAAGGTCAACACTGCCCATTTTGCACCACGAAGCTTCAATGCCTCTCTATTTGTAATCAGCTTCTCCTCTTTAACTCTTACTGCTACTGTTTCTCCTTCAGCAATCTTCCACATAGGTTGTGATACCAGCATGACTATCACTAGCACAAATTGAATGATTGAAATCGTACGATATCCACTACGCCAGTTATTATTATCATTCAAAAAATAAGATATAATAACTGGTCCAACCGTCGCTCCTATACCCCAAAAACAATGCAGCCAGCTCATATGTCTTGCTTCATAGTGCAGTGCCACAAAGTTATTAAGACCTGAATCAATTGCCCCTGCTCCCAGTCCAAGCGGAATTGCCAATATAAACAGCCATATTACAGAAGGAGCAAATGAATATCCCATCAATCCTGCTGCTGTCAAAAATACACTGACCAACGTGATTTTACTAGTCTTGAATTTTCTAATCATGCGTGCACTGTTCAAGGAACTAATGATGGTGCATCCCGATATAAGCATAGACAGTACCCCTGCCATCGATAGAGGTGCATTGAGATCCAGTCTCATAGCTGGCCACGTAGAACCAAGTAAAGAATCCGGAAGTCCAAGACTGATAAATGCAAGATAAATAATAACCAATAATGTTGTCATAATTTTCCTTTCTTTGAACAATCATTTCAAGCACTTTTTAAATATAGAATACCCCGGAAGATTTTTCTCCCGGGATCATGATTCTGTCTTTCTGTTTTATTTATATTATCCTATGACAGCATGCTGTCTATATATGACGGTATTTCTTCCATTGTTAGTCCAAGAGCCAGTGCCAGTTCTCCGTACAGCAGTTTTTCTGCCTTTTGAAATATATTGGTATCTGCCTGTGACAGTTTCTTTCCATCCGATTCCTTTT
>CAZACC010000246.1:0-1442 GCA_964483545.1 uncultured Lachnospiraceae bacterium
TATTACGAACCTTATTTTCCTTATATCGAAGCTGCGCTTCATAAGACAGTGCCTGTATCTGACAGCCTCCGCATTGCCTGTGGTACGAACATACCGGTTCCACACGATCCACGGACGGCTCCAGTATCCGTTCCAATCTGGCAAATGCATAATTCTTCTTTGGCTTGATTATCCTTGCCTCCACCAAATCGCCTACTAATGCATCTTTCACAAAGAGAGTATATCCATCAACTTTCCCGATACCTTCTCCGTCTACCCCCATATCCTCAATTCGAATAACCACAACCTGATTCTTCACATAGCTTATACTCATACCGATTCTATACCTACATTATTCCTTTGATGTCTTCCTCACATTCGACTCCAACAGCCTGTTGTACCCCAGCCACCCATCGTCAGCCGATTTTGCAAAGAGCTCCGTCATCGTCTCCATCTTGGCATCTGTATTATCTGCAAAATTCAAGGCCATAGCCTCAATCAATGCGGGCTTCTTAGGGGAACCGTACTCATATTCCCCGTGATGAGCTAAGATACAATGCTTTAATTCACCTAACAGCACTTTCGGAAATCCTGGAATTTCCTTCGATTTCTCACTGATCATTTCGCTGCCCATCACAATATGTCCTAACAACTGACCATCATCTGTATAATCGTTTTCTGGAAATAAAGATAGCTCTTTTGTCTTACCAATATCATGGAACATTGCGGCCGTAATCAGCAAATCCTTATTCAGTACTGGATAAGCCTTCGTATAGTACTCACAGAGTTTTGTCACACTCAATGTATGCTCCAATAAGCCACCGACAAAACCATGATGTACTGCCTTTGCTGCTGAACTTTTCTTGAAAGCAGTGATAAATTCCTGATCTTCTTCAAAAAATGATAGGGCTAGTTTTTTCAGGTAAGCATTGGACAATCCATTGATAAACTTTAAAATCTCAGCATACATTTCCTCTATGTTCTTGCTGCTGACAGGTAAATAATCCGCAGGATCATATTCGCCCTCCCTACAGCATCTGACACGCTTGACACTGACCTGCAAAGCCCCCTGAAAGCTATTGACATCACCAAAGACCTCAACATAGTCCAGAGTCTCAAAATCATCAATTCCTGCAGAGTTCGGATCCCAAACCTTTGCGTCAATCGTTCCCGTCTTATCCTGCAGAATTACATTTTCGTACGGTTTTCCGTTCTTAGTCACCGCTGACTGCTTGTGTTTACACAGATAGATATCTGATACTCTGTCTCCCTCTTTAAAGGCCTCAATATATTTCATTCTGTTTATATTCTCTCTTTCTTAAACATACTTCATTACCATTCAGTTTCATATACTATCGTTGTACCCATACTCTGTCATGACCGTTCATACTGACTCTATTCCAGCGTTCCCAACGTGATATCATACGACAGATCAATATATCCATCCTTACCCAGTCTCTTAA
>CAZACC010000247.1:0-1430 GCA_964483545.1 uncultured Lachnospiraceae bacterium
ACTTATATTAATCATTTGAAACAGGTCATTGGAGACAGAGACTTTTCTATTAACATGATTTCTAAATCTGGAACGACAACAGAGCCCGCAATTGCATTCCGTGTGTTTAAGGAAATGATGGAAAAGAAATATGGCAAGGCAGAGGCTGCAAAGAGAATCTATGCAACAACAGATAAGGCAAAGGGCTCTTTAAAGAATCTGGTATTAGAAGAGGGCTACGAAAGCTTCGTAGTACCAGATGATGTCGGAGGGCGTTTTTCTGTATTAACAGCAGTCGGATTGCTCCCAATTGCAGTCAGCGGAGCAGATATCAACAAACTGATGGAGGGTGCTCAGGCAGGCAGAAAACATGCTATGGAAGCAGAGTTTGCCGAGAATGATGCATTAAAATATGCAGCTATCAGAAATATCCTTCTTAGAAAAGGAAAAGAAATAGAGATCATGGCGAACTATGAACCAAGCGTACACTTTGTGTCAGAGTGGTGGAAACAACTCTATGGAGAGAGTGAAGGCAAGGACCAGAAGGGAATTTTCCCTGCAAGCGTAGATTTGACAACGGATCTGCATTCTATGGGACAGTTCATACAGGACGGAGCTAGAATACTATTTGAGACAGTGATCAATATTGAGACATCTCGGGAGGAAATTATCATCGGTGAAGAGCCTGTAGATCTGGATGGTTTGAACTATCTGGCAGGGCAGTCAGTAGACTTTGTAAATAAAAGTGCTATGAACGGAACGATTCTGGCACATACGGATGGCAATGTTCCGAATACAGTCGTGAATATTCCTGAAGTAAATGAATACTATCTGGGTCAGCTGTTCTACTTCTTTGAGTTTGCATGCGGGGTTAGCGGATATTTGCTCGGAGTGAATCCATTCAATCAGCCAGGAGTAGAAAGCTATAAAAAGAATATGTTTGCTCTGTTGGGCAAGCCTGGCTACGAGGTACAGAGAGAAGCATTACTGAAGAGATTATAAAAATAGATGCAGAAACTTCCAGTCGAGGATATCGCCTGGAAGTTTTTAGAAATCAAAAAGAGAGGTCATAATATGAAGGTAGTGGCATTGGAGAGAATCAATGTAGGTTATGATGTGGATGTCAGTCAGTTTCATGAGCTGGGAGAGTTGATCGAGTATGACATATCAACACCTGAGCAGGTTGCTGAGAGAGGACAGGGTGCAGAAGTCCTGATCGTGAATAAACTTCCGATCAATGCTACAACAATTTCAAAGCTTCCAGAATTGAAGCTAATCTGCCTGACGGCGACAGGCTCTGATAATGTAGATACAGAGTACTGTAGAGATCAAGGAATTGCAGTCTGCAATGTCAAAGGATATTCTACAGAAAGTGTTGTACAGCATACATTTGCTACACTTTTTTATGTGCTGGAAAAACTGAATTATTATGATCAGTATGTCAAATCCGG
>CAZACC010000248.1:0-1375 GCA_964483545.1 uncultured Lachnospiraceae bacterium
TTAACAACTCATTCTAATTGTTTTCAACTTTATCAATCTCTTCAACAGCATACAGTGGCAAATTAACAAGCCACTCTTCTTGTTTATAGTCCGACATAGAAGTACGAATTGAAATATCAGGTTTGAATTTTTCTCGATAGCTTTTTAGGCTTTTTGCCTGCAAGTTCACTTCTGCCTTTACTTCGACAGGAACGATCTGTTCTCCAGCGTCGATAACGAAATCAATTTCACAGGAGCCACGGTCATTTGTGTAATAGCAAACATCCAAGTTTTCGTTGGTCTTTAGTTGCTGGCATACATATTGTTCTGTCAAAGCACCATTAAACTCGACAAAAAGGTCATTTCCATCGAGTAATGTCCCTTGGCTAAGCCTGGTCATACAACCGAGAAGACCGACATCAACAATAAACAGCTTGAAAGCTTTTAAGTCCTCATATGCTTTTCAATTGCTACTCTATACATTCGCTCCGTACAGTAATACAAATATAACATAGTACGCAATCACAAAAAATACAACGACTTTTTGAATAATACTTTCGTTTTTACAGCGACTTTTGTTGTAAATCAGGTAGAAAAATAATCATTAATTGATTAGCCGACCTCCCTCAACTGTCTCTTTATCGTTCAACGGACCACGTTGGAAATCGACATTATATAGTCCTTCACACTAATCAAAGAACGATTCAAGTGAAAGCTTGACCACGTTGGCATCTCCTTCCACAGTCACTGGAGTTTTCGTAAAGAGATATTTAAAAATCGTATGCTGATTGAAGCAAGCAGCTCTTTCATTCAAAATCTCGACTGCCTTGTTCACCTTAAACGAGTTTCTCCACTTGCATTCACCTACAAGCAATTCTTTGCCCGTCACGGACTCTAAGACGACATCTAGCTCATGCACGTTACCTTTCTTATCTTTTCCCCACCACTTGCCAAATGACTTGGCGACAAATGGCAACTCCCTCCTACCATTCAATCGACGAAGATACTGGCGGCTGACTTCCTCGAATATCGGACCAATAAAGTCTGACAAGTCATCCAATGCCAAAGCGAAATAGATATCCCCATTACCACGCTCAATTTCCGTTCTAATAAAAAAGATATAACGATACCAAAAGGCAATGAAATTTTCCGTAATTTGGTATCTGCTTGTCTTCCCTTTTAAGGGATTTGATCCAAAGGGGATGACTCGCTCAATGTAATTTAATTCCTGCAAGGTGATGAGATATTTTGAAATTAGACTGCTCTCAAGTTTTGTAAACCCTGCAATCTCACCTAAAGTATTTGAACCACTGGCAATAGCCTGAAGTACGGCATTGTAGTTGGCTGGCTCCCTAAATTCTTGCTTCATCAATAAGATGCCTTCATTGTTTAGATA
>CAZACC010000249.1:0-1372 GCA_964483545.1 uncultured Lachnospiraceae bacterium
TTTGACGAAAAATGAACGTATCACTACAATGATTTTGGGGATGTGCTAGGAACTAAAAATTAATAGTGAAGGAATCAATTTCGAGCAAACAACCAAATGTGATTTGGTATTTCGCTCGAAATGATATATACTTTGAATAAGACGAGAAATACTAATTTCAAAGGAGATACTTTATGAAATCTAGTGAACAATGTGCAATTGAATGGAATTTATCAACCCGTACAATTAACGATTTATGTAATAAAGGAAAAATTCCAGGTGCAATGAAAGAGGGAAGAAAGTGGCTCATTCCGGATGAGGCAGAAAAACCTTCTGATGGGAGGGTGTCTTCCGGTAAATATACGAAGAAGATTTTAGAAATTAAATCATTACCAATTGGGATATCTGATTATGTTAGAGCACAGTCGGATTATTACTATGTTGATAAGACAATGCTGATTAAGGAATTTCTTGATCAGAAACCATTAGTTTCCTTATTTACAAGACCGAGACATTTTGGAAAGACATTGAATATGGATATGATTAGGGTCTTTTTTGAAATATCAGAAGAGGACACAAGAAAGTATTTCGAGGACAAAGCAATCTGGAGATGTGGTGAACAATATAGGGAGCAACAAGGAAAGTACCCAGTTGTGTTTTTAACCTTCAAGGACGTGAAGTTCGATTCATGGGAGGCGACGATTGATAAGATTAGAGACCTTCTTAGGGAAGAGTTCGGAAGACATCAGGAACTTGCTGACAGCGATCATCTTGCAGAGTATGAAAAGGCATATTTTGATAAGATTATTAATGGAGAAGCATCAGAGGTTGAATTAACTTCATCCTTAGCGAAAATGTCCCAGATGCTTACAAAGCATTATGGTAAGGCTCCAATCATAATTATTGATGAATATGATACGCCAATTCAGGAAGGATATTCCAAAGATTTCTACGATGAAATTATTGGATTTATGAGAAATTTCTTTTCAGGAGCATTTAAGGATAATAAGAATCTCACATATGGCTTCCTGACGGGTATTCTTAGAATAGCTCAGGAGAGTATCTTTAGTGGATTGAACAATCTGACAGTGAATTCTGTGATGGATAAAGACTATGATCAGTTCTTTGGATTCACCGCGTCAGAAGTTAAAGAGATGCTAGAATATTATGGTGTCCAAAATAAAGAAGAAGAACTAAAGAATTGGTACGATGGATATTTATTTGGCCAAACAGAAATCTATAATCCTTGGTCAGTAATTAATTATATTTCAAAGGGATGCATCCCTCAAGCTTATTGGGTAAATACGGGGAAAAATGAAATTCTGGAAGATGTTCTTAGGGTAACGACTGATGATATAATAGAAAGGCTTTATTCTTTGATACAGGGTGAAAG
>CAZACC010000250.1:0-1347 GCA_964483545.1 uncultured Lachnospiraceae bacterium
GTATCAGTCAATCTGATCGACAAGGATCTGGATGATTAGAATAGGAAGAATGAAATGAGTGAAGAGCATCAGAGCTTTTTTAAGCGTCTGGCAGGAGGACTGGCCAAGACAAGAAATAATATTGTGGATGGAATAGAGGCAATTTTTAGCGGAGCCTCTGAGATTGATGAGGATTTTTATGAGGAATTGGAAGAAATTCTGATTATGGCAGATATCGGAGTACATGCAACCTCTGGGATTATTGAGAAGCTTCGTGCGCAAGTGAAGGAACAACGAATTAAGGAGCCCTTAGCCTGCAGGCAGCTTTTGATTGACAGCATTAAGGAGCAGATGCAAACAGGCGAGACGGTGTATGAATTTGAACATCGTAAATCAGTTGTGCTGGTAGTCGGAGTCAATGGAGTTGGAAAGACCACTTCAATCGGTAAATTAGCAGATCATCTTAAAAAGCAGGGTAGAAAAGTGATGATGGCAGCTGCGGATACATTTCGTGCAGCCGCTGGAGAACAGCTCAATGAATGGGCAAACAGAGCGGGTGTGGAAATCATCAAAGGCGCAGAAGGGGCAGATCCTGCATCTGTAATCTACGATGCACTGAATGCTGCACGTGCCAGAAATGTGGATGTTCTTTTATGTGATACAGCAGGAAGACTTCAAAATAAAAGGAATTTGATGGAAGAATTAAAGAAGATCAACAGGATCATTGATCGAGAGTATCCAGAAGCTTATAGAGAGACACTGGTCGTGTTGGACGGAACTACAGGACAGAACGCTCTTTCACAGGCAAAGGAATTCAAGGAAGCAGCTGATATTACAGGCATTATATTGACGAAACTAGATGGAACTTCCAAGGGAGGTATTGCAATAGCGATACAATCAGAGATGGGGATTCCAGTAAAATATATCGGAGTTGGCGAAACAACAGAGGACTTGCAGAAGTTCGATGCAAATGAATTCGTCGATGCGATCTTCGCAAGATGAGCAGAACAGGAGCAATCTAACTGAACAGCTTGCTTACTGATCAATGAAGAAACCGAAGAATAAATGAAAAGGGGATGTGAATGATGTTAACCTTAGAGAAATTCGAAGAGGCGACGGAAGTAGTCCAAAAGGTCACACTGGAAACAAAACTGGTATATAGCAATTATTTGAGTGAGCAAACTGGTAACAAGGTGTATCTGAAGCCAGAGAATATGCAGTTTACAGGTGCCTACAAAGTAAGAGGTGCTTATTATAAGATGAGTACTTTATCTCAGGAAGAACGTGAAAAAGGAATCATTACTGCATCGGCTGGAAACCATGCACAGGGTGTTGCATATGCAGCAAAGTGTTATGGTGTCAAAGCAG
>CAZACC010000251.1:0-1325 GCA_964483545.1 uncultured Lachnospiraceae bacterium
GCTGAAAATGGAAAGCAGGTAACGGTACTGGTAGAATTAAAGGCCAGATTTGACGAGGAAAATAATATTGTCTGGGCAAAGATGTTAGAGAAAGCGGGCTGTCATGTCATATATGGGCTGGTCGGACTGAAAACACACTCCAAGATCACACTGGTAGTGAGACATGAAGAAGACGGCATCAGGAGATATGTTCATCTCGGTACTGGAAACTATAATGATATTACAGCAAAGCTGTATACAGATCTTGGGCTCTTGACCTGTTCGGAAAAGATTGGAGAGGATGCAACTGCAGTTTTCAATATGCTGTCAGGCTATTCAGAGCCGGTATCATGGAATAAGCTATCACTCGCTCCGCTCTGGCTCAAGGACAAATGTCTGTATTTAATCAATAAGGAACGCGAGAATGCATTGCAGAAAAAGCCGGCTAGAATCATTGCCAAGGTCAATTCGCTTTGTGACAGTGACATTATAGAAGCGTTATATGAGGCTTCTCATGCAGGAGTGGAGATTGATTTGATTGTCAGAGGCATCTGTTCTCTGAGAGTTGGTATCCCTGAAATCAGTGAGCATATCAGGGTGCGTTCTATCGTAGGTAATTTTCTGGAGCATAGCCGAATTTTCTATTTTCAGAACGCAGGAAAGGAAAAGATATTCATGGGATCTGCAGACTGGATGCCGCGTAATCTGGAACGTCGCGTGGAAATCATGTTCCCAGTCGAGGAGGAAGCACTCAAGCAAAAGGTCATGCATCTGCTGCAGGTGCAGTTGGATGATACTATGAAAGCAAGGGTGCTAAAAGCAGACGGCACCTATGAAAGAATTGATAAAAGAGGAAAGGAATCGATTTGCGCACAGGAACAGTTTTGCCAGGAGGCTATGCAGGCAGTCAAATCCATGAAAGAAAATGTAAATGCTCGCATATTTGTACCAGAGGAGCATATAGAAGAATGAGAAGCATCATATTAGCATCTGGTTCACCTCGGATTTCCAATTGCAAAAATTTGTTCCATATATCAAAAATTAGGGTTGTAGTCTGATATTGTTAGGGTTAAAATAAACTTATAGAGGGAGGTTGCGCCATGCACGAATATGACGATGAAGTATTGAATGTATTTATGAAAAATCAAAGCAAACTCTTTGATGAGAATGTAGCTGATAATTTGGAAGAGGCAGAGGCCTTTTTAGAGGATTGCCTTGCGGTAGTTGTTGATTCACTGCAGGAGGTTTGGGAGTATTTCGATGAGAGCGGAGTAGATCTCGAAGGAATGAAACTCGAAGACATCGAGGAAGCCTCCGAGGTATTTAAGATTCCCGACGGAAGATAT
>CAZACC010000252.1:0-1322 GCA_964483545.1 uncultured Lachnospiraceae bacterium
TGTTTTAACAGCACTGGAAAATCCGGTTCGTGATGTAAGTTCCGCAAGCACCTTTGGTGGCTACCACTTAGGCGCAACACCGTTCCAAAGAGTCATGATATAAAGCTCTGCAATTATGTCCAATTTGGACATGCAACAATGTCCATTTTTGCTTTGCAACTTTGCGTAATTCTATTATGCAATAAACACTACCAAATGTAGATGAAAAAAAAGCCCAGGTTCTCCTTTACGGTTTTGCCAATGGACTCATTTCCATGTACTCGTATGTTTATATAAATAAAGTAGACATGACCCTAGATGATATTGCCAAACTAATTTATTCGTGCTTGCTTTCGAACGGTTTATTCCATGAACCTATCTCAATTAAATTTCCCTCTGGATCAGCTATATAACAGGTTCTCTGTCCCCAAGGTTCAGTTGTAGGTTCAAGTACAGCTGTTGCACCTTTGTTTATTGCATTCTTGAACTCTATATCAACTTCTTCAAAAGTATCAACATAAAGTGCCATTTCCGAATGACCATTTAATCCCTTCATATATTCATATTTCTTGCCTGTGATTTCCTCAAAATCTTTTCGTCCATAAAGCAAAAACAATGTGCTGTCCTTAACTAAATATACATTTCTTGTATCTTCGCTCTCTTTTATTTCAAATCCTAGCACATCTCTATAAAAGCGAATCATTGTACCCATGTCCTTTACCAATAAACCCAAGCCATCTAGAAGTGAGTATTCTGTGCCAATTTCTTCAACCCCATTGTCGAATATAAAATGTGGTGTCTTGATTGTTGAAAATCCATGGTCAATGGCACACAATAAAATGTTTTGTTCTTTAAAATACATAAATCGTCCTCCTGCCGTTACGGCTTCATCAAAATAAATGTTTCAAGTTGCAAATAAGCCAAACATATTTTCTGATTGCAACAGCCAGAGCACTCAGCTATACTGTATTTGCGAGATACAAAGGCACCTGGGAAAGTAATCCAAATGCCAATTCGAAACATTGTTTAATATCAACTTTAATATCAGCCATGCCATAAAAACATGTGCTGTATTGTCACTAAATTCTACTATAAGCCACATAAGAACTAAGAAAAAGGATAGTTGCGGTTAGTAGCAAAGTAGTAGCAGAGGCAAAAGAAAAGTCCGGAAACGCCCTATTTATAGGGCTTTCCAGACTCGTTGCTGCTATTCAAACTCCTAATTTTCTTTTGGCTGTGTGGTGCCTAAAGCCCTATTTTTCGTTCAAATCAGTTCACTTTTGTACTGTTTTGACTGTTGTGCCTACATTTCCACAAAATTTTATTGTCATTTTATTGTCACG
>CAZACC010000253.1:0-1321 GCA_964483545.1 uncultured Lachnospiraceae bacterium
TAGAAGATATGCAGTCTAAGGCAGCAGATCTTGGTATCGAAGGTGTATTCGCATCCACATCATTAACACCTGGTGAAGACTGGAGATGGCAGACACATCTTGCAAACGTTCCTGTATATTATGAGTACAAGGACAAAGGCATCTCAGACACAGACGCTATTGAGTTCGCATATTCAGACAACTATAAAAACATCTTTGATCTGTATATTAATAACTCATGTACGAAAGCAGGTCTTCTTGGAAGCAAGTCAGTTGATGATTCTATGGCAGAGTTTGCACTTGGAAAAGCAGCTATGGTACAGAACGGTAACTGGGGCTGGGGACAGATTTCAGGCGTAGATGGCAATACAGTTCAGGATACAGATGTTAAGTTCTTACCTATTTACACAGGAGTTAAGGGTGAGGAGACACAGGGACTTTGCACAGGTACTGAGAACTTCTTCTGCATCAATAGCCAGGTTAAGCCAGAAGATCAGGCAGCTTCAATCGCATTCGTAGAGTGGTTATTCAGCTCAGACGAAGGTAAGGCAGCAGTTACAAATGACCTTGGATTCATCGCTCCTTTCAACACATTTGCTGATGATGAGAAGCCGACCGATCCTCTAGCACAGGAAGTAATCAAGTATATGGCAGACAGCTCATTAACGAGCGTAGCATGGAACTTCACATCATTCCCAAGCCAGACATTCAAGGATGACTTTGGAGCAGCTCTCCTAGAGTATTCAGCAGGTTCTATGGAATGGGACGATGTTAAGCAGTTATTCATTGATGAGTGGGCATCAGAAAAGGCAGCAGCTCAGCAATAAGTTTGCAAAGCAAACGATTGTATTAGGAGTAAGTGAAAAGCAATTACGACTATGATTTAACCAGTAAGAATATTATGTTATAATATTTAGTGGGCAGTGGCTTTGCCTAGCCACTGCCCATATTTTAAGAAAAAACAGTTATATTATGAATAGGATGCACAGATATGATGTCTCTGGCATTCCAAGAGTCAGAAAAGGAGAGAGCGTATGCAGAAAACATTAAAGAAGTATTTTCCTATATTCGTGTTGCCGACGGTGATTGCATTTGCATTTGCATTTATAATACCGTTCGCCATGGGTCTGTATCTGTCATTCTGTAAGTTTAAAACCGTAACAAGTGCAAAGTGGGTAGGACTTAGCAATTACGCCCAGATTTTTGCCGATGATAAGTTCACCAATGCTTTCTGGTTTACATTGAAGTTTGCAGCAGTTTCTATTGTATCCATCAATCTGCTGGCTTTTTTAATCGCATTGGCACTGACACAGAAAATAAAAGGAACCAACCTGTTCCGTAC
>CAZACC010000254.1:0-1315 GCA_964483545.1 uncultured Lachnospiraceae bacterium
GTCTTGTTTGTTTCGTCCGTCTTGCTTGTTTCGTCCGTCTTGTTTGTTTCGTCCGTCTTGTTTGTTTCGTCCGTCTTACTTGTTCCGTCCGTCTTGCTTGTTCCGTCCGTCTTGCTTGTTTCGTCCGTCTCATCTGGGAAATCTGCACCGTAATAAAGGGCTGCTGCATCATCATAATCGATGCCACCTATCTCTTTTCTCATTATCTGTGAAAACACCATATTGACTGTATTCAGCACACGACTGCGACTGCGGAAGTTCTTGTGAAGGTCGATGCGGACTCCTTGGCTTCCATCCTGGTCTGTGGATTCTTCTTCACTTGAATTCTCACTCCATTTCATATTCTGGACTGCATCTACTCCTTCGTTCACCTTATTTTTTAATTCTTTGTCCAGTTTTTCGTACTGTTTCCTGTCCTGAGATATCATTTTATATCTTCCATATTTCTCCATAAAAAGCTCAGGGCGTGCCAGACGAAAACGGTAGATACTCTGCTTGACATCTCCCACCATAAAGACATTATATGCTCCTGCTGATTCTTTGCTGATGCTCCGAATCAGGTACTCCTGTACCAGATTGCTGTCTTGGTACTCATCTACCATAATTTCTGTATAATAATCTCGGTACTCCATCGCCGTTTTGCTGGGGGCGATACTGGTCTCATTTTTCTCCAACAAAATTTCCAGTGCCATATGCTCCATATCATTAAAATCGATGATATTTTTCTCCCGTTTTGCCTCTGCATAGGCTTTCATAAAGCTGCAGGTCAGGTCGATCAATGCTGATACTGGCCGTCCGCACATTCTCATATCCTTCAGCATCTGTTCAGGGGATGTAAAGAAATACTGCTCTTTGAGACGATCGATCAACTTTTTATAGCGGTCACGGATGCCCTTAGCCAGCTCCTTTTTTTCTGGATCTGTACCGTCTCCCGCTTTCATGCGTCCAAGCCGTGCATACTCCAAATGATTGAACAGCTGATAAAATGCCTGATACGTCACACAATCGCTCAGTTCCTCTAGGTGTTCCAGATCGTTTTGAATAGCCGACTCATATGCTAGCGGCCCATCCGGCTCCAGACAAAGCTCCAATGCAGTCTCTGCCTGCTGCAGGATATCGGATAGTGTCTGCCGCAAGTCTTGGATAACATCCGCTATCCATGGCAGTTCCTCAATACTTCCGATGTCATCTAGCTGATAGGCATCCTTGCATTTTAGCAGCCACTGCTCTGGAAATGGGTAGCTCATTGCAAAATGATATAAATTAGTCACCAGCTCTTCCACGGAGGAGTCGCTCTTCTTAGCTCCGTAGCATT
>CAZACC010000255.1:0-1309 GCA_964483545.1 uncultured Lachnospiraceae bacterium
ACAAAAACTTCCTAACGTTTTCAACCTGATTCATAATATCATGGTAATGCTCTTTTCCGCCATACTTTGTCTCGTATTCCATATAAAACGGCAGAGCCATATAGACTCCGTCCAGCCAGATCTGGCGTGGATAAATACCTTTATGATAAAAATTACTGGACTGGGTACGAGGATGTTCCCTGAGCTGGTTCATGATAAACTCTATTGCTGATCTGTATTTCTCTTCCTTCGTTATCTCATAAGCAGTAAAAAGAACCTTACCGGAATTAATACTATCAATGTTGTATTTCCCCAATTCATAGTTGTTGATATTTCCGTCAGGTTCTATTACTTGCTTTAGGTATTGCAGGACAAAGTCCAGATAGGCTTTATCCTGCGTAGCCTCATATAGCTGTTTACAGCCCATCAGCACACAACCGTCCTCATAGTTCCAGTATGTCTGATAGTTTTGATAAGAAGAAAGGAAATGCTCGATATATCCTGATATAGACATAAGCGCTCCTATTCAATTCCTCTTATTTTGCTAAAACATCTTCAATACCCTTGAACAATACATCTGCTGCCTCACTTGAATCATAATCACCATAGCTGAAGCCCGCCTGCGCATCATAGTATACACCGTCAGAGCTCTTCAAAGACGCATCCTCAAACTTAGGATCCAGATTGAAGTCAACCCAATCAAGTACCTTGCCATTTGCCTCTACAACCATAGGATTTAATAATTCGTTATCCTGGCATACCTTCAAACCATTCTGGCTGAGCGGAATACCTCTCTCAGAAGCCATTAGCTTGATACCTTCATCTTCATTTAACAGGAAATTGATCAGCATCGCTGCTTCCTTCTGATGTGCACATGTCTCTGAAATTGCAAATGCAAGTGAAACCTTTGCATAACCACCATGGAACTCGCCCATATCTTCAAAATAATTACCTACTACCATCTCATTGCCTTCTGATAGTGCATCCTTGAACTTGCCTGCGGAAGAATCCCACTCGAAGATACCGGCATATTTGCCCTCGATCCACTTCGGATTTTTATCCAGTGATGCTGCGCCGTCTCCAAGTATTGTCTCGATAGAAGGAATGACATGTGCATCCTCCAGCTTCTTCAGGAAATCAAATCCTGTTGCAATCTCTTCCTGTGTATAGTTCAGTTTGTTGTCTACTACCCAGTCCTTTCCATATACAGATTCCAGATAATAAACCATAAAAATCATTCTGTCATACTCACCCATTGCGATCGGATAGTAGTCATCACCAAGTGCTGTCTTAAAGGTCTCGCCTGCTGCCATCAGTTCTTCCAGTGAAG
>CAZACC010000256.1:0-1296 GCA_964483545.1 uncultured Lachnospiraceae bacterium
TAGGTCAGCTCCTGCATATTGTCAGTCTTGATGGATGCAATGTGCTTTGCATAGTCCACTGCGGCCATTGTAGATGTATAGGCACCATTCTCCTCCTGCAGCTCCTTAATTCTAGAGCCGTACATAGAAACAGAGTCCGTCATAACAGTTGCAATTACATCATGCTCTGTCATCTCATAGTACTTCGCCATCTTAATTGCACATAGCATATTGGCAATCCCTGAAATGCCAAAGTAGCTAAGATACTCTACAAATTCAGGACTGACACCCAGCTCCTTTACAAGATATTCTTTGCCGATTGGCTCATTTAAGAATCGAATCAGCTTCTGGCTGTCCTCATCATCAATATCAATGACTAAATCTGTATTTTTTACGTTGTGAATCCACGGCACATGCTTGTCACCGATGCCTTCGATTCGGTGTCCGCCAAATCCGTTGTTTAATAATGTAGGACACTGCAGTGCTTCACCAACACCAAGCTTAGCAGTTGGGTATTTTTCCTTTAAATAATCGCCGGATGCCATTGTGCCTGCTGAACCAGATGTGAAGACTGCTCCTGCGAATCTGTCGCCTGGCTGCTTCATTTCTTCATAGGCATCTGCTATTGCGCTTCCTGTCACATTATAATGCCATAAATAATTGCCCATCTCCTCAAACTGGTTGAAGATCAGTACATCCTTTCTCGTTGTCTTCAGCTCCCAGGTCTTATCAAAGATTTCCTTTACGTTGCTCTCACAGCCTGGGGTTGCGATGACCTCTCCTGCAATGCTTTGAAGCCATTCAAATCTTTCCTTGCTCATTTCAGCTGGCAGGATTGCGATGGACTCTGCACCTAAAAGCTTGGAGTTGAATGCTCCGCCACGGCAGTAATTGCCAGTAGATGGCCAGACTGCTTTATGATGAGTCGTATCAAATTGTCCTGTGATCAGTCTTGGTACAAGACATCCAAAGGAAGCACCAACCTTATGACAGCCTGTCGGGAACCATTTCCCAATCAAACAGATGATCTTCGCCTTCACACCGGTGAGTTCTGACGGAAGTACGATATAATTGCTGCCGCCAAATAGACCTCCGCTTTCCTTTTGCTCATTCTTCCATGATATTCTAAAGAGATTCAACGGATTGACATCCCACAGACCAACATTTTTCAGCTTCTCTTTGATCTCGTCTGGTATCAAATCGGGATTCTTCATCTGAGCAATGGTCGGAATGATAATATTCTTTTCCTTTGCCTTTTCTATATTTTTCTCAAGTGCCTGTTCATTTCTCGTTAAATCGATCATGTTCCATACCTCC
>CAZACC010000257.1:0-1276 GCA_964483545.1 uncultured Lachnospiraceae bacterium
CAAACCAGCCATCATCCATGACGAGCATCTCAATACCGTTCTTCGCAGCTTCACGTGCGATTGCGAGCAGCTTGTCTGTATCAAAGTCAAAATATGTTGCTTCCCAGTTATTAATCAGAATTGGGCGTTTACAGTCTTTAAATACTCCACGAATCAGATGTTTTCGGTACAAATCATGCAGCGTACGGCTCATCTTCCCGATTCCCTCTGCAGAATACACCATCACAACCTCTGGAGCGGTAAACTCCGTGCCGCTCTCTAACTTCCATGAAAAATGATGTGGATGAATTCCCATCACAGCACGCACCATATCAAACTGATTCAGTTCAGCCTGTGCTATAAAATTACCCGAATAGACAAAATGAAACCCATAAACCTCTCCTCTGTCCTCAGTCGCATGCTCTGTCACAAGTGCCATAAATGGATGGTCCTGATGACTAGATTCTCCACGCATGGAGGATACAGATTGTTTCCCGTAGCCGATCCTTCTTCGCTGTATCCGTCTTTCTCTCGCCCAAGAACCATGCAGAGAAATCATCTCAAAATCCTTGTTGTCCATATCCACGCAGGCTGACAGCACTTTCGTCAAATTAATCGGAGTACCACCTTGATTCATCACTCTGACACTTCTCGTAATGACATCCAGTTCTTCAAATACCGTATAGAGGAGTACTGCCTGTAAATGTAGAAACTGATCCTCACATAAGATCTCCAGTGTCGTACAGTCCTGTTCGTCACCAAATGTAGCAGGCAGCTTCTCAAGTTTAGGCTTTCCTGGGTAAATCTTATGATTTACATAATTCAGTTGTAGTCCTATATTTCCGCTTCCTGTCCTGACCTCTATACATGCTTCCCTAAAATCGCCCAAGCCTGCTGCTGGGTATTCCATCGGAAAGCTGTCCAGAAATGTAACTCGATCCCTGTTATTCTGGCTCGGCACGAACGGAGGCTCCTCCAGTCGCATCAAATACCCGACATCCGTTGTATTCAGTCTTTCTCCGTAGTACACATGTCCTATGAAATTTTCCTCATCCACGATTCCAATTATATAAGAGGATTTCGGTGTATCCAGCTTGAAAATCCGTCTTGTCTCATCATAAAATATGCCCATATTGAATCATCCTTCTCTTGAAATCCGCCCTTTTGATCAATGCTTCTTCAGTATTTCCAGATTCTTTTTGATCAGTTCACACCTCTGTGCAACACATTCTACACTGCGCAGCGGATCTTCTGGCGTATGGAATACATAGTCCTTGAGCTTCTCAATCGTCGTAGT
>CAZACC010000258.1:0-1241 GCA_964483545.1 uncultured Lachnospiraceae bacterium
CTTCAAAGCAAATACATGGGAGGAGATTAAAATGTTAGCTCAAAATGATGAAGCTGCACACCAAGCTGCCCTTAGTATGTATACGTTGACTGGCGATGAACAAGTACGCAAACAATGTGAAGCTCGCGAACGACATGAAATGGACAAACGTTCTCTCTATACACAAGGTCTTAAACAGGGACTTGAACAGGGACTTGAACGTGGCGCCAAGGAGCAACAGTCACACACCATTGAAGCAGCTCTTAACGATGGTAGATCCTGCGCTGATATTGCTCAATTCTTACACATATCAGTCGAAGAAGTGGAAGCAGTAAAGCAAAAGTCTACTCAAAGCTAATTCGACCAATCCAAATAACAAACCACTACCAAATATGAGAATGCATCACAGCATGATCGCAGTTAAGTTCGGATTTCAAAGACTAAAGAGCGCAAAGCCTCAGCCTTGTGCTCTTTTTCATTTTCAATTTCCAAACATTCCAAACTCTGTAACAGTTCAGATAGCATCAAAAAACATGCTGGAATGTGCTTGCTGTTTTGGAATACTCATTAGTACTAATGGAGCAATCTTGTTGTCCTGTATGTTGTCCTGTATAAATATTATATTGTACTATCTTCATCTACATGATAATATATACTCATTCACCACGAGAATCCTAGATTCTCTCATGGAAATATCAAGGCACTTCAGCCAATAATTCCACTTCAAGAAGAAAATCAGTAACACATCAACCCAGAGGAAGAACTCTCTCTGTCTAAAATCTTCCTCAACTCACACCACCTCAAGGAGGAAGCCTATGGCAAATAGAGAAGTAATAGAGGAAAATATGAAAGCAAATGAAGTAGCATTTCAAAAAGTCACTGGTGCCATCCAGTACAAACTCACTAACGACTACATGTTTCGTGCCGTCCTGCAGGAAAATGAAGAAGTCCTTCGTGGACTGGTCTGCAGCCTGCTAAACATTTCAAATGAAGAAATCAAAACCATTGATATCACAAATCCCATTATCTTGGGAGCAACCATCAATGATAAAGATGTCATTCTAGACCTTTCCATCCTGCTAAACTGTAATCAACGATTAAACATTGAAATGCAAGTTGTTAATCAAAATGACTGGCCAGAACGCTCTATCTACTACATATGTACCGATTTCAGTTCGCTCAATAAAGGAATGCCTTATAGCAGTGTTCTTCCATTAATTCATATTAGCATTCTTGACTTTACGCTCTTCCCGAAACAGCCC
>CAZACC010000259.1:0-1218 GCA_964483545.1 uncultured Lachnospiraceae bacterium
CGGTGGAGATGTTTACGAATTTTTGTGGGACAAAAGTACGCACGTCTCCACGTGCACCGTCTGACCAAACTGATCCACCGCCTGCACCTTTTTCAGTTCATACCCTCCATCACACAGTATCCTCAGATCGCGGGCGAGAGTGGCGGAATCGCAGCTGACGTAGACGATGCGGTCAGGCTGCATCTTGAGCATGGTGTTCAGGCAGATTTCATCGCAGCCTTTGCGCGGAGGATCTACGATGATTACATCACAGGTGGCAGGAGTGGCGGTTTTTGCTGCCTTCTCGTAGAAGTCTGGGAGGACTTCTTCTGCCTTACCCACATAGAATTCTGCGTTGGTAATATGATTGAGACGGGCATTGTTTTTTGCATCTTCAATCGCCTGCGGGATGATTTCCACACCATATACCTGCTTTGCCTGCTTCGCTACAAAAAGTGAAATCGTGCCGATCCCGCAGTAAAGATCCCACACGATTTCCTTCCCTGTAAGTTGTGCATATTCAAGAGCTTTATTGTATAGCTTTTCTGTTTGGATTGGATTCACTTGAAAGAATGATTGTGGTGAAATCTGAAATACCACGTCTTTGATATAATCAGTAATGTAGGGCTGTCCCCACAATACGACAGTCTGATTTCCTAGGATTACGTTTGTAGTTTCTTGGTTATGATTTAATGACACACTTGTCAGTTTATATGGTGAGGTCTTCTCGTCCACAGCCTTCTTCAACTGATCAACCAGCAATTCGCCCTTTGGTATCATCTTCCCATTGATCACAAGACATACCATCACTTCTCCAGTCCGAAAGCCCTCTCTGATTAGTACGTGACGCACCAGTCCCGTACCTGCTGTCTCATCATATGCGGTAACATGACACTTCCTCATATAAGAAAGCACAGCTTCCAGGATTGCCTGATTCATCGGCAGACCAAGAGCACAGTCTGTATTTGAAATGATATTGTGCGTTCTACCTGCATAGAATCCTGTAATCAGATTACCATCTTTATCACATCCAACTGGAAACTGTGCTTTGTTTCGATAATGAAAGCCCTGCAGCAATTCTCCTTTTGAATTTGTGACACATGTGTCTTTCTCTTGCATGCCTATCATCGGATCCATAATGCTGTCAATTAATTCTGACTCAAACTTCCCTATATGAATTAGATTATTACGAACCTTATTTTCCTTATATCGAAGCTGCGCTTCATAAGACAGTGCCTG
>CAZACC010000260.1:0-1212 GCA_964483545.1 uncultured Lachnospiraceae bacterium
AATGATGGCACAGGTAGAGTCCGTATGTGCCGAACTGAATATCCAGACGATAGGTGGGCATACAGAGATCACAAGGGCTGTAAATCAGCCAATCATTACCGTGACAGGTGTGGGTAAGGTAAAGAAAGATAAAGTGATTACGACATCAGGTGCAAAAGTTGGACAGGATGTTGTTATTTCAAAGTGGATAGGACTCGAGGGAACATCTATTATTGCAAAGGAAAAAGAAAGCGAGTTGATTCACCAATTTCCTCCGTCTTTCATCGAGACGGCAAAGGGCTTCGGACAGTATCTGTCGGTAGTGCCAGAGGCCGCCATCGCCGTTAAGTCTGGCGTTAGTGCTATGCATGACGTTACAGAGGGCGGGATCTATGGAGCGCTCTGGGAAGTTGCAGAAGCATCCGGCGTCGGACTGGAAATTGACTTAAAGAAAATTCCGGTGAAACAGGAAACAATAGAGATATGTGAGTATTATGGATTGAATCCATATGCACTGATATCCAGTGGAGCCATGCTGATGACAGCAGATAACGGGTACGATCTGGTACGAGCCATAGAGAAAACAGGTATCAAAGCAACTGTAATCGGTAAGGTGACGACTGGAAATGACAGGGTTTTAATTAACGAAGATGAGAAGCGTTTTCTGGAACCACCGAAATCTGATGAATTATATAAACTATAAGAGAATGGAGAGATAGAACATGGAAATCAGGGAAAAGATATTAACATTTATAGAGAAGAACAGTAGAATCGATCTGAAGGAGCTGGCAATCCTGCTAGGCGAGGACGAAGTAGCGGTTGCTGAGCAGATGGCACAGATGGAGGAAGAAGGAATCATCTGTGGATACCATACATTGATAGACTGGGATAGAGTCACAAATGAAAGAATAACAGCACTGATTGAGGTGCGTGTTACACCGCAGCGCGGTCATGGATTTGATTCGATTGCAGAGAGAATCTATAAGTATCCAGAGGTTACGGCAACGTATCTGATCTCGGGAGGTTATGATTTATTAGTTACATTGGAGGGAAAAACATTAAAAGAGGTTTCCAGCTTTGTATCTGATAAGCTTTCCACACTGGAATCTGTCATCAGTACAGCAACACATTTTGTACTGAAGAAATATAAGGATCATGGTACGATTATTGAGAAACACGAATCCGATGAAAGGATGGTGGTTTCGCCGTGAGAAACCCGTTAGCAGATAAAGT
>CAZACC010000261.1:0-1212 GCA_964483545.1 uncultured Lachnospiraceae bacterium
AATACAATGTTCATTATTTCTCATTCCTTAACTTTGTAATAAAGTGATCAATTCTCTCCATTGCTAATTTTAACTTCTTCAAAGAATATGCATATGAAATTCTCAAAAAGCCTTCTCCACAATCTCCGAATGCAGTTCCTGGAACAACAGCTATATTTTCCTCCTCTAACAGGCGAAATGCAAACTCATCAGAGGAAATTCCAAACTCCTGAATACAAGGAAATACATAAAATGCACCAAACGGTTCAAAGCACGGGAGGTTCATCTCTTTAAATGTGTGAATCAAATAATTCCTGCGCTGATTATAGGATTCTCTCATCCTTGCTACATCATCATCACCATTTTTGAGTGCATCAATCGCAGCATACTGACTGGTTGTCGGTGCACACATAATAGCAAACTGATGAATCTTAATCATCTGCTGGATAATTGCCTCTGGTCCACATGCATAACCAAGTCTCCAGCCTGTCATAGCATAAGCCTTTGAAAATCCATTGATTAGGATTGTTCTTTCTTTCATGCCAGGGAAGGATGCGATCGTTACATGATCTCCCTGATATGACAGCTCAGAATATATTTCATCTGATATCACAAACAAATCCTTCTCGATAACGATCTCTGCTATCTTTTCCAAATCCTTTGCCGTCATGATTGCTCCAGTTGGATTATTCGGAAATGGCAGCACTAAAATCTTGGTCTTAGGAGTAATCGCCGCCAATAGTTCTTCTGCTGTTAATCTGAATTCATTTTCATTCTTTAATTCTATGATGACTGGCTTTGCTCCTGCTAAAATGGCACATGGCTCATATGACACATAGCTTGGCTGAGGGATTAATACCTCATCACCTGGATTTACCATGGCACGAAGTCCGATATCGATAGCTTCACTTCCACCAACCGTAATCAAAATCTCTTTCTGGGGATCATACTGTACATGTACTCTGCGATCCAGATATCTGCGAATCTCCTCTCGCAGCTCCATCAGTCCAGAGTTAGATGTATAAAATGTACGTCCTTTCTCTAATGAATAGATACCCTCATCGCGAATATGCCAAGGAGTGTCAAAATCAGGTTCACCGACACCGAGCGAAATGACGTCTTTTCTTTCATTTGCTACATCAAAAAATTTACGAATCCCTGATGGTTTAATATCAACTACTTTATCTGCTAACGGGTTTCTCACGGCGAAACCACCATCCTTTCATCGGATTC
>CAZACC010000262.1:0-1182 GCA_964483545.1 uncultured Lachnospiraceae bacterium
CTCGACAATGGTGTACAGGATACTAACATTATTCATATAAATTTTGAGTCTTTGCGTTACAGCAAACTGACGGATTATCTTTCATTTTATGATTATGTTTGTGAACGCATTGCAAAAACAGGGAGAACCTATCTAATCTTTGATGAACTTCAAGTAGTGGAGCATTGGGAAAAGGCAATAGAATCATTTCGTTTGGATTTTGATATAGATATTTATATAACGGGTTCTAATGCATATTTGCTATCGACAGAGTTTTCAACATTGCTTTCAGGCAGATATGTGGAGATTCGTATGCTACCACTTTCGTACAATGAGTTTCTAACCTTTTACGAATTTGGTCAAGCAATTACGCAGGAAGAAAAGTTTCAGAGGTATTTACAGTTTGGAGGAATGCCGATTCTCAGAGAGTATCAGTTTAATGAAAAAAGAAGTAATCAGGCATTGGAAGGGATATACTCCACAGTTGTTTTGCGCGATATTTTACAGAGAAACAGTGGTGCAGACCAAAGCACACTACAAAAAATAGTGCTGTTTTTGAGTTCTAACATAGGAAGTGTCACATCACCGAACAGTATAGGAAATGTTCTGTCAAATGAAAGGGATTTTCAAAAAACAAAAGGAAAAAACATTGCGGGAAAGACAGTCGATAAATATATCAATATGCTTTGTGATGCCTTTGTATTCTATTCCGTTGGACGTTACGATGTAAAAGGAAAGCAGCTGCTCAAAACATTAGGAAAGAATTATATGATCGATATGGGGTTCCGTAATATGCTTCTAGGTTATAGAGATGCAGACCGTGGTCATATTATTGAAAATATTGTATTCCTTGAATTGATCCGTAGAGATTATCGTGTATATATTGGAAAAGTTGGGGAAACAGAGATTGATTTTTTGGCAGAAAAGCCAAATGATAAATTGTATATTCAGGTAACAGAGAGTATGCAGGTGCCGGAAACCCGCGAAAGAGAGTTAAGACCGCTCAGAATGATTTCAGACAATTATGAAAAAATCGTGTTATCAATGGATAGGAATTATATCAATTCTTATGATGGAATCAAGGTTTTGAATTTAATTGATTGGTTACTTGATTAACGGAACTGATATTTTTTCTGCTACATTTTTATATTCTTGCAACAATTTTTTCAGACCGTTCTGTTTTAAAGTAGAAAGTGCGAGGTT
>CAZACC010000263.1:0-1172 GCA_964483545.1 uncultured Lachnospiraceae bacterium
ATGCCTCAGACCAAGTTCGTACTGAAGAAGGCACTTGCCCTCAAGCTGCCTGTGATTGTATGTGTAAATAAGATTGACAGACCAGAAGCTCGTCCTGCAGAGGTAGTGGATGAGGTGCTGGAACTGTTTATGGATCTGGATTCCTCTGCGGAACAGCTGGACTGCCCATTTATATTTGCGTCTGCTAAAAACGGATATGCGAGTCTAGATTATGAACAGCCTGGAAAGGATATGGTTCCACTCTTTGAATCAATATTAGATTATATTCCTGCACCCAAGGGTGATCCGGAGGCAGGAACACAGGTACTAATCAGCACGATTGATTATAATGAGTATGTCGGACGTATCGGTGTCGGCAAAGTTGACAACGGTATCATCAAAGTGAATCAAGATGCTGTCATTGTAAATGCCCATGAGCCTGAAAAATCCAGAAAAGTAAAAGTCAGTGCCCTATATGAATATGATGGATTGAATAAAGTAAATGTCAAAGAAGCCAGCATCGGTTCTATCGTGGCGATTTCTGGCATTGCAGACATCCATATCGGTGATACCTTTTGCTCTCCTGAGAATCCTGTTGCGATCCCATTCCAGAAAATCTCAGAACCAACCATTGCCATGCATTTCATGGTCAATGATTCTCCTCTTGCAGGTCAGGAAGGCAAATATATCACTTCCAGACATCTGCGTGACAGACTATTCAAAGAATTAAATACGGATGTCAGTCTGCGTGTCGAGGAAACAGATACGACAGAATGCTTCAAGGTATCTGGACGTGGCGAGCTGCATCTGTCCGTACTGATTGAGAATATGCGACGTGAGGGATATGAATTTTCTGTTAGCAAGGCTGAAGTTCTATACAAAACAGATTCTAGAGGAAAGAAAATGGAGCCTATGGAACTGGCATACATTGATGTCCCTGATGAATTTACAGGAAATGTAATCGAAAAGCTAGGACAGCGTAAGGGTGAGCTGCAGAATATGTCTCCGATCTCAGGAGGCTACACTAGACTGGAGTTTTCTATCCCAGCGCGTGGCCTAATCGGATACCGTGGTGAATTCATGACAGATACCAAGGGAAATGGCATCATTAATACTATATTTGATGAATATGGTCCTTATAAAGGAGATATCCAGTACCGTAAGCAGGGTTCCCTGATTGCCTTTGAATCAGG
>CAZACC010000264.1:0-1113 GCA_964483545.1 uncultured Lachnospiraceae bacterium
AGATACTTCGAAAAATCCCATTTACCATCCTCGTAAATCTGATGAATCATAAAGCTTCCGATTAGAAGTAAAATACCACAGAAATTAAAAAACTGTATCGGCAAAGAATCTGTGCAAAATGTTGAAACACCAAGCAGCACCGAGGCCGCTATGTAAAAAACTGTGTCCTTCTTTTCCTGAATGTCCAGCTGCTTCATACAATACAGCAGATATCCGTAGGTGCCTGCTACAAAGAACGGGAATGTGACTCCAACCAGATTTTTATAAAGACAAAATGTATAGAATACTGCATAAATAAAGGTTGCAATAGCTATTTGACTGAAGTGGTCACGAACATGATTGATACGCAGATCTGTTTCTGATATCACGCTTTGATTCAATTGTACTGTCGACTTGACTTCCATATTACTCTTCCTCCTTACGATACTCTAAGATGTCTCCAGGCTGGCAGTTTAATGCCTCGCAGATTGATTCCAGTGTAGAAAATCGCATTGCTTTCGCCTTATTATTTTTCAGTACAGACAGATTTGCCATGGTAATGTCAACCCTCTCGGCTAACTCTGTCAGCCCGATTTTCCTCTGTGCCATGACTACGTCCAAATTCACGATAATTGCCATATGTGTTCCCCCCTAAACCGTCAGGTCGTTCTCAAGCTTATAGGCAACCGCCCTGTCAAACACCTGTGACAGCACCTTGCTGAACATTCCTGCAATAATAAATACAAGTATAACGACCAGAATTGCCGGCGTAATATAGAAGACCATCCTAACTGTCGAAACCGCTGCGATTGTAAATGCGAAGTTTCCCATTCTCTGCAGACTGACTACATTCTCCTTAATAAAACAATCATCATTCAATACCGTTTTGAATATCCTTCGAAGTTCATTCACCAGCAACACTGCCAGTACCCCATCAATAAAATACAAGATTACCGCCTGTAAATAGAACTCCTCGAACTTGTCATAGTACGGTGCAATGGCTCTAATGGTCAATGGTAGTGTCACGCATACCAGTATGCCGCAGTAGAACATAAAATCCAACAAGAACTTTGTTGCCTTTGTAATGGGTGTCTGTGCTTCTGTATTCTGTTTCATTTTCATTCCTTCTTTCCT
>CAZACC010000265.1:0-1064 GCA_964483545.1 uncultured Lachnospiraceae bacterium
TTGATCTCAATGGGGTAAAGCTGACCATCACCCTCCATCAACAGATCAATTTCCTTTGCATCCTTATCTCGATAATAATAGAGATAGGATTCCTTACCAATATTCTGATAGCTTTTTTGTATTTCGCTTACCACATAGTTTTCAAGAAGTGCACCATTCATTGCACCGTTCATTGCGGTTTCTGCGCTACTCCATTTGGTGAGGTAGCATACCAACCCGGTATCATAAAAGTACAGCTTTGGGGTTTTGATAGTTCTTTTGAGAACGTTATTTGAATAGGGGTGCAAATAAAAAACAATCCCTAGTGTTTCCAAAATTTTAAGCCAACTTTTTGCCGTTACCTGATCAATATTGCAGTCATCGGCAATTCCTTTGTAATTCATCATCTGAGAAGTTCTTGCCGCCACAGCAGTAATAAAATTCAAAAACTTAAGCGAGTCTATGGAGCCGGACAGTTCCCTGACGTCACGCTCCAAATAAGTGCTTAAATAGCTGGAGTAGAAAAAATCCCAGTCATCATATTTTTTGCTGACAAGTGCTGGCATTCCTCCTAAAAAGATACGCTCAAATATTTGAGGCGTAGTTACGGCAGGAATAGCTGCCTGCCTTTTCTGTAAAGTTGCAAAGTCCAAGTTGAATGCACCCGGCGGTCCCATATAAATCTCATGCTGTGACAGCGGTGATAAATGCAATAACGCCACTCTCCCTGCCAGAGACTCCTGCACACCATGCATCAGTTTAAATAACTGTGAGCCAGTCATCCAAAAATCGCCGGGGCGGTGGTTCTGATCCACACTTATTTTAATATAGGTAAATAACTCGGGGGCATATTGCACCTCGTCAATAAATACTGGGGGTTGATGAATTTGAAAGAACATAGCAGGATCAGATTTGGCCAATGCTCTTACATTTAAATCATCTAGGGAAACATAGTGTCGATTCCTACCCTCAAGCTCCATGAGCTTTTGCAGCATGGTGGTCTTTCCGACCTGTCTTGGTCCGGTTATTAAAATGGCGGGGTATTGCTCATTGAGCTTTAGAAATACGTCCTCCATAAACCTCTT